>NZ_QSBX01000009.1:81670-141322 GCF_003465835.1 Anaerotruncus sp. AF02-27 | reverse complement strand
CGTTTGTTGTCAGCAGCCCGTTTCACGGTCTGCGTGTAGTTCCTTGTAAACTGACCTAAAGCGTGCATCAAGGAAATCTAAACTTTCTTTCAAGGGGAAGCGTTCCCTGTCAATAGAACGATCCAGCAGACCGTATGACTTCAAATCATACACAAAAATCCCGCCTGCATTTTGCAGGCGGGATTTTATGGATAGCATTCCCGGTTGGAGGAGAATCGCCGTCAGCGGAATTCCTCGGGGATTTCATCGGTGCCGCTCACCTGGGGCTGTTCGCGCAGGTTGCGCTTGAAAAGCGATTTGCGGCCGGTCTTTTTTCCTTTGCGGCGGCGGTCCTCGCCGTCGAACAGCAGATACATGGTCGGGATAAGGATGAGGGTGAGCAGGGTGGAAACGGTCAGGCCTCCAATGACGACCACCGCCATACTCTGCATCATCTCCACCTCGCCGCCGATGCCGACCGCGGTTGGCAGGAGGCCGAGGACGGTCGTTGTGGTGGTCATAAGGATCGGGCGCAGCCTTGTGCGTCCCGAGAAGATGAGCGCGTCGCGCGCGGGCATACCCTGCTCACGGCGCAGCGTATTGGTATAGTCGATCAGCACGATGGCGTTGTTGACCACAATACCGACCAGCATGATGAGGCCGATGAGGCTGGTCATCGAGATCGACATGCCGGTGAGGATCAGCGCCAGGAACGCGCCGGTCATTGAGAACGGGACGCTCAGCATAACCACAAGCGAGAATTTCATCGATTCAAACTGCATGGCCATGACCACGAACACCAGGAAGATCGCGGTGGCAAGCGCGCCGTAGATGTTGCCAAACTCCTCGTTCATCGTGCGCATGCTGCCCCCGGCTTCCACCGTCACGCCGTCCGGCAGGTCCATCTGCTGCACGCGCGCCACAATCTGGTTCGACAGCTGGGTGGCGGAAGCCCCCTGCGCGGTCTGGCCGGTGACCGAAACCTGATAATCCCCGTCGTAGCGCTGGATCTGGGCGGGGGAGTTGTTATAGACGATCTGTGCCACGTCGGTGAGCGGAACTTGGCCTCCCGAACGGGTGTCGATCATGAGGCCGGAAAGGTCGCTCACGTCCTGGAAACGGTCTTCCGGGTACATGACCTTGACGGAGTACTCCTCGTCGCTGGTCTGCAGATCGGTCGCCTCGATGCCGGAGAGCATGTTTTTGACGGTTGATACGACGGCCGATGGGGTGGTGCCGATTGCCGCGGCCTGCACCGGGTCGACCACGATCTCGGCGCGCGGGCTGCCGTCCGACAGGCTGGTGGAGGCCGAATCGATCCCCTCGGTTGCCTGCATCAGGGCTTTCACCTGATTGGAGGTTTCCTCCAGTACGTCGAGGTTTGAACCGCTCAGGTTGATGGTGACGCCGCTGGAGCCAAAGGACATGGAACTGCGTTCCTCCACCTCGACCGAGGCGTTGTCGATATCCGAGGTGAGTTTTCGCATCTGGGTGATAAAATCGGCAGTGCTCATCGAGCGGTCGTCTTTCAGATAGACGGTGAGGCTTGCCGAACCGCCATTGCCGCGCATCGAATAACTTTCGACATCCGGCTGTCCAGAGACAATCTCTTCGACCTGGGTCATGATTTCGTCGGTCGCGTCGATGTTGAGCCCTGTTTTGGTCGTGACTGAAATACTGATCGAGCCTTCATCGCTCGATGGCATGAGCTCCATATCGATCTGGGTAAACATCACAGCCGTGCTCGCGAGCAATGCGATCGCGACGATGATAACGACGATCTTGTGGCTGAGCGCACGCCCAAGGAATGCTGCGTAAACCCGCTCGAGCTGATGCAGCTGTGTGTTGACGAAGGAATGTTCCTTTTCGACCGGCTTCATCCGTACGAACAGGAGCGGCACCATGGTGAGCGCCGAAATGAGCGAAGCGGTCATCGAGAAGACGATGGTGAAGCCAACCTCCTTGAAGAGCTGGCCGGACATGCCTTCCATCAGCGAGATCGGCAGGAAAACGACGATGGTGGTGAGGGTGGAAGCGATGACGGCGGAATTGACAAGGTTTGCGCCCTGGATGGCGCTCTCCTCAAACGAGCGGACACCGTCGCGCGCCCGAAAACAGCTGTCGAGCACAACGATTGAGTTATCCACCATCATGCCGATGCCGACGACCAGGCCGCCGAGCGACATGATGTTGATGGTCATGCCGAAGCAGGCCATGAGCACAAGCGCCGCGAAAACCGAAAGCGGCATCGAGGTGGCGACGATGAGCGCCGCGCGCCAGTCGCCGAGGAAGAGCACCAGGACGAGCATGGCAAGCGTAAGGCCCAGGACGAGCGTCTGCACAACGTTCATGATGTTTTCGAAGATGGTTTCACCGGAGTTGTTCGTGATGGTGACCGCAAGGCCCAGGCCCTGCTGGTTCAGCTCGTCAACCACCTCCACGATCTCGTCGCAGACTTCGATCGTGTTGGCGCTCTGGTTTTTCGAGACCGAAAGGGAGATGTTGTCCATGCCGTTATAACGGCTGATGGAGGACCTGGTTTCTTCCGCCATAGAGATGGTTGCCACATCCGATACATGGATGATGTCGCCGGAGGGAAGGGAAATCGGGATGGTTTCAAGGCTTTCATAGGTGTCGTAGCTGACGCCGCCCTGCAATGTCAGCTCGATCTGGCCGCGGTTGATCGTGCCGGCGGTGGTGTTGAAATCCGCGCTGGCAATGGCGGAGGAAACGTCGGTCATTGAAAGGCCGTACTGGTTCATCTCCTCCTCGCGCAGGAGCACCTGGACATATTCGCGCTTACCGCCGCGCATGCTGACTTCCGATACGCCGGAGATCTTCTCAATCTCTGGGACAACGGTGTTTTCAATATAAGTATAGATATTGTCGCTCGCGTTGGTGGAGATCGAAAGATCCATGATGGAAGAGGAGTCCATGCTCATCTCCATAATGGTGGGATCGTCGCAGCTGTCCGGCAGCCGCAGCCGCTGGAGTGCTTCGTTGATCTCGTCGTATTTTTCGTCCATGTCGGTGCTGTAGCCGAATTCCAGCATGGTCATGGAAGAGCCCTCGGAAGAACGGGAGGTCATGCTGTCCACGTCGCTGACAGTGGAAAGGGCGGATTCGACGACGTCGGTGACGAGGCTGTCCACCTCCTCCGGGGAAGCGCCCTCATAGCGGGTCATTACCATAAAGACAGGCATTGACATTTCCGGAGTGGATTCCATCTCCATGTCAAAAACCGAGGAAATCCCAAAGAAGAGCAGGCACATCACGCACATCAGGACCGAAACCGGCCGCGTGACGGATAATTTTGGAAGTGTCATGGGCGGTTAATCCTCCTGTGCGGGCATTTCGGGAGCGTTGGGGGCTGTGGCGGCGTCCGGCGCATCAGTGCCTTTCGCGGACCGGCTTTCAGTCGGCTCGGCTCCAGGGGCGCTGTCGGGCGCGGCGGCGGGGGCTTCCTGGCCTTCTGCAAGTTCCACAGCCGCCCCGTCCTTCAGGTCGGGATGCCAGGTGGTGATGATCTCGCTGTCAAGCGAAAGCCCGGACACGGCAACAACCGTTTCAGAGTTGGACATGCCGGTTTCAAAATCCGTGCGGTGGGCTTTGCCGTCCGCATATGTAAAGACGTAAGCCTGGCCGTCGTCATAATAGACCAGGTCGATCGGGACGAGGATGGCGTCCTCCACCTTCTGGGTGGCCGCGGTCACCTTGACCGAAACGCCGGTGAGCAAGCTGCCGTCACCATCCTCAATACGGGCCTTGATGGGGAACAGGCCGGTGGAATCGTCCGCTTTGGAATCGATCTCGATGATGGTGGCCGTATATTCCTTACTGCCCTTGGTCACGGTGACTTCGTCGCCGATCGAAAGGGCGGTGGCGGCGTCGGCCGACGCGTTAAACTTGACGGTGAGGGTGTCTTTGTTGGAGATGACGAAGGCCGCGTTTTGGGTGGAGGCGGGTTCGTTGGCAGTGATGTTTTTTGATTCGATTACGCCGGAGATCGGCGCGTAGACCTTGTATTTATCGAGCGAGGAGGCGCTTTGCTCGAGCGAGAGCTGCGCGGATTTGAGCTCCGCCTCGGTGGCCTTCTCGGTGTCCTCATACGAGCCGCCGGTCACGAGATTGTAGTTGTCGAGCGCCTGCTGGTAGTTGGTTTTGGCGGTGTTATAGGAGTTGCGCAGATCACGGGCCTCGCTGTCCTCATCTGCCTCGAGATCCTTGACAGCGTTGTAATACATCGAATAATCCTGGTACGCCTGGCTGTATTTTTCTTCATATTCGGCGATTTCTTTTTCGATGGCCTCCTTTTCAGCCTCCCCCGCTCCGGCGAGCTTATCCTTCAGCTCGTCGATCGTCTTGTCGTAGGCCTGCATATTGTCCTGCGCTTTCTGCGCGGCGCGTTCGGCCGAGAGCAGGCTGTCGTCATAGCCGTCGTTATAGTCCTTCAGTTTCAGACGGGCATTATTGAGGTTCTGCTGCGCCGATTCGAGCTGCGACTTTGCGGAAGCAACCTTCGATTCGTAGTTGCTGCCGAGGGTGGTGTCGGCGCTGATCTGTTTCTGTTCGTAGCTGGCCTGCGCGATCTGATAGGCGAGCTGCGCGTCGGTGTCGTCGATTGTGAAGAGAAGTTCTCCCTTCTGCACGGTTTGGCCAGCTTCAAAATAGATTTCGGTCACCTTGCCGCTGGTCTCGGGGTAGACGCTGACGCTTTCAGCTGGCTCGATCTTGCCGATGAACTCGGTGCTCCGGGTGAGGCCGCCGGTGGTGGGTGTCTGCAATTTTACGCTGATGACGCTTTCGGAGAGCTCGACTTGCCCCATATTTCCTCCGCCGGGACCGCCCATCCCGCCGCCGGGGCCGCCGCCCGCAGCGAAAACGACCGTGGATACAGCGACCGCGCCGAGTGTGAGAATCGCGATGCCGGAGGCAAGTTTCTTTTTGCTCAACGATATTTTCATGTTAAACGCTCCAATCTCCAGATGATGTAGGGTTTCTCAGATTGCCCGCGGGACGGTCTGCCGGGGATACTCCCCGTCCCAGCGGAACAGATATCCCGTTTTGCGTACCGCGGCGATGGATGTGCGATAGGGTCCAAGCTTTGCGCGCAGAGCGGTGATGTGAGCGCGCAGGGTGTGCAGCAGCGTTTCGTCCGACCGTCCCCAAACGGCCTGCATCAGCTGTTCACAGCTCACTGGCCGGTTTTGATTTTTGACAAGGCAGCAAAGCAGGTCGAATTCGAGCGGAGTCAGGGCGAGCGGTTTGCCGTCGCACAGGGCGTGCCGCTCATCCGGGAAAAGGCACAATCCGCCAGCGCACAGAGCGGCTTCCCCCCGCCCGGCACGTTCGAGCAGTGCGGAAAGTTTTGCCGCGAGCAGGCCCGGTTTGCCGCTTTCAATGAAGTAGACGCCGGAACGGTTGCGCAGGTCGCGGATCCATCGCTTGTTTTCCGCAGGGGAAACGACAATGATCGTGGGAACTTCCAGAAATCTTCGGATACCGCGACTGGCGTCAAACGAAGGGCGCAACCCGAGCGAGGCGCCGAATACGACTGCGGCGGGCGGCGGGGATAGCGCCTGCGGGATCTGACCGAGCCCCTGTGCGAAGACGGGGAAGAAGCCCTGCCGCCAGAGACATACCGCAAGCGGGCGGCAAAGCGCCATATGGCTTTCAAAGATCAGAATCCTGATGCATATCACCTCCCGGCGAAAATCACTTCACCTATTTTTGAGCTTGAATGTGGGCGAAAGTACAAAAAATTATGAATAAATTGTGTCGTTTCCATAAATATTTTGAATACGAAAGGAAAAAGAAAAACGCACCATTCCCGTTTTGGGAATGGCGCGTTAGATGTGCCGGTGTTTCAGGTGTTTTCCACGGCTGTTTTGGCCGCTGGTGCGCTGGCGAAGATATAGGTGCCGAGCTGGCGCACCTTGAGGCGAAAGACAAGCTCGTCGTTTTCATTTTCACAAAATTTGCCTTTGCCTGTGATGTCGGTGAGGATTCCATCAATCTCTTCGTAGACGGCGATGGCCTCCGTTTCAATGGACGGATCTCCGTCCTCATTGAGATAGGGGACGTTCAGATCGAGCGTCGCGCGGGACACGGCGGAAATCTCCGGATTGCCCACAAAACTGCGGATAAAAGCGTCCTGGCCCGCGAACCGGCCGGCGTAATCGGAATGGTTCCATCTGGTGGAAAGCTTCGGATAGTAGATCTTTACATTGCTGTCTGCGGTAAAGTACAGTACCGCGAGGGTGTTGTTTTCATCCGTCCAGGTGACTTCGTTGTCTTCGTTTTTCACAGGTTTTGCAACCATGCCGCCGTCGCCCGCTGAAAAGTCCCGGTCCCCGCGAAGCGTTTCATTTGTGAGGTAGAAAGCGGGGGAAAGAAAGGTGGCTTCGGCGCCTTTTGGCACGATCACCGCCCCGTTTTCCCGAATTTCCTTTTTGGCCTTAACCGTCACCTTTATCTGAATTTTGGTTTCGCTGTCGTCGTTCGTTTCCCGCAGAGAGATTTCCGCAAAGGATTTGCGTGTGCCGCTCAGCGCGGACTCCTGCGCCCCCGAAAAAACACTGTAGGCGTTATCGAGTTTCTTCTCAAGCCATTTGGCGGAGAGAACCTGTTTGCCGCCTTTCTCTTTGGCAATCCTGACCGAGAAAAACGCATCGTTCAGCGTGGCCGAGAACGGATAATAGTACACTTTGTTGTCCGAACGAACCGCGTCGTTGCCGGACGCGGCGGAAAGGAGCTTGGACGTTTTGTCCACGAACAGGCTGGACGCGTCCGAGGTCGGCGCAAGATATGCGCGCAGTTTCGCTTCGGCGGTATCCGGGACAGGTTCGGGCCCCGGTCCGGAAACGGAAAAATGCTCCCGGACGGAAACCTCATAGTTTCCGCCGCCCAGGCCGTTCACCGACATAACTTCCCAGCCGTCAAAGTCCGTTTCGTCTTCCACCCGGTCGCAGGAACCGAGCTGCTCAACCTGCGCAAGGGTATAAAGCGTGCGGTCTGCTATCGGGTCGCCGATGATATCGTCGCGGTAATAGTAGGAGATGGAACCGCCCGCGCCGATTTCAACCGTATCGCCGGGCTGCAAAATCTGCCCGGCTGAGAGGCCGCCAGGATGGTAGCTTGCCGCGGCGGCAACGGCAAGGCTGAAAGCGCCTGTGAAAATACAGGAAATGGCGGCAAGCATGAGCAGGCCGCGGAAGAAAGGATGCTGTCTGAGCCGGACCATAATAAAATCCCCCTTGTGATATTGTCCAGATCAGTATAGAAAAGCGCCGCGCTGCTGTCGATTTCCCATATTCCCAATTGCTTCTGAAATTGGGAACAGAAGGAAAATTTTGTCGAAATTTGTCGATTTTGAACAAAGAAAAACGGCCCCGGCAATTCGCTTCGGGAGCGTGTGAAAAGATTGTACGGGGATTGTAAGAAAAACGGAAAATTATATGACAACAGGAAAGCCCCGCCAATGGCGGGGCGAAGGTCCGGATCTGCTGGGCGGGTTACGCCACGGCCCATTTGCGCAGTTCCTGCAGGAAGGTGCGGTCGTCTGTGACGACTTTGACCGGCTTGCTGTAATCGAGCGCCATGAGACCGAGCACGGATTTTGCATCTGCGATGCTGCCGTCAACAGTGTGCACGCCAATATCCTGTGCGGACTGCATCGCCAGGAACATGAACTGGCGCAGGTCCTCCGCGGATTGGAGCATTACTTCTTTTGTGGTCATTTTGATAGCCTCCTTTTGCGTCAAAGCTGTTAAATATTTATCAATTTCTTGATATCATTAAACACCATCGGGATTAAAATGTCAATATACACAATTAACAAAATTGAATTTGCGCAAAATAGATAAAATTAGCACTCGAAATATATGAGTGCTAAAAATTCTGTAAACAATTCATGAATTCCGATCTCCCTTTCTTGACATCCTGAAAAAATGTGGTACATTATAGTTGTTGGCACTCGGAGATTATGAGTGCTAAGCGGACTTTGCTCAGTTGTGGAATGTGAGGTGTATGCGATGAAGCTCGACTTGAGAAAACTGAAAATCCTGACCGCGATCGTCGAGACTTACATCGATACCGGCGAGCCTGTCAGCTCCAAGATGCTGGCGCAGAAACTTGATATCAACGTCTCGCCCGCGACCATCCGCAACGACATGGCGGCGCTTTTTGATATGGGATTCCTTGAGCAGCCGCACACTTCCGCCGGACGCGTCCCCTCCCACCTGGGTTATCGGATTTATGTCGATCAGCTGATGCACTGCAAACCGCTGTCTGATGAGGAGCGCGGCGAGATTGACGCGCTTTTCAATGTGCATAACCCCGACCCGGACCGGCTTTTGGAGGATGCCGCGCAGGCGCTCGCGGATTACACCAACTGCGCGACCGTTTCCACCACGATCACACCGAAAACAGTGCGCGTCAAGCATATCGAAATTGTTCCGGCGGGCGTGCGCACGGTGGTCATCCTGGTCATCGCCTCGAACGGCGTCATCCGCGACAAGGTCTGCCGGGTGGATTTCGGCATCACCGCGGAGCTGCTCGAATTTATCAATAAGTTTATCAACGGCCGTCTGGTCGACAAATCGGTCAACGACATCTCCCAGTGGTACATCAATTCGGTTGCGGTCACGCTGGGCGAATATTCCCGGCTGTTTACCCCGATTCTGGCCACCGTTTACGAGCTCTGCAAAGAGATCGATGAAGGCCAGTTCTATACTTCCGGCGGGACCAACCTGCTGGGATATAAGGAGTTTTCCGATGTGGCGCACGATTTGCTGCTCACCATGCAGAACCGCGACCATCTGCTTGGCGTTATCGGCTCGAAGGACGACGCCGTTTTCATCACCATCGGCAAGGAAAACAGCCGAAGCGAGCTGGCCGACACGTCTGTGGTGGTCACCCGTTACTCCATCGGAAAGCAGAACGCGGGCGCGATTGGCGTAATCGGCCCGGTCCGGATGGATTACGCAAAGATTATCCCGCATCTTGAATATTTTTCGCAGACATTAGGGAAATTATTGGCGGAGACTTTTGAACAGGATGCGTAATAAAAACACATAGAAGGTAGGGAACAGATTGTCTCAGAAGCATAAGCATGAGCAGCCCATAGGCGAGGCGGACGAGGTCCAGGAACAGACGCAGCCGGAAGAAAAGACTCCGGAAGCGTCCGAGGAAACCGGGGAAGAAAAACAGCCGGAAGCGGAGCGCAAAGAGCCTGAAAAGACCGAGGCGGAACTGCTGGAAGAGCAGGTTTCGCAGCTGGGTGACAAGCTGCTGCGCACAATGGCCGAGTATGACAACTTCCGTAAGCGCAGCCAGAAGGAGAAGGAAGCGATTTACCCGCAGGCAACCGCAAATGCGGTGGCGCAGTTCGTTCCGATCATCGATACGTTTGAACGTGCGCTCGCGGTGGAATGCGCGGACGCGGAGTTTAAAAAGGGCGTGGAGATGATCCTGCAGAACTTTAAGGATGTGCTCGAAAAGCTCGGAGTCGAAGCGTTCGGCGCTGCGGGCGAGCAGTTCAATCCGGATCTGCACAACGCTGTGATGCACATTGACGATGAATCGCTTGAGACGAACATCATCACCGATGTGTTTCAGAAGGGATATAAAATCGGCGACCGGATCATCCGGCACGCGATGGTCAAGGTCGCAAACTGACCAGGGGGCGCTTTTGAAAAGTCTCCTTTGAAGCCCCTCGGGGCTTTCGGTCCTGCCGCGCCGCGAAGATCTTAAAGTTTCGTCGACCTTTTTAAAGGCTGGAGACATGGGGGCCGGCCTTTCCCGCGGGCCCTGCTTCAGGCGGTTTTTTTGCTGCTTTTTCAAGGAAAAGAAAGCAGGCATTCACCACGTTAAAATTTATTCCAATATATATGGAGGGCATTCATTATGGGAAAAATCATCGGTATTGACCTTGGTACTACAAATAGCTGTGTAGCGGTTATGGAAGGCGGCGAGCCGGTCGTCATCGCGAGCGCGGAAGGCAATCGCACGACCCCTTCGGTCGTTGCATTCTCGAAAACCGGCGAGCGTATGGTCGGCCAGGTTGCAAAACGCCAGGCGATCACCAACCCGGACCGCACGATTTCTTCGATTAAGCGCCACATGGGCACCGATTTTAAGGTGTCGATCGACGGCAAAAACTACACTCCGCAGGAAATTTCCGCGATGGTCCTGCAGAAACTGCGTGACGACGCGGAAGCTTACCTCGGCGAGAAGGTCACCGAAGCGGTCATCACGGTCCCGGCGTATTTCTCCGACGCGCAGCGCCAGGCAACCAAGGACGCGGGCCGCATCGCGGGACTTGATGTAAAGCGCATCATCAACGAACCGACCGCCGCGGCGCTCGCCTACGGCATCGATAAGGAAGCCGATCAGAAGGTCATGGTTTATGACCTCGGCGGCGGCACCTTTGATGTTTCGATCATCGAGATGGGCGACGGCGTGCAGGAGGTGCTCGCCACCAACGGCAACACCCGCCTGGGCGGCGACGACTTCGACCAGCGCGTCATCGATTTCCTGGCAGATTCCTTTAAGAAAGAAAACGGCATCGATCTGCGCGGCGACAAGATGGCCATGCAGCGCCTGAAAGAAGCAGCGGAAAAGGCGAAGATCGAGCTTTCCGGCATGACCCAGGCGAACATCAACCTGCCGTTCATCACGGCGGACGCGACCGGCCCGAAACATCTCGATGTGACCCTGTCCCGCGCGAAATTCAATGAATTGACCGCCGACCTGGTCGAAGCGACCATGGTGCCGGTGCGCAAGGCGATGGCCGACTCCGGCCTCAAGGTTTCCGACCTCGACAAGGTGCTGCTGGTCGGCGGTTCGACCCGTATCCCGGCTGTGCAGGAAGCGGTCAAGGCGTTCTGCGGAAAAGACCCGTTCAAGGGCATCAATCCGGATGAGTGCGTCGCGGTCGGCGCGGCGATCCAGGGCGGCGTGCTCGGCGGCGATGTAAAAGGCCTGCTGCTGCTCGATGTCACCCCGCTTTCCCTGGGCCTTGAGACCCTCGGCGGCGTCTGCACCAAGATCATCGAGCGCAACACCACCATCCCGACCAAGAAATCGCAGATCTTCTCCACCGCCGCGGACGGCCAGACTTCGGTCGAGATCCACGTCCTGCAGGGCGAGCGCGAGATGGCCAAGGATAACAAGACCCTCGGCATGTTCCGGCTCGACGGTATCCCGGCGGCTCCGCGCGGTGTGCCGCAGATCGAAGTCACCTTCGACATCGACGCCAACGGCATCGTGCACGTGACCGCGAAGGACCTCGGCACCGGTAAGGAGCAGAACGTCACCATCACCGCTTCGACCAATATGTCCAAGGACGACATTGACAAAGCGGTTAAAGATGCGGAAGCATTTGCGGAAGAGGACAAGAAACGCCGCGAGGAGATCGACGTGCGAAACGGTGCGGATCAGATGGTTTATCAGTGCGAGAAGGCGCTGACCGACCTGGGCGACAAGGTTTCCGCCGACGAAAAATCCCGCGTGCAGGCGAAGGTCGACGCGCTGAAGGAAGCCCTCAAGGGAACCAACGTCGAAGAAATCAAAGCAAAACAGGAAGAGCTGCAGAAGGACTTCTATGAGATGTCATCCAAGATGTACCAGCAGGCGCAGGGCGCCCAGGGCGCGGCCGGCCCGGACATGGGCGGCGCGGACGCCGGCGCTGGAGCGGCTCCCGGCGGCGATTATGTCGACGCGGATTACAAAGAGGTTGACGAGGACGACAAAAAATAATACAATAAGCAGGTGCGTTCAGGCGGGGGTAATCCTCCCGCCTGAACCTGTGAACGCAGATAAACAGGGGTGAGGCATATGGCTGAAAAACGGGACTATTATGAAGTATTGGGCGTGTCCAAGGACGCATCCACGGACGACCTGAAAAAAGCATACCGCAAGCTTGCAAAGCAGTATCACCCCGACATGAATCCGGGGGATAAGACCGCCGAGGCAAAATTCAAAGAGGTTAACGAGGCCTATGAGGTCTTAAACGACCCGGCAAAACGCCAGCGCTACGACCAGTTCGGGCACGCGGGCGTCGACCCGTCCTATGGGGCGGGCGCCGGCGGGGCGGGCTTTGGAGGCGGCTTTGGCGGTTTCGACGTGGGAGATATCTTCGAAAGCTTCTTTGGCGGAAGCGGCTTCGGCGGCTTTGGCGGGGGCGGGCGCACCCGCAACCCGAATGCGCCGATCCGCGGCAACGATGTCAATATCACCATCAACCTGTCGTTTATGGACGCGGCCAAGGGCTGCAAGCAGCAGGTGCAGGTGCAGCGGCTTGAAAAGTGCGATACCTGCGACGGTACCGGCGCCAAGAAGGGCACCGCCCCGGAAACCTGCCCGGAATGCGGCGGCACCGGTCAGGTGCGCGTCCAGCAGCGTACGCCGATCGGCGTGATCCAGACCACCCGAACCTGTACAAAATGTTCCGGCAAGGGTAAGGTCGTCAAGGAGCCGTGCAGCGACTGCCGCGGAATGGGGCGCGTGCGCCACACCCGGACGCTGGAGGTTTCGGTCCCGGCTGGTATCGACGACGGGCAGACCTTTGTGCTGCGCGGACAGGGTGACCACGGCCTCAACGGCGGCCCGGCGGGCGATGTGAACATCATGGTAAACCTGCGGCCCGACCCGCTCTTTGAGCGCGACGGATTCGACGTCTGGTGCGACATCCCGATCACCTTCTCGCAGGCGGTGCTGGGCGATGAGATCACCGTTCCCACCATCGACGGCAAAGTGAAATATGATGTGCCGGAGGGCACGCAGTCCGGAACGGTATTTCGCCTGCGCAATAAGGGCATTCCGTATGTGAACGGGCGCGGACGCGGCGACCAGTATGTCAAGGTGAATATCGAGGTTCCGCGTAACCTGACCGGCAAGCAGAAAGACGCGCTTAAGGAATTTGAAAAGCTTTCAAGCGACAAAAACTATGAAAAGCGCAAAAGCTTTTTCGATAAGCTCAAAGATGCGATGAAATAAATGGAAAACCGCGTGAAACAGTCGTTTCACGCGGTTTTTTACTGGATAAAATCCATCCGGATTTTACGGGTGGATTTTACCCGCGCATTATTATATAATGTATCATGAAGTAGCTTGCGCAAGGACAAAAAGAAAGAGAGGGCAAAACGGATGCAGTACAGCGAAGTCAAGCTGAAAATTGCGACCAGGGATGCGGAAACAGCGGCGGCGATCGCAAACCTGGTGGTGCCGTACGGGTTATATATCGAGGATTACAGCGACATCGAAGAACTCGCGCCGCAGATCGCGCACGTCGATCTGATCGAACAGGAGCTTCTGGAACGCGACCGCGAACACGCGGTGATCCATTTTTACATCGCGCCCGAGGAAAACCCGATGGAAGCGGTTTCGTTTGTGAGCGAACGCCTCGGCGCGGCCGGGATCGGTTTTTCGGTGGAGAGCGAGAAGGTGGATGAGGAAGACTGGGCTACAGCCTGGAAAAAATATTATTACCCAACCAAGGTCGGGGAGCGGCTGGTCGTCTGCCCTTCGTGGGAGACTTACGCGCCAAAACCGGGGGAGGTGGTGCTCACGATGGACCCGGGCATGGCTTTTGGCACCGGAACCCACGACACCACCCGGCTCTGTATGCAGCTTTTGGAAAAATACGTCTCACCGGGCGCGCATCTGCTTGATGTGGGCACCGGCAGCGGCATTCTGGCGGTGGCGGCGCTGCTGCTGGGAGCTGAAAGCGCGGTGGGGATCGACATTGACGAGGTCGCGGTGCGGGTCGCAAAGGAGAACGCCGAAGCCAACGGTGTGGCGGACAGGGTGGAATTTCTGGCAGGGGATCTGACCGCGAAGGTGGACGGAAAATTTGCGGTTGTTACCGCGAATATCGTTGCGGATGTGATTATCCGGCTGATCCCCGACCTGGAACGGTTCCTGCGGCCGGACAGCGTTTTTATCGCGTCGGGTATCATCGACACCCGCGCTGGAGATGTGACCGGCGCGCTGGCCGCCGCGGGCTACGAAGTGGTCGAGCGCCGGGAATCGGGCGGATGGGTGGCGCTGGCCGCCAAACAACGGGGATAGCCGTGCGGGCCGGGGAAGCTGTACCGCGCAATTCCCTGCGTTTTTTTGAAAAAAACGCATAAAACTTTTGATTTGGTGAGAATTATGCCGAGATTTTTTACAGGACAGGTGAATGAACAGAATGCCGTCATCGACGGCGAGGACGCGCGGCATATCGCGTTGTCGCTGCGGATGAAGGTGGGAGAAAGGCTTACCGTCTGCGACGGGGACGGCCGGGACTATCAGTGCAGGATCGCGTCGGTTCAGCCGGCGCGGGTGGAGCTCACGGTGGAAGCGGTGGAACCGTCTGCAGGCGAGCCGGGCGTGTTTGTCACACTGTATCAGGCGATGCCCAAAGGCGATAAATTTGAAACGATTGTGCAGAAAGCGGTCGAGCTTGGAGTGGGAAAGATCGTACCGGTGCTGACCCGGCGCTGCGTCTCCCGGCCGGATGGAAAATCGATGGCAAAGAAGCTGGAGCGGTACCGCAAGATCGCGGCCGAAGCCGCAAAGCAGTGCGGCCGCGGCCGCGTGCCGGAAGTGGAGCCGCTCTGTGAATTTCCCGAGGCGGTTGCCCGCATGAAACAGGACGCGCTTGCGATCCTGTTTTATGAGAATGCGGACGAACCGCTGAAGGCTCTGCTGGAACGCAGGCTTGGGAAAAGCGTGTCGGTTCTGGTGGGCAGCGAGGGTGGTTTTGAGCCGTCCGAAGCCGCTTATGCAAAGGAAAACGGGCTGGTCTCGCTTTCTCTTGGCAGCCGGATTCTGCGGTGCGAAACTGCGCCGCTCGCGGCAGTCACCGCGATCCTTTATCAGGCGGGGGATATTTAACCAGCCGCGCGGGATACTAACAGATGAGGTGAACGCATAGTTATGAAACGGATTGTTTCGATGGCATTGGCGGTTGCGCTGTTGGCGGCCTGCACGCCGCGCAGCGCCGGCACGCCGAATCATTCGGCGCCGCAGCCTGAAAAGCAGGCGGCTTCTTCCGAAAGATCGGAGCCGTCAAGCCGGATATCCGAGATCGATTCTTCCGAAACGGCCGGAAGCTTGCCGGAAGGAGCTATCCCGTCCGCGGCAAAGCCGGAAGAAGGGACGGAGGACTGGATGCTGCTTTTGGTCAATGCGCAGAATGGCATTGATGCGGATTACGAACCGGAGCTCGCCGAGGTCCAGAACGGTTACCGGATGGATGTGCGGGCTGTCCCGGCTTTGCAGCGGATGATCGCGGATGCAGCTGAGGAGGGGGTCGATCTGCTGGTCTGTTCGGCCTACCGGCCGTATTCTTCGCAGGAACGCAATTTCAATAACAGCATCCAGACTTATCTGGCGCAGGGCTACAGCCAGGCAGATGCCTACGCGATGACAGCGGCGTATATCGCGGTGCCGGGCTACAGCGAGCATCAAACCGGGCTTGCGGCGGACATTGTGACGCCGGCCTACCAGACGCTTGACAGCGGTTTTGCCGAGACTGCAGCTGCGAAATGGATGGCCGCGCATGCGGCCGAGTACGGATTCATCCTGCGCTACCCGAAGGATAAGACCGAAATCACCGGGATTGCCTATGAGCCGTGGCATTTCCGCTATGTGGGAGAAACGGTCGCGCGGGAGATTACGGACGCGGGGATTTGCCTCGAAGAATATCTCGACAGATAGGAGGTGGCGCCGCTGGATAAGGTTGCCTTTGCGAACAAGGCCACCCGGCTGATCGGCGGCAGGAACGGGGCGACAATGGTTGCGGCCGCTTTTGTGGCGGTGGCGGTGGCTGTTGGAGCCGGGATTTTTCTTGCGGACAGGGTGGATAAAATGCAGGAAGAACTGAAAAACAGCCAGTTTGTTGCGGCTCTGACCGCCTCCGGAGAAAAGAGCAGGATCACGCAGATTCTGGCCGACCCGGAAAGTTCCGAACTGTTTTTGAAATATGTCAACGCGATGGCGGCGGTGCTTACAAACCTTGAGCAGTCGCCGGCCGAGCAGTTCAAGCAGTTTGAAGCGATCCTGGCCGCGCAGGAGGCCTCAGGGGTGAAAATCGAAAGCTTTCTGTGCGACGATCCGGCGGGACGGCTGCAGATGCTGTCGGTGCAAGCGCGGGGCGCGCCGCAGGCGGCAAAGGCTTTTCAGGAAAGCCTGGGTGCGTCCGGGTGTTTTTGTGAGACGGAACTTTCCGTCAATCGTGAAGAAAATGGGCAAGAGTTCACAATCAACTGCTATTTTTCACATGACGATTTATGAAAAATCCACGAAAATATAGAAAGTTTACATAATTATCACACTTCTAACAGACTCTTTTGGCGCAATGTGATAAAATTTGTATGATCGGAAGTATAGGCTTTTTATGGATCGTCGCATTCCCGGTTACAGCTTCACCCTCGGCAAAAAACAGGAGGCCTGGTTTCTTTTCGCGCTGGTTGCATCCGCGCTGGTACTGCGGCTGATGATCGCTTACACAAGCGTACACTACTTCGACTTGAGCTATTATGTCGGATGGTCGGCGGGGGTGGAGGAAGATTTCTTCGGCGCCTACAACAACATTGGAAATCTCGATTCCCCGCCGTTGTTCCTTTTTCCGCTTTTTTTGACGGGGAAGCTTCTGGCGCTGGATGCGGTCGCCTCCTTCGATCCTTATGCCATGCTGGCGCTCAAAGGCTGGCAGATGCTCTTTGATCTCGCAATTATTCCGCTGCTTTACCTGGTACTCAAAAAGGTGGACCGGCTGGCGGCGCTTGGATGCGCGGCGCTCTGGGCGGTCAATCCGACCGCTATCTTCAACTCCTCCTATTGGGGGCAGACCGACTGCATCATGATGTTTCTTCTGGTGCTGGCTTTCTGGCTGCTGACCGAACGCAGACCGGTGCCGGCGGGCGGGGGAATGACGCTGGCCTGCCTGATGAAATTTCAATCTCTCTATTTCGCGCCGCTTTTTGCCCTTGCGCTGCTGACCATGCGGTTCCCGTGGAAACGGGTGGCCCTTGCGGCTGGAGCGGGGATGGGAACCGCGCTGGCCGTATTTTTCCCATTCATGGTGCGTTCCGGATGGAATCTACCGTGGAAAATCTATTTCGGCGGCTTTGAACAATACCCGGGCGCGGCGCTCAATGCGTTCAACCTTTATTCAGCGCTCGGCGCGAACTTTTCGCATGTGGACACGGTCCTTTACCAGCCGGTCACCGCGGGCGGGCTTTCCGCGTTTATGCTGGCCGCTTCGCTGGCTGCGTTGGTGGCGTGGTATTTCACCGCCGCCGAAAAAAGCGTGTGGCTTCTGGGCTTCGCATTTATGCAGACCATCTTCCTGTTCACCGCCCGGATGCACGAGCGGTATCAGATCCCGGTGCTCATTTTTGCGCTGATCGCCAGCGTCTGCCATAAAAGCAGAGCGCTCTTCGCGGGCTATCTCGCGCTCACGGGCATGACCTTCCTCAACCATTTCCTCGTGTTCGAGCAGGTGTTCGCAGGTGCGGAAAAACACGCATGGATGGTCCATTTCGATGAAATCCTGCGCAACCTTTCCTTTGTCAACCTTGTCCTCTATTTCGTGCTGCTGGCGGTGGTGCTGCACATCTCTTACCGCCGCGTCCGCTTTCGGTTTGCGCATCCGCTGCGTATGCTGCGGGCCGGCAGGCGGCGCAGGCGCGGGAATCCTCCGCCACCGGTAGAGGCATAGAATAAATTGATCTTTTAGAAAGTGGTGAGTCCCATGAACCTATTTTCCCACATCACAATGGGCAGGTATCTTTACGCTTATTTCACGGAGAATATGAATCTGAAGCTGGATAAGGGTACGTTCGTCCGATGGAACTTCCTGCCGGATGTCGCGCCCAGCCTGCTGAAACTTTCCCATTTTAAAAAGGATATCTATGACCTTGTGATGGAAAAGGCCGATTATCTCGCCAGGGAAGGGGAGAACATGTCGACCGAGGAGTTCAGCAAACAGCTTGGGATCCTTTGCCACTTCATGTCCGATTTTTTCTGCTACGCGCACAGCGAGAACTTTGACGGCAGCAAGATCGGGCATCTGAAATATGAAATTTTCATGCAGTTTTATGGCTATCGCCGCCGTGATATGCTGCATGCGGTCGATCTGATCTCGAACGCGGCGGAAATCGATCACAGTCTGGCGCTTTATGAGCAGATCAACGAGCTGCACGAGCAATATTCGCAGGTCGCGCCGTCCTATGGCGTGGACTTTGTCTTTTCGCTGACCGCCTGTGTAGATCTGGTGATCGGGATGACCAAATCCCTGGTACCTGCCCACGCGTGATTCGTTCACTTGGAAAAATGGCCGCCGTCCGTTGGACGGCGGTTTTTTTACCGCCGGTTTTGCAGGGAGGCTGGATAAATTCCTGCAAACGGCGCGGGAGCCGGCCGCCCGTGGCCCGGCATGCAAGGAAGTGGAAACTTTGATAGGGCTACGGCTGTGCGCGATGGGCGGAGTGAGGGAAAAAAACGGAGAAAAAATTCTATGGACAATGCCGATTTTGTTGCCGGATCTGCTGAATTTGTGGATATATTTTGGAAAACTTCTATAAAACGTATGGAATTTAGGTAAAATTCATAATTCTTTCTAAAACTTGCAGGAATTCCCACAGCATCATTGGCGAAAAAGGCAATGGATTTTGATGCTGATTTGCAATATACTTTTATGGAAACCATATGTTACTTTAAAGCGATAGCGCCCCAAAACCGGGCGCTTTCGCGTATGATGGAGGAAAGAAAAATGAAAAAGTTTCTTGCTTTGGCGCTGTCGGCAGCTCTCGCCGCCAGCGTGCTGACCGGGTGCGGCGGCTCCGGCAGCAATAATTCTTCCGCACCGGCTGCGGATGGCGATTCTGCCGCAAGTGCCCCCGCGGGCGACGCGGCCGCTTCCACCGACCCGATCAAACTCGGCGTGCTTGCGCCGCTGACCGGCAGCGTTTCGGTTTACGGAATCACCACCAAAAACGGCATTGAGATGGCTGTCAATGAGATCAACGCGGCGGGCGGTGTGCTCGGACGTCAGATCGAGATGATGCCCGAAGATGAAAAGGGCGAAGTTCAGGACGCGGTCAACGCGTACAACAAACTGAAAAGCGCCGGGATGGAATTTCTGATCGGCGACGTCACCTCAAAACCGTGCGACGCGGTTGCGAAGATTGCCGCGGCGCCGGGCGACGGAACCCCGATGCTGGCGCCGACCGCGACCGCCGCTTCGGTCACCCAAAACGGCGAAAACATCTTCCGCACCTGCTTCCTCGACCCGTTCCAGGGTGAAGTCATGGCCACCTTTGCCGCGAAGAACCTGGGCGCCAAGAAGGTTGCGGTACTGGCAAACTCCTCTGACGATTATTCGGACGGCATTGCGAAGGCATTCGCTGCCAAGGCGCAGGAGCTCGGCCTGGAGGTTGTCGGAGACGAGCGTTATGGCGCTGACGACCAGGACTTCAAGACCCAGCTGACCAAGATCAATGCGGCCGGCCCGGATGTCCTGATGCTGCCTGACTACTATGAAAAGATCGCGCTGATCGCGACCCAGGCCCGCCAGGTCGGCTTCCAAGGCACCATGCTCGGCGCGGACGGCTGGGACGGCGTGCTGGGTTCGCTCGGCGAAGCGAACGCCTCCGCTGTGGACGGCTGCTATTTCTCCTGCCATTACTTTGTGAACGACGAAGCGGAAGCCGTCAAGAGCTTCGTTGAGAACTACAGAAGCACCTACAACGATGAACCGACCGCGTTTTCCGCACTGGGTTACGATTCGGTTTACATTATGAAGGCCGCGATGGAAAAAGCCGGTTCGACCGACAAAGCTGCGGTTGTGGAAGCGATGAAAGCCACTGATTATTCCGGCGTCACCGGCCACATGACCTTCGATGAAAACGGCGATCCGGTCAAAACCGCCGCGATCATCAAGCTGCAGGATGGCCAGACTTCTCTGGAGACGCTTCTGACCGCTGAATAATCCGGGATACACAAAGACAGGGCTTTTTTACGAAGGATTTACAGGAAGGCGGGGCTAAGCTTGCCCCGCCTTCCCTTTTCCGTTTATCCGGGGGGCGTTTTTTGGCCCCGAGAAATTTTCTTTTTTTTACAAAGATCTGGCAATTCCGGCAGATATCGTGTAAAATAGACTCTATGGGCGAAAAGACCGCCCGAACCGTTTGCCGTGTGTCTGGCAGCATGCGGCGGCGATGCGGTTTATTCCGAATGAAAGGTCAGGTGCCAAATGGACAATCTTATTCTATTTATCAATCAGGTTATTAATGGAATACAGGTTGGCAGCATCTACGCTCTCGTCGCACTGGGCTATACGATGGTTTACGGCATTGTAAAGCTGATTAACTTCGCACATGGCGATTTTATCATGGTGGGAGCCTATGTGTCCCTGTTCAGTATTCCCGTCTTGGTGGGGATGGGAATCCCCGCATGGCTTTGCATCATTATTGCGGTAGCAGCCTGCTCGCTTCTGGGCGTGGTAACCGAGAAGATCGCCTATAAGCCGCTGCGCGGTTCTCCGTCGCTTTCGGTCCTCATCACGGCGATTGCGGTGAGCCTTTTCCTGGAAAATCTTTTCATGATCTTCTTCTCATCCGCGTCCAAGCCGTTTCCGGCGGTCTTTTCCGCGGAAACTATCTCTTTGGGGAAGATCCAGACCAATATGGTGACCATTCTGACCATCGTGCTGTCGGTCGTGTGCATGGTGCTTCTGCAGCTCTTCATCAAAAAGACCCGGATGGGCAAGGCGATGCGGGCAGTCAGCGAGGACGCTGGCGCCGCGATGCTGATGGGGGTCAACAGCAACACCACCATTTCGATGACCTTTGCGATCGGCTCGGGCCTTGCGGCGGTGGCCTCGGTAATGTACTGCTCGGCCTATCCGCTCGCCAACCCATATATGGGTTCGATGCTCGGCCTCAAGGCGTTCATCGCCGCGGTGCTCGGCGGCATCGGCATCATCCCGGGCGCGATGCTTGGCGGTTTTGTGATTGGGCTGGTTGAAAGCCTGACCAAGGCGTATATCTCCTCGCATCTCGCGGACGCGGTCGTGTTCGGCATCCTGATCATTGTGCTGCTGGTAAAGCCGACCGGTATCCTTGGGAAAAACGTCGGAGAGAAAGTGTAGGTGAGCGCGGTGGCAACGGATCGAAATAAGAAAACTTTACAGTCCTATCTGGTGAACGCCGTTTCCGCGGTGCTCCTGTTTGCGGCATTGGCCGCACTGATAAAGACCGGGATTATCGACCAGTATTGGGCGGGCGTCATGATGCTCGTCATGATCAATATTATCCTGGCAACCTCTTTAAACCTGACAACCGGTGTGCTCGGGCAGATTGCGCTCGGCCACGCGGGGTTCATGTCGGTCGGCGCGTACGCTGCCGCGCTTTTCTCGATGAAGATCGCAGAGAGCGGTATGGTGCTGGTTGACGCGGACGGTCCCACAGCAATGGGAACCGGTATCTTTTTGGCTTCGCTCATGGTGGCGGGCGCTGTGGCGGCGCTGTTCGGCCTTGTGGTCGGCATCCCGGCGCTGCGGCTCAAGGGCGACTATCTGGCGATCATTACCCTTGGCTTTGGGGAGATCATCCGCGTCATCATCGAGAACGTCGAGTTCACCGGCGGCGCGCAGGGCCTTTCCGGAATCCCGAAACTCTCGAGCTTCAATACCGTCTACTGGGTGACGGTGCTCACCATTGCAATTCTGTTTGCGTTCGGGCGTTCCCGCCATGGCCGTGCGATCATCGCGATCCGTGAGGACGACATCGCTTCCGAGGCGTCGGGCATCCCGAACACCTACTATAAAGTGCTCGCATTCACCATGTCCGCCTTCTTCGCGGGTGTAGCGGGCGCGGTCTACGCCCAACAGATGCAGGTGCTCGGCGCGAAAACCTTCAACTTCATGCGCTCGATCGATATCCTTGTGATCGTCGTGCTCGGCGGACTGGGTTCGCTGACCGGTTCGATCCTTTCGGCGATCGGGCTCACCGTGCTGCCGGAGGCGCTGCGCGGCTTCTCCGAATACCGGATGCTCATCTATTCGGTCGCGCTGATCGCGGTCATGATCTTCAAGCCATCCGGTTTGCTGGGAACCTATGAGTTTTCACTCACCAAATTTCTGTGCTGGCTCAGAAATCCCAATAAGCCCAGGCGCGTGAAGAAGGGAGGTGCGCAGAATGGCTAAAACGGTACTTAAGGCAGAGAACCTCGGTATCGCGTTCGGCGGCCTCAAGGCGGTCGAAGGCTTCGAATTGGAGATCGGAGAAAGCGAGCTGGTCGGGCTGATCGGTCCGAACGGCGCGGGAAAGACCACTGTTTTCAACATGCTCACCGGCGTCTACCAGCCGACCGAGGGCGCGGTCTATCTTGACGGGACGCTCATGAACGGCAAAAAGCCGCATCAGGTGGCCAAGGCCGGGATTGCGCGCACCTTCCAGAACATCCGGCTTTTCAAGAAGATGACGGTCCTTGACAATGTCAAGGTGGCTTTTAATCTCAATATGAAATATTCGGTGCTCTCGTCGATCCTGCGCACGCCGCTCGTTTGGCGGGAGGAGGCCGAAATCGACCGTAAGGCCCGGGAACTGCTGGCGGTTTTCCATATGGAAGATCTGGCCGACCATGTGGCGGCAAACCTGCCGTATGGCCAGCAGCGGAAATTGGAAATTGCGCGCGCGCTTGCGACCAATCCGAAGGTGCTGCTGCTCGACGAACCGGCGGCGGGCATGAATCCTACCGAAACGGCCGAGCTGATGGAGACCATCTCGATCATCCGCAAGAAATTCGGGATCTCGATTTTGCTTATCGAGCACGATATGAGCCTTGTCATGAGTATCTGCGAACGGCTGGTCGTCATCGACTACGGCATGATCATCGCGACCGGGACCCCGCAGGAGATTGCGCGCAACCCGAAGGTGATCGGCGCATATCTCGGCGGAGAATAGGAGGAAACGCAATGCTGAATGTCAAAAATCTGAACGTCTCCTATGGCGCGATCCATGCCATCCACGATGTGAGCCTGGAAGTAAACGAAGGGGAGATCGTTTCGCTTATCGGCGCGAACGGCGCGGGCAAGACGACCACGCTGCATACGATCACCGGGCTTAAGAAAGCCACCTCGGGTGAAGTGCTTTTGAACGGGCAGAACCTGTTGGCCACCGACCCATCGAAGATCATCGGGCTTGGGATGGCGCATGTGCCGGAGGGCAGACGGATTTTTTCACAGATGACGGTGGAAGAGAACCTCGAGATGGGAGCATTCATTGTGAAGGATAAATCCCAGATCGAAGCGGATATCGAGAATGTGTACAGTCATTTCCCGCGCCTGCGGGAGCGTTGCAAACAGGCGGGAGGGACCCTTTCGGGCGGCGAGCAGCAGATGCTGGCGATCGGCCGCGCGATCATGTCCCGCCCGAAGATTCTGCTCATGGATGAGCCGTCGATGGGTCTTTCTCCGCTCCTGGTGAAAGAGATTTTCAACATCATTGTGGAGCTCAACCGCACCGGCATGACCATCCTGCTCGTCGAGCAGAATGCGAAGATGGCGCTTTCGATCGCGAATCGGGCGTATGTGCTTGAAACCGGGCGTATCGTCATGAGCGGCGACGCCAAAGAGATGCTCGCGGACGACAAGGTGCGCAAAGCATATTTGGGAATGTAAGCAGATTTCATATTCAGGCAGGGCCGCGCCCCTGCAAACTTTCTCGAAAGTTTGATCTAAGCCTTTGGACTTTTGGTATCCTTTGGGGAGCGTTATTATGGCGGAACAAAAAACGAATGCGATGCGGATGCTGGATAAAGCGAAGATCCCGTATCAGATTCACACATATGAACACAGCGACGGAAAGATTGACGGCGTGAGCGTCGCGGCAAAACTTGGGCAGGATGTGGACACGGTTTATAAAACGCTGGTGACCCGCGGCGCAAGCCGGGCGAATTATGTTTTTGTCATCCCGGTGGCAAAGGAGCTGGATCTTAAGAAGGCCGCAAAATCGGTTGGGGAAAAATCGGTGGAGATGATCCATGTGGATGAAATCAATAAGACGACCGGATATATCCGGGGCGGCTGCTCACCGGTTGGGATGAAGAAGCTCTTTGTGACAGTTTTTGACGAGGCGGTAAACAGCCTGCCGCGGGTGGTCGTGAGCGGCGGGAGAATCGGCTGCCAGATCGAGGCCGCGCCGTCTGACCTGCTGCCGCTCGTGAAGGCAAAGACCGCGGATATCACCTTTTAAACTGTTTATTTTTTAACAGATCTTTACATTGACGGAAACTTCAGGTATACTGAACAAAAGAATATGCGGATGATCAATCCGGGAGAGACCGCAAGGCGCCGAAGGGGTACTGCAAGAAACTCTCAGGCAAAAGGACCGGATTGGGACGAAACTCTGGAAAGCCGCAAGGCACCGAAGAAGCAAGCTCCCTTAGGGGCGAATCTTTCAGGTTATCGAACAGAGGCATGCTGAATTTTCAGCATGCCTCTGTTTTTTTGTTTATTCTTTGTCAATCAGTGAGGAGGAATCGAAATGGAACAAAAAACGCCGCTCTACGAGGCCCATGTTGCGCGTGACGCCAAAATTGTGCCATTCGCGGGGTATCTTCTGCCGGTGCAGTATCCGACCGGCGTGATTGCCGAACATCTGGCGGTGCGCGAAAGGGCGGGGCTTTTCGATGTTTCCCATATGGGAGAGGTCACGTTCAGCGGCCCGGACGCGCTGAAAAATCTGAACAACCTCATGACCAACGACTTTACCAATATGTACGACGGCCAGGTGCGATACAGCCCGATGTGCAACGACGCGGGCGGCGTGATCGATGACCTGCTGGTCTACCGGGTGGAAGCAGAGAAATACCTTGTGGTGGTCAACGCGGCAAACCGGCAGAAAGATGTCGATTGGATGCGTGCGCATATCGGGGGCGACATGCGGATGGAGGACATCTCCGACCAGGTCGCGCAGGTCGCGCTCCAGGGACCGCATGCGCATATGATCCTTTCAAAACTCTGTGCGCCAGGCAGCATCCCACAGAAATATTATTCCTTTGTGGAAAACGCGGCGGTTAAAATTCCCGGCGGCATGGGTGGAGACGGCCCGATCGCGGTATTTACAAGCGGCGGGCACTCTGAGCGGGTGAAGCCCGCCGAGGTCACCTGCATCATCTCAAAAACCGGATACACCGGCGAGGATGGTTATGAACTTTACTGCGACGCGCAGGACGCGGTGTTCCTCTGGGACGCGCTGCTCGAGGCGGGCGCGGAGGACGGTCTCATACCCTGCGGGCTGGGAGCGCGGGATACCCTGCGGCTGGAAGCCGCGATGCCGCTTTATGGGCATGAGATGGATGAAACGGTGACGCCGCTCGAGACTGGACTTGGCTTCGCGGTGAAGCTGAAGAAAGCGGATTTTCTTGGGAAGACGGCTCTGGAGACCCAAAATCCCCCGCCGCGTAAACGGATTGGGCTTAAAATGACCGGGCGCGGCATCGCGCGGGAGCGCTGTGAAGTCTTTCAGGATGGAAAGCCCATCGGCTTTACAACGTCTGGAACCCACTGCCCGTATCTTGGCGGCGCCTACGCAATGGCGCTGGTCGAAACGGAGGCGGCGCAGCTTGGCGACGCGCTGGAGGTTGACGTGCGCGGACGGCGGATCGCGGCCGAGGTGGTCGAACTGCCGTTCTATAAGCGCGCGAAATAGTCAAAGTTTTCGTCAAGCTTTTTCAAAAGCTTGCGGTTTCCAAAGGCAGCGCCTTTGGCCGCTTTCCACAGAAAGTGGAATCCTGTTTGGGCAGCAGCCCTGCTTTAGGCGCATTTTTTGGTTCTTTCTTTTACAAGAAAAACACGGTATAACAAGAATGATTCTATACAAGGAGGATAATTATGGTAAATAATAAGGTAATGTATACCAAATCTCATGAATGGGTCAGAGAATTGGACGGCGGAATCGTTGAGGTGGGGCTGAGCGACCACGCACAGCAGGAGCTGGGCGACTTGGTGTTTGTGAATCTGCCGCAGGTGGGAGACGAAGCGGTCGCGGGCGAAACGATCGCGGATGTCGAGAGCGTCAAGGCGGTTTCGGATATTTACAGCCCGGTGACCGGCACCATTTGTGAGGTCAATGAGGAGCTGCTGGATTCGCCCGAGAAGATCAATGAGGATGCATATGCGTCCTGGCTCTTTCGGGTTTCGGATGTGACGGCGAAGGAAGAGCTGCTCAGCCCGTCCGAATACGAAGTCTTTATCGCCACGTCGGAGGAGTAAGCCCATGGGAAGTTACGTACCGTCTACAGCCGCCGAGCGTCAAAGAATGCTCGAAAGCATCGGCTGTGCGAATATGGAGGCGCTTTTCGGGATGATCCCCGAAAGCGTCCCGAAATACCCGAAGCTCGGTATTCCGGCCGGGAAGAGCGAATTTGACGTCCGCCGGGAACTGGAAGCTCTCGCAGAGAAAAACGTGGCCTTCCGGAGCATCTTCCGCGGCGCGGGCGCCTACAGCCACTATATCCCGTCAATCGTGAAACAGATCACCGCGAAAGAAGCGTTTGTCACCGCCTATACGCCTTATCAGGCGGAGATTTCCCAGGGCATTTTGCAGTCAATTTTCGAGTTCCAGACGATGATCTGCGAACTGACAGGCATGGACAGCGCGAACGCCTCGGTCTACGACGGCGCATCCGCAACCGCTGAAGCCGCGGCCATGTGCCGCGACCGCAAACGCATGAGAACGCTCATCTCGGCCGCCTGCCATCCGGATGTGATTGCAACGGTCAAGACCTACTGCTGGGCGGCGGACTGCGAAATACAGGTGATCCCGGAAAAGGACGGCGCTACCGACCTGGAGGCGCTTTCCGGGCTGCTTGGGGAAGACTCTGCCTGTGTGATCCTTTCCCAGCCGAACTATTTCGGCGTGCTGGAGGATGCGGAAGCTGCCGCGCAGGCGGCGCACGCCGCAGGGGCGAAGTTCGTTCTCAATGTGAACCCCATTGCAGCGGCAATCCTCAAAACGCCCGCTGATTGCGGTGCGGACATCGCTGTGGGAGAAGGCCAGCCGCTGGGGCTTCCGCTCGCGTTTGGGGGGCCGTATCTCGGTTTTATGGCCTGCAAGGCGGCCATGACCCGTAGACTGCCCGGCCGCATCGTGGGCGAAACCACCGACGTGGACGGCAGGCGGGCCTTTGTGCTCACCCTGCAGGCGCGTGAACAGCACATCCGCCGTGAGAAGGCCTCCTCGAACATCTGCTCGAACCAGGCGTGGTGCGCGCTTACCGCATCGGTCTATCTGGCGGCGATGGGTCCGGAAGGGCTTATGAAAGCCGCGCGGCAGTGTATGGATAACGCCCATTATCTTGCCTGCGAGCTCGGGCGCGTCCCCGGCTTTGAACGCCGGTACGCCCGGCGGTTCTTCCACGAATTCGTCACCGAATGTCCCGTCGATCCGGTTCTGCTGAATGAAAAACTCGCGGCGCATGGTGTGCTTGGCGGGCTGCCGGTAAATTCCGGCATTCTCTGGTGCGCGACTGAACAGAACACCAAAGCGGATATCGACCGTCTGATAACGCTCATAAAGGAGGCGATCGCATGAAACTGCTGTTTGAAGAGAGCCGCCCCGGACGCCGAAACGACTATCTGCCCGAAAGCAGCACCCCGGCGGTCAGCCTGCCGGAGGGCATGCGGCGCAGTGCCCCGCCGCGTCTGCCTCAGATTGCGGAATGCGACCTGGCGCGGCATTATTCGGCGCTCGCACGGCGCACCCACGGGGTGAACGACGGATTTTACCCGCTCGGCTCCTGCACCATGAAATATAACCCCAAACTGAACGATGAAATGGCGGCGCTGCCGGGCTTTGCAAAGATCCATCCGCTCCAGCCGCCGGAAACGGCGCGCGGCTGCATTGAAGTTCTGCAGCTTGCGGAGAAATATCTCTGTGAGATCACCGGTATGGATGCGATGACCTTCCAGCCCGCGGCTGGCGCGCATGGCGAGTTCACCGGGCTGCTGCTCATCAAGAAATACCACGAGTTGCGCGGCGACACAAAACGCACCAAGATCATTGTGCCGGATTCAGCGCACGGGACCAATCCTGCCTCGGCGGCAATGGCAGGTATGTCGATTGTGAATGTCCCATCCGGCCGGGATGGCTGCGTCAGCCTTTCCGACCTGCGCGAAGCGGTGGGGGAAGATACGGCGGGGCTCATGCTCACCAACCCCAACACAGTTGGCCTGTTCGATCAGAATATCCTGGAGATCACAAAAATTGTCCACGACGCGGGCGGCCTGTGCTATTATGACGGCGCGAACCTCAACGCGGTCATGGGCGTGGTGCGGCCGGGCGACATGGGCTTCGACTGCGTGCATCTCAACCTCCACAAGACCTTTTCGACTCCGCATGGCGGCGGCGGTCCGGGCGCCGGCCCGGTCGGCTGTAAGGAATTTCTCGCGCCGTACCTGCCAAAACCGCAGATCGCACCGAGTGGACTTTCGAATGACGCGCCGCAGAGCATTGGACAGGTAAAATCTTTCTATGGGAACTTCCTTGTCGTGGTGAAAGCGCTTGCCTATCTTTTGACGCTGGGCGCTGAAGGGGTGCGCGAAGCGAGTGAGAACGCGGTGCTCAACGCGAATTACCTGATGCACAAGCTCGCGTCCCAATACGAGATGGCCTACCGGCGCCCCTGCATGCACGAATTCGTCATGACGCTCGAACCACTGAAAAAGGAATGCGGCGTGACCGCGATGGACATCGCCAAGAGCCTGCTTGACGCAGGAATGCACCCGCCCACGATGTATTTCCCGCTCATCGTGCATGAAGCTCTGATGGTCGAACCGACCGAAACCGAAAGCCCGGAAACGCTCGATGAAGCGTCCCGGATCTTCCTGGACAGCATCCAAAAGGCGCGGAAAAATCCGGACTGCATGCATGAATTGCCGCTGCACACGCCGGTGCGCCGGCTGGATGAGGTAGGTGCTGCCCGCAATCCGCGCCTGCGGTACCGGTTTGGAGAAAACGATGGCTGAGCGGCTCTGCTATCTGATTGGGGCGGGTTATGATCCGTATGAAAATCTGGCGCTTGAGGAGCTGTTGGTGCGTCGGATACCCAGGGACACTGTGATCCTCTATCTCTGGCAGAACCAGAAGACGGTGGTTATCGGGCGCAACCAGAACGCGTGGAAGGAATGCCGGATCGCCGCGCTCGAAGCGGACGGCGGCAAGCTTGCGCGGCGGCTTTCGGGCGGTGGCGCGGTGTTCCACGACCTTGGGAACCTCAACTTCACTTTTTTGGCGAACCGGCCGGATTACGATGTTGACCGGCAGCTTGCGGTGATCCTGCGGGCGGTGGAAAGTTTTGGCCTGCGGGCGGAAAAATCCGGCCGCAACGATGTGACTGCCGCGGGACGGAAATTTTCCGGCAACGCTTTTTACCGGACTGCGCACGGCTGCTATCACCATGGGACGCTGCTCATCGACGTGGATCTTGCGCACCTGTCCGACTATCTGTCTGTTTCGGTCGAGAAGCTTGCCGCAAAAGGGGTTGATTCGGTGCGGTCGCGGGTGGTGAACCTGCATTCACTGGAGAGGCGTATCACCGTGGACACGATGCGTGACGCATTGCTGCGTGCATTCGGAGAAGTTTACGGCGGCATCCCGCAAAAAATTCGTCCAGCGCAGTTCGATCCGGATGAATGGGCAGGCCTGAAGGAGAAATATGCTTCCTGGCAGTGGCGGCTCGGACAGCCGCTTCCGTTCACCTGTTCTTTTGGCAAACGGTTCGGCTGGGGGAATATCGAACTGCGGCTTGCGGTGCAAAATGGACAGGTAGCAGGCTGTGAAGTCTTTTCCGATGCGATGGATGCCGACCTGATCGATTCGATCCCGCGGATGCTTGAAGGCGCGGCCTGCTCGACCGACGCGCTCTGCGCAGCCCTGACAGGGGACGCGCCGGAACTGTGCGATATCCGTTCGCTCATCCGGGCGCAGCAGCTTTAGGCAGAGACAGCCGGTTTTCGCGGGAAACGCTGCGCATTCCCGCCGCCGCAAAGCGGCGCGCCGGCATTCGCCGGCGGAAAACCGGCCCCGCGTAGTTTTCGCCGGAGTTACAGGAAGGAGATTCTATGAAAACATACGATTTGATCGTGATCGGCGCGGGCCCAGGCGGCTATGTGGCCGCGATCCGCGCCGCGCAAAATGGGCTTGCCGTTGCGGTCTGCGAGGCGGATGCGGTTGGCGGGACCTGCCTCAACCGGGGCTGCATCCCGACAAAAGCGCTTCTGCACAGCGCGCGAGCCTATCAGGAACTGCAAAACACGTCCTTCATCGGGATCTTGGCGGACAATGTCCGGTTTGATCTTGCGAAAATCCACGCGCGCAAGGACGCGGTCGTTTCCCAGCTGCAAAACGGGATTGAACAGCTCCTGAAGGCGAATAAAATTGATCTGATCCGCGCGCGGGCCGCAATTCTGGGCCAGGGCCGGGTGCGGGCTGGAGATGAAACGCTTGGCTGCAAGAGCATCCTGATTGCATCCGGCTCGAAGCCCGCTCTGCCGCATATCCCAGGGATCGAATTTGCGCTCACCAGCGACAGCCTGCTTGCCGAAGCGCGGCTTTATCCACGCCTCGTGATCATCGGCGGCGGCGTCATCGGGATGGAATTTGCTTCGCTTTACAGTGCGTTTGGCTGCGAAGTCGCCGTGATTGAAGCGATGGACCGCATCCTGCCCACCATGGACAGGGAGATTTCCCAAAACCTCGGGATGATCCTCAAAAAACGCGGCGTGCGGATCTTTGCGGGAGCAAGGGTGGAAGCAATCGAAAAAGAGAAGGACGGTTTTGCCTGCCGTTTTACGGCGAAGGGGAACGCACAGGAAATTTCGGCGGACGCAGTGCTCTGTGCCGTCGGCCGCCGGGCCAACACGGAAAATCTCTTTGCCAAAGGCTTTTCGGTCGCGTGCGAACACGGACATATCCAGGTGGACGATGCCTTCCGAACCAATGTGGAGGGTGTCTATGCGATCGGGGACGTCATCGGAAAAATCCAGCTCGCACACGCCGCGTCGGCGCAGGGGATCTGTATCGCGGACGCATTGGCTGAAAAGCCGCGTTCGGTCAACCTCGATGTGATTCCGGCCTGCATTTACACCGACCCTGAGATTGCCAGCGTGGGGCTGACAGTGGACGAAGCGAAGATGCGTGGGATGGATGTCAAGACCGGGAAGTTCCTTCTGACCGCAACCGGAAAAGCATTGATCGAGGAGTGTGAACGCAGCTTTATAAAGACGGTTTTTGATGCGCAGAGCGAAAAGCTGATCGGTGTGCAGATGATGTGTCCGCGCGCGACCGACCTCATTGGAGAGGCGGCCACCGCCGTTGCAAACGGGCTGACCACCGGACAGCTCATTTCGGTTGTACGGCCGCATCCAACCTTCTGCGAGAGCTTCACCGAAGCGGTCGAGGCCGCGGATGGGCGTGCCATTCACGCGGTTCCTCCCAGAAGATAAAAGAAAAAACCAAGCGGCCCGCAAGACATTGCCTTGCGGGCCGCTTTTTCGATTCGCTGTTCTATTCGCCAATATATTCAAAGCGCGGGATACATTTGCCGTTTCGCTCAATGGTTTCAGTGAACATGCTGGCTGGGCGTACCCAGAGCCCGCCCTCTCCGTAAAGCGCACGGTAGACAACGTAATCCTCCAGCGTTTCGCTGTGCCTGGCCACGCCGAGAACCTCGTATTCGTTGCCCTTGAAATGGCGGTAACGGCCCAGCCAGACCACGCCGGGCGCGGGACGGGACGGTGTTTCGGAAGACTTCTGCGCATGGTCCGCAGGCTCGTCCAAATCCGCGAGCGTCCGGTCATCCCCCGCCGGGACCAGGATGCGCGCGCCGCAGGCAGGCAGCTCGATTTTCAGGTTCCCATCGTTCGTCTCAAACGTTACGCCGGAGAAAAGGTCGGTAAGCGCGGGAACCTCCACCGGGAATTCCACAAACTCCGGATGATTCGCGCAGTTGAGCGCGACATAGATTTTTTGCCCACCGTCCGCGCGGCAGAAGGCGAACTGTTCATTTTTGACGAGCGCCTGCGCGTAGCGCCCATGCTGCAGTGCGGGGAAAGCCGAACGTATTTTCCCAAGCCGCGCGAGATGCGCGCAGAGGGCTTCATCCGCGTCCGGAACCTGTCCCAATGTAAGGCAGGGGCGCAGGTTCGCGTCGGACCCGTTCTGTTTTTGCGCCTTGACGCCCCATTCGCTCCCATAGTAGACCGACGGCACCCCGGGCATCGTATAGAGAAGGGTATAGATGTTGTAGCGGTGGGCCGGATCCTTCAGCACCGACAGAAGGCGGCTGACGTCATGGTTATCCACAAAGTTATAGAGGCAGAGATTTTGATAGATGCCGCCCGGGCCGGACTGACGGTTCAGCGAGTGGGCAATTTCAAAATAATTGTGGTCATTGTGGGACGAATAAAGCCCCTTGGCGCATTCGTAGTTGGTGACCGAATCGAGCATCTCGGGATTGGCCCAGCGGTTATAATCCCCGTGGATGATCTCTCCCATCAGCCAGAAATCCGGGTTTTTGCCCTTGCAGAACTGCCGCAGGCGCTTAAAAAATTCCGGATCGACGCAGTCGGCAGCGTCCAGCCGCAGCCCGTCGATGCCGAATTCATCCATCCACATATTGACAGCGCCGAGCAGATGGTCGACGACTTCCGAGTTTTTGAGGTTCAGCTTCACCAGGTCGTAACAGCCCTGCCAGCTTTCATACCAGAACGGGTCGCCCATCGGGCTGCCGCCGCCGAAATTGAGATTTTGGAACCAGCCGCAGTAGCGGGAGGCCTGTCCGTGCTCCCGCACGTCGCGAAACGCCCAGAATTCGCGGCCAACGTGGTTAAAGACCCCGTCGAGCACAATGCGGATGCCATTTTTATGCAGTTGATCGCAAACCCTTTTGAAAGACGCCTTGTCCCCGAGCCGCCGGTCGACCGCGTAGTAGTCGCGGGTGTCATAACCGTGAGCGGTCGATTCGAATACCGGCCCGAGATAGAGGGCGTTCACTCCGAGCGCATTGAGATGCGGGATCCATTCGGTGAGCTTTTCGATCCGGCTGACAGTTTCACCATTGTCATTTTGCGGCGGCGCGCCGCAGAAGCCGAGAGGATAGATATGATAGAAAATGGACTGAGTTACCCAGTTCATAGATGCCTCCTAAGTTTTTCTTTTTCCCAGTATACCATCCGAAACCGGGGCGGTAAATAGACAAAACGGTTTCATTGCGCAAAAAGGAGATGCGAGGGCAAGAGAAGCTTGTAAAATATGATTATTGAATGCGCACAAATATTGTGGTAAGATTTTAGGCAGAAATATTTGCCCAAAGGCGTGTGAATATTTCCCTTTAATTGAAGAAGGGTTGTGTTTATATGCAAAGGAGCAATGGCTATCGTACCCATACCTGCGGGGAATTGCGGGAATCCCATATCGGAGAGGACGTGCGCGTGGCCGGATGGGTGGAAAATATCCGTGACCACGGTGGAATCCAGTTTGTCGATCTACGTGACCAGTACGGCGTGGTACAGGTGGTCGTGCGGGACGACGCCCTGCTTTCCGGCGTTACCAGGGAAAGCGTTGTCACGTTTGCGGGCCGGGTGGTCCGTCGTGACGAGGAAACCGTGAATCCGAAAATTGCAACCGGTATGGTCGAGGTGAATGCCGGAACCTGCACCGTGCTTGGCAAAGCGAATCATATCCTGCCCTTTGAGATTGCTTCTTCCACCGATGTCAAAGAGGACATCCGGCTGAAATATCGCTATCTCGACCTGCGCAACCCCAAAGTCCACGACAGGATCGTGCTGCGTTCGCAGATCATTTCATTTTTGCGGCAGAAGATGACCGCGCTGGGTTTTTTGGAGATTCAGACCCCGATCCTTACCGTCTCGTCGCCGGAGGGCGCGCGGGACTATCTCATTCCGTCAAGAAAGCACAGGGGCCGTTTCTATGCGCTGCCGCAGGCTCCGCAGCAGTTTAAACAGCTGTTGATGGTTTCCGGCTTCGACCGGTATTTTCAAATCGCTCCGTGTTTTCGGGACGAGGACGCCCGCGCCGACCGTTCGCCGGGCGAATTCTACCAGCTCGATTTTGAGATGGCCTTTGCCGGACAGGAGGATGTGTTCGCGGTCGCGGAGGAGGTTTTATCAGAGACCTTTGCGAAATTTTCCGGCAAAGCGGTTTCGGCCGCGCCGTTTCCCCGCATCACCTATGCCGACGCGATGCTTCGGTACGGTACCGACAAGCCGGATCTGAGAAATCCGCTCACCATTATCGACCTTTCGGATCTGTTCGTTGAGAGCGCCTTCAAGCCGTTCTGTGGCCGGTGCGTGCGGGCGATCAATGTCCCGGGCGCGGCGAAGCAGCCGCGCAGTTTCTTCGAGGGGATGGAAACATTCGCCTTTTCGGCCGGCATGAAGGGGCTCGGCTACGTGAAGGTCGCACAGGACGCCTCCTACCAGGGACCGATTGATAAATTCCTCACGCCTGAACAGCGGGCGGAAATTGCCTCCCGTGCCGGGCTTACTCCGGGCGACGTTCTTTATTTCATCGCGGACACCGCCCGCGAAGCGCCGAAGCTGGCCGGGCTTATCCGCACTGAGGCGGCCAAACGGCTTGGCCTCATCGACGAAAGCTGTTTCAAATTCTGCTTTATCGTGGATTTCCCGATGTATGAGCAGGACGAAGAGACCGGCGCGCTCGTCTTTACCCATAACCCGTTTTCGATGCCGCAGGGCGGCCTCGAAGCGCTTGAAACAAAGAACCCACTCGATATCCTCGCCTATCAGTACGACATTGTTGTGAACGGCGTGGAGCTTTCCTCCGGCGCGGTGCGCAACCACGACCTTGCTATCATGCGTAAGGCGTTTGCGTTGGCCGGATACACGGACGGAGACCTGAAAACAAAATTTTCGGCGCTTTACCAGGCATTCCAGTACGGCGCGCCGCCGCACGCGGGTATGGCGCCGGGTGTCGACCGGATGGTTATGCTGCTCACCGGGGAGGAGAACCTCCGGGAAATTGTCGCCTTTCCGATGAATTCAAACGCGCAGGATGCCATGATGGGTTCCCCGGCAGAAGTCACCGAAGCGCAGCTGCGCGAGGTGCATATCAAACTGCGGTAAGGAGGCCAAAAGATGGTTACCAGGGAAGAAATTGCAAACATCGCGCTGCTCTCAAAGCTGTATGTCCCGGAGGACGAACTCGACGCTCTCACCGCGGATATGCAGAAGATGATTGGCTTTGCCGACATGATCAGTGCCGCCAATGTGGGGGACACCGGTTTTGACAGCGTCAGCGGCCTTCAGAATGTTTTTCGCGAGGATGAAGTTGTCCAGTCCAGCGACCGCGCTGAAATCCTTAAAAATGCCGGCGGCGGCGAGGACGGCTGCTTTGTCGTGCGCAGAAGGGGGTAGGCCGGAATGATTGGAAAGCTGCACCGGATGCTCGAAACAAGGGAAATCTCCTGCGCTGAACTGACTGAGAAATACCTTTCTGCGATCGAAAACGAAAATGCGAATTTGAACGCTTATATCACTGTCACTTCGGAGGAAGCGAAAAAGGCGGCGCGGTTGGTGGACGCGCGGATCGCGGCGGGCGAAAGCCTGCGCCCGCTCGAAGGTATCCCGATGACCTTAAAGGACAACATCTCCACCAAAGGGATTTTGACCACCTGCGCGTCGAAAATCCTGGACGGCTACCGCCCCATCTATGACGCGTTCGTCTGGAAACAGCTCAGGCAACAGGGCGCGGTTCTTTTGGGCAAAAGCAACATGGATGAATTCGCAATGGGCTCCTCCTGCGAAACGTCCTATTACGGCGGCGCGGCCAACCCGCGCAGCACCAGCTATGTCGCGGGCGGCTCGTCGGGCGGCGTCGCGGCCGCGGTTGGAGGTAACCTTGCCGCCTATGGGCTCGGCTCGGACACCGGCGGCTCGATCCGCCAGCCGGCCAGCTTCTGCGGGCTTGTGGGGCTCAAACCCACCTACGGCGCGGTCAGCCGGTTCGGGCTGATCGCCTATGGGTCGAGCCTTGACCAGGTCGGGCCGATCACCGCGTCGGTGGAGGATGCCGCGCTCATTTATGACGCGATCTGCGGCTATGACCCGATGGATTCCACATCGCAGGGCGGAAAGCCGGTTTCCGGCGCGCTGAAAAACGGTGTGAAGGGGCTGCGGATCGGCCTGCCGGACGAATATTACGAAGGCCTTACCAGCAGCGTGCGTGCGGCGCTCGGGGATGCCGCGAAAGCTTATGAAAGCTTGGGGGCGGAAATGGTGCGTTTCCCGCTGCCGGAGCTTAAATTTGCGCTGCCGGTCTATTACATCATCGCCTGTGCCGAAGCGGCGTCGAACCTCGGCCGGTACGATGGAATCCGTTACGGCTACCAGACGAAGGATTATCACGGCATCCATGAGATGATCTGCAAAACGAGGAGCGAGGGTTTCGGCGCGGAAGTCAAGCGCCGTATTCTGCTGGGAAACTATGTGCTTTCGTCCGGCTACTACGACGCCTATTACAAGAAGGCCCAGAACCTGCGCGGCGCAATTGTGCAGGCGTTTGCAAAGGCATTCGAAACCTGCGACGTGATCCTCGCGCCGACTGTCCCCATGACCGCTTTCCCACGCGGCAGAAAACAGAGTGATCCCACCGAGGATTATCTCACCGACATCTGCACCGTGTCGGTCAACATCGCCGGGCTTCCGGCGGTTTCCGTCCCCTGTGGGCAGGACCAAAAGGGCCTGCCCATCGGTATGCAGCTGATCGGCAGGGCGTTTGACGAGGCGGGAATCCTCGCGGCGGCATACGCTTACGAGCAGAGTGCCGCCTGTGTGAAACCATGTGAAATGGGGGTGCGGTTATGAAAGACTACGAACTGGTAGCGGGGCTGGAAACCCATGTTGAGCTTTCGACCAGGACGAAGATTTTTTGTTCCTGTACCACCGCATTTGGTTCCGAGCCGAATACCCATTGCTGCCCCATCTGCATTGGGCTGCCGGGAACCTTGCCAAAGCTTAACCGTGAGGTTGTAAATTACGCGATTCGGGCGGGGCTTGCCACCAACTGCGAAATCTCTCATATCTCCAAAATGGACCGCAAGAATTACGTCTATCCGGATCTTTCCAAGGCGTACCAGATTTCCCAGTTCGATCAGCCCCTTTGCAAAAACGGCTGGATCGAACTGGACAGCGGCAAACGCATCCGTATCCACCGCATCCATATCGAGGAGGACGCGGGCAAGCTGGTGCACCAGCGCGGGGACACCTTTGTCGATTACAACCGCGGCGGCGTGCCGCTCATTGAGATTGTGACCGAACCGGATATCCGCAGCGTCGATGAGGCGCGCGAATATGTCGAGAAGCTGCAGCTCATCATGAAATATATCGGCGTTTCCGACTGTAAAATGCAGGAGGGATCTCTGCGGTGCGACGTGAACATTTCGGTGCGGCCGCAGGGTTCCGAAACGCTTGGAACCCGCGCCGAAATTAAAAACATGAACTCGTTTGCCTTTATGCAGAAGGCGATGGAATATGAGTTCGAACGCCAGGTGGACCTCCTCGAAAGCGGGGAGAAAGTCCTCCAGGAGACCCGCCGCTATGACGATTCCACAGGAACGACCGAAGGGATGCGCGGAAAAGAGGACGCGCAGGACTACCGGTATTTCCGCGATCCGGATCTTGTGACCATCGTGATCGATCCGGACGAAGTGGAGAGGCTGCGTGCCAGTTTGCCCGAGCTGCCAGGCGCGAAGTCCGCGCGGTATGTGGACGCATACGGCTTGCCCGCGTCTGACGCGGCACTGCTGGTGAAATACCGCAGGGTAGCGGAATTCTTCGACGAGGCGGCCCAAGGCCTGCAAAACCCGAAAACCGCAGCCAATCTGATTGTCGGGCAGATGTTCCGCCGGATGCCGACCGACGCCGAAAAGGAGGCCTGTGAACCGGGTATTTCCCCCCGGATGCTGCACGACCTCGCCGCGCTCATCGAAAGTGGAAAACTCCGGATGAACCTTGCGAAGTCCACCTTTGAAATGATGTTGGACACCGGGAAACCGGTCTTGGAGCTCGTCAGCGAGAGCGACATGGCCGGGATGGATGATGCTGCGCTGCAAAAGGCCTGCGAAGAGGTCGCCTCCGCGAATCCCAATGCGGTCGCGGATTACCGCGCGGGCAAGGAGAAGGCGATGAAGGCGCTTATTGGTGGCGTGATGAAAGCCACCCGGGGCAAAGCTGACGCCGCGAAAGCGGAGGAGATCCTGCTGCGTCTGATCGAACAGTGAAATGGGAAAAACAGGTGAAGGCGGGGCGCGTCCGATGAGGCGTCCCGCCTTTTTCTGCGGCATGGCATATAAAAAAAGGCCCGGCGCATGATCCGCTGCGCCGGACTTTTTTCGTTCTATTTACAAGATGGGGAAACAGAAAGAATTAATAGTTTTTCGCCTGAAGCTGGAAATATGCCTGCGGATGGTCGCAAACCGGGCAAACCATCGGAGCTTTTTCGCCGACATGGATGTGCCCGCAGTTGGAGCACTGCCAGATCACGACGCCGGTCTTTTCAAAGACCTGCTTGGTGTCGACGTTTTTGAGCAGGGCGCGGTAACGCTCTTCATGTTCTTTTTCGATCTTCGCGACCATCTCAAACAGGTAAGCGATCTTATCAAAGCCCTCTTCCTTTGCGTCCTTGGCAAAGTTGGCATACATATCGGTCCACTCATAGTTCTCACCAGCGGCCGCATCCGCGAGGTTGGAAGCGGTGTCACCGATGCCGCCGAGCAGTTTGAACCAGATTTCCGCGTGCTCTTTCTCGTTCGCGGCAGTTTCCAGGAACAGATTGGAGATCTGGACGAAGCCTTCTTTCTTGGCTTTGGAAGCATAGTAGGTGTATTTGTTGCGAGCCTGGGATTCGCCGGCAAATGCGGTCAGCAGGTTGGCTTCTGTCTTGGTGCCTTTGAGTTCTTTCATGTTGCATACCTCTTTCTTTACGCTTTTTTGTCTTGGTTATCCATACAGTTCCCGCAGACCCCTTCCACAAGGAGCTGATAACCGGTCACTGTAAAATCCGGGATGCCGTGGATCTGCTTCTCGAGCCCGGGCAGATCCTGAAACGGAATATCGAACACCTGTCCGCAGTGGGTGCAGAGGATGTGCGTATGGCCTTCGGTCCAGCCGTCGAAACGATCGGAACCGTTTGGAACACGGATGCGGAGGAGTTTTCCCTGGTCAGCCAGGAGATTCAGGTTGCGGTAGACGGTGCCGAGGCTGATATTGGGCTCCTGCGTACGGACCAGAGCATGGACCGTATCGGCGCTTGGGTGGATGGGGTTGTGCAAAACGGTCTGATAGATCAGCTCCCTCTGCCTGGAATATTTCATGCGATCAACCCTTGAAAAACGATTTCAGTAACAATAACGATAATCGTTACTGATTTGTTTTTATGATACACCAGAAATTCCAGTTTGTCAAGTGTAAAATTTCAATGAAATAGATATTTTTTTCACAGAAAACATGTTATACTGTTCCCATAGTTTTACTAAGGAGGGATACCTATGTGGCGGCGTGCGCAAATCAAAGAGGAAGCGAAGCGTATCCTCAGAAATTACTACTGGATGGGCTTTGTGGTTTGCCTTTGCTACTCGATCATTATGGGGGTGGCTTCCGGCGGAAGCGGCAGTGTATCGGATGTGGAATACCTGATTGAGGATCCGACCGTCCGGGCGGGCGCCCTGATGATTCTGGGGTTGATTTCCGGAGTGGTGGGGCTTGTCTCGCTGGCGATCACCGTCTTTCTCAAAAATGTGGTCGAGGTCGGCCAGTACCGGTTCTTTATGGAAAGCCGGCTTGCACCGAGCCGTTTCGAGCGGCTGTTCCATGGGTTTCAGTGCGGCTCTAAGAATTATGGAAACATCGTGTTCTGCCTGTTTCTGCGGGACCTGTGGGTTTTTCTGTGGACGCTTTTGCTGGTTGTGCCAGGCATCATCAAGGGATACCAGTACCGCATGGTGCCTTACATTCTCGCGGAGCGTCCGGATATGCCGTACCAGCGGGCGTTCGAATTGAGCAAGCAGATGACCGACGGTGAGAAGATGGAGATGTTTGTGCTCGACCTGTCCTTCATCGGCTGGTGGATTCTCGGAGGACTCTGCTGCGGGATCGGCGTCCTATTCGTGAATCCATATTACCAGGCATCTTGGGCGGAGCTCTATACCGCGCTGCGTGAAAAGGCCTTTACAATGGGCTTTTCAGGCCCGGATGAGCTGACCGGTTTCCAGCAGAATTTCTGATTGGCACAAAAAGAGGGCCGCTGCCATGCAGCGGCCCTCTTTTTGTTTGTTTTTATTCGGACACCTGATCAAGCATGAACTTGTGCGGCGCGGGGACGGTCTGGTCATAGCAGGAGAAGGTGACATCCAGATGCGCCTGTGAAAGCTTCGGGGTAAAGAGGCTGACGAGCGGCGCCACGAAAAGCGACGCCACAATTGCAATCGCGCCCGCGGTGGTCGGCGGGGCGAACGGCGCAAAGAAGTTCCAGAGATTGATGCCGATGCCGGTGACAAAGCAGGCCCAGACGCTCGCTCTGGTCGCGCCGCGCCAGAAGAGCGCATAGATGAACGGGCCAAGGAAAGAACCGGCGAGTGCGCCCCACGAAAGCGACATCAGGGTGGTGATGAGGTTGTTGGGGTTGAGCGCCAGCACGACCGAAAGCACCACAAAGAAGATGCAGAGCAGCCGGATCCAGCGAAGCTGAACTTTATGGGTCATGTCCTTCATGAAGAGGTGCTTCAGGAAATCGAGCGTGAAGGTCGACGAGGAGGTGATGACCAGCGAGGAGAGGGTGGACATTGAGGCGGAAAGCACCAGGATCATCACCACGCCGATGAGCAGGTCGGGCAGGCAGCTGCCGAGCATCTCCGGGACGATGTTGTCAAAGACCGGCTTGCCGGATTCGGGCAGGGTGTAATAAAGCCGCCCAAACGCGCCCATAAAGTAACTGCCGCCCGCGATAATCAGCGCGAACACGGTCGAAATGATCGTGCCGGCCTTGATTGATTTTTCGTTTTTGATCGTATAGAACTTATGTACCATCTGCGGAAGTCCCAATGTGCCCAGACTGGTGAGAATCACGACGCCGAGCAGCCCGAGCGGGTCCGGCCCGAAGAAGGAGACGAGCGCGCCGGAAAGCTGCGGGGCTGATTCGACCGGCACCTGTGAAAGCTGTTCGAGCGCGGCGGTGAACCCCCCGCGGCCGTTGAGGATCGCGGCGATGACCACGCAGATACCGCCGATCATGATGACGCCCTGCACCAGGTCGTTGAGCGCGGCCGCCATGTAGCCGCCGACCACGACGTAGATGCCGGTGAGCACCGCGATGCCGATAACGCACCACTTGAAGTCGATGCCGAACGCCATTGCGAAAAGCCCGGAAAGGCCCTTATAGACCGATGCGGAGTATGGCACCAGAAAGATGAAGATGATGACCGACGAAACAACCCGCAGTGCGTCGCACTGGTAACGCTTTGCGAAGAAGTCGGGCATGGTGGCAGATTCGAAGTGTTTGGTCATGACGCGGGTGCGGCGTCCGAGCACGACCCAGGCGAGCAGGCTGCCGATAAGCGCGTTGCCGATGCCGATCCAGGTGGCGGCGACGCCGAAATTGTAGCCAAACTGCCCGGCGTAGCCAACGAACACGACCGACGAGAAGTAGGAGGTACCGTAAGCGAACGCCGTGACCCACGGGCCGACATTGCGCCCGCCGAGCACGAAGTCGCCGACGTTCTGGGCCTTGCGGTTGCAGTAGACGCCGATCGAAACGGTGACTGCAAAGAAAATGACGATCATCAGGATTTTTTCGAACATGGGAATTTGCCTCCTCAATCTGCTGGAGGACAAAGAAAACCCCGTCCTCCGAATTTCTCCAGAGGACGGGGATGAACCCGTGTTACCACCTCGGTTTACCGCCCCCTCGCGGGAAACGGCCTTAGCAGGTACAGGCGAAAGAATCGCGGATACCCTGGCGCTGTAACGGGCGCGACCGGCGCAGCCTACTCGGGACGGACCCTTTGGGTGCGCGGCTCTCGGAATGTATTCAAAGGATCTGTCCCTGCGCCTCTCATCGACCGGCTGCTTTCTGTCGGGCGGCGATCCTTCTACTGGTTTCCGGTCACTGCCATTTTTTGCTTTGCTTAAAAGCGTTGTTGTTATTTTAGCAGGTAAAATCGCTAAAGTCAACTGTTTTTTTCAAAAACCAGCAGATAATTTTGCTCTGCAAATTCCCAGTCGACCAGGTTCCACCAGTTTTGAACATAGTCTTTGCGCTTGTTCTGGTAGTCGAGATAATAGGCGTGCTCCCAGACGTCGAGCGCAATGACCGGCCGCAGCCCCATCGAAAGCGGCGTATCCTGGTTTGCGGTGGAGAGCACCCGCAGTTTGCCGTCCGGCTCGCAGCACAGCCAGCACCAGCCAGAGCCGAACTGGTCGAGGGCGGTCTGTGTCATCACGTCTTTGAAGCATTCAAACGAGGTAAAGCAGCAGTCTATGGCCTTTGCGAGCCTGCCGGTCGGGCAGGAGGTGACCGGTGAAGGCGTCATGCCGTCGAAATAGAGCTCGTGCGCATAGACGCCGCCCGCGTTGCGATGCACCGCGAGCTGGAGGTTCTTCGGCAGCTGGGGACATTCGCAGAGCAGCCGCTCGAGCGGCCAGCAGTGGTATTTGGGGCAGTTTTCGAGCGCGGCGTTCAGCTTCTCGACATAGCCGGCCTGATGCTTGCCGTGATGGAGCTTTACAGTCTCCGGGCTGATGCAGGGCGCGAGCGCGTCGCAGGGGTAGGGCAGGGGCGCGAGATCAAACGGGTAGTGTTCATACATGTTGTCGGTTCTCCTTTACCTTTTACTGTTTGGGGCTGAGCTTCACGTAGCGGTCGTCCACATAGCCGATGGTGCCGTAGTAATCGACCACGTACCAGTTTTCCCACTGGCCGAGCACGGTGATGGGATTGCCGTCCCAGGCGCGCCCAATCACCGGGGAATCGGTGGACGGCTTCTGGCGGATGTTGAGGTATCCCCAGTTAAGGGTAACGGTACCCTGCCTGGAGGGCTGCGCCGGAATAAATGGGATATCGAAGTATTCGGTGAGCGAGAGCACGACATTCTCAGCGATCTCCCCGATGTGTTCCTTGATCCAGGTGGCGTCCTCCGGGTTGTCGTGATAGGCGAACTCGATCAGCACGCCTGGGGCGCGGGTCTTTGCCACTTCGCCAAGATAGGTGGTCGGCACCGTTTTGACCAGCCACGGGTAGGGATAGATCGCTTTGAGGTTTTCCGCGATGATATCCGCGGCGCGTTGGCCGCGAACGCTGGTGGGGTAGTAGTAGACCTCGGAACCCTGCCGCATTCCGGCTTCGCCTTCGGGCGCGGCGTTTGAGTGCAGCGCGAGATGCAGGTCGTAATTGCCTTGGTTCGACTGCCGGATTGAGCTTGCAGCGGTCATCTGCGGGGTGTTGCGGGTAAAACGGATCCCGCTTGAACGTAAGTACGGTTCCATGGCGTCGGCGATGAGGTTCATCCAGTATTCCTCGGTTCCGCCGTTCACGAAATGGTTCCACTCCTGCGTGGAGGGGCTTAAGTAGATATTCGGCATAAAAATCCTCCTGTCGGTTGCATTTTTCCACTATTAGGCTATGCAAAAACACGCCGGCGGGTGAGAAAAAGAGCCGGAGGATAAACATGCCCATTTTAAAATCCTGTAAAATATGCTATACTGAAACCATTGCAGGAATACCGCCGTGCTGCGGCAAAAAGCTATTGGGAAGGGGCGTCGCCCGTGAAAGCAATCCGCCGTTTTTGCAGGCGCTGCGCCGACTGGTGGCTTTCGGTTTCAATCCGCCGCAAGATGCTCCTCTTCACCGGCGCCGTGATCTTCATGGTACTGTTTGTCACCTTGTTCAGTGTGGGCATGGTGAACCTTTATCTGCGCGATTTCAATGTGATCCTCGGGGACAGTTATGCGGTCAATGCGGTGCTCAGCGACTTTGAGGCGGAGAACACCAGTTTTTTTGCCTATGCCAATTACCGGACAACCGAAAACCGGCAGAACTATACAATGGCGATGTCCGAAACGAACCAGAGCATGCAGAACCTGCGGTTCGATCTGGAGACAATGGACCGACACCGCTATCTGCAGACCCAGGGCCTGAAGGTTTCGCACCTCACCTACCGGGAGGAATGCACCAAGCTGCTGCGCATGACTCCGGACACCGATTCCTACATCACCCAGTACTATTATGTGGTGAAGATCGGCAACTATATCGAAGGATATGCGAAAGAACTTTTGCAGACCACCGTGGCAAAGGGAAATGTGAGCTACCATGAAAAGGTTGAGACTTTCCGTATCCTGCCGGTACTCGCGGTGAGCGTGAGCTTACTCACCGTGATCCTTGCCACGCTGCTCTGCTCGCTGACCGTGCGGCAGATCATCAACCCGCTTTTGAAACTTGCCGGCGCCGCCAAACGGATTGCCGCCAACGATATGTACGTCCCGGACCTCAGGGTCCAAAACCGGGATGAGATCGGCGAACTGGTGCAGACCTTCAACGTGATGAAGCATTCGATGTACCAGTCGATCACCACCCTGCGGGAGAAAAATGAAATCGAGTCCCGCCTGCATCTGGAGGAGGTCCAGCGCATCAACGCCGAACAGATGCTCAAGACAGCCCAGATGTCGCTGCTCCAAAGCCAGATCAACCCGCATTTCCTGTTCAACACTCTGAACATCATCTCCCGTATGGCAAAGATTGAGCACGCCCCGGATACCGAGGAACTGATCCGGCGGCTTGCGAACCTGTTCCGCTACAATTTGCAGACTGCCAGCGAACGTGTGACGCTTACGCGCGAGCTCAACATTATCAGCGACTATATGTATATCCAGCGCAAGCGGTTCGGCGACCGCCTGGGATATGTCGTGGACTGCCGGGATGTGGATACCGACCAGGTGATGGTGCCCACCTTCACCCTGCAGCCGCTGGTGGAAAACGCGGTGATCCACGGCGTCGCGCCAAAGGAAGAAGGCGGGCGCATCCGCATCCGCATCCGGATGCGCGGCGGCAGGACGGTCATCACTGTGACCGACAGCGGGCAGGGAATCCCCCCTGAGCTGCTTGCGATCCTGATGCGCGGCGGCAAGAACCACAGGGGACATCTTTCCGGGATTGGTGTGGGGAATGTGCGCACCCGGATTGGAACGCTGCACCCGGGCAGCACGTTCCGGATTTTCAGCCGTGTCGGGATGGGCACAGCCATCCGGATGGAACTGCCGGATGAAACAGCGATCAAAGCGGAGAAAGGGGGAACGGCATGTACCGGATCGTAGTTGCGGACGACGAGGAGCTTGAACGTGAAGCGCAGAAATGTGCGCTTGAGAAGTTCTTCGGAGAAAATTGCTTTATTGAGCTTGCCGCCAATGGCCGCGAGGCGCTTGAGGCGGTGCGGCGGCTGCATGCGGACATCGCCATCATGGATATCGAGATGCCCGGTATGAACGGCCTGGAGGCTTCCCGTACCGTACGCGCAGAGGCGCCGGACTGCCGGATTATTTTCCTGACCGCTTATGGGGAATTTGCCTATGCGCGGCAGGCGGTCGAGATGGGCGCGGTGAATTATCTGCTCAAACCCTGTTCGGATGAGGACCTGTTCCAAGTGGTCGGCAAGGTGGTTGAACAGATCGAGCGGCAGCGCCAGGAGCAGCGCAGCCGGGAGCTTTCCAGCCAGAAGATCGAGAATCTGACCCAATGGCTGGAGGAGCAGCTTGTGCTGACCGTCATAGGCGGATATCTGCGCCCGGAATGGGTGGAGGGCCAGCTGGCGGAACTGGGCATTCAATTTGCAAACGGCGTATTCACAATCCTGACAAGCCCGGACGGGCTGGACCCGGAACGGATGCGTGAGATCCTAAAAGGGCGGATACTGCCGGACTGTCTGCACTTGCTGCCCTATGTTTATGACGACCGGCTTTATGTCCTGATGATCAGTTCTGCAAAAGAACGGTCGAGCGCCCAGAGAATGAAGGAGTTCGCATGGGAATTCTCCGAAAAACTGGGCCTGATCCTGCAAAAACGTCTTTATTTCGCGCTTGGCAGCGAGTTTTATGAATTGCGCGACGCGCAGGAGTCTTTTTTTGAAGCGCAGGCAGCCTTGGGCCGGTGCAGCGACGAAAGGCGCATCAGTCTATTCGAAAAAGAGGGACAGGTACATCCCGCGCAGCGCAAAAATCTTTCCGAGACGATCTGCCGCTATGTGCTGGCGGGAGATGCGGAAGGCGCGGAAAACACGATCAACATGGCGCTGGACGGGTTATGCGCGCAGCAGCTCGACTTCGGTACGATCGTTGAAAAGATGGAGCGCAGGCTCCGGCGGGTGCTCACCTGCCTTCAGGATGAGTCGGGAATCGATTACCGCAAGCGGTATGATCCGCACGAGGCGTTTTCCAGTGTGGGGGACATCGTGGCTGTGCGCGCGGCGGCGGGGAGCCTTCTGCGGGAGCTGACCGCCGACGTGAGCGGCAGCCGCGGCGGAAGGATGACCCAGATCATGCAGGAAATTGAGGATTACATGCGCAAAAATTACCGAAGGGATATCTTCCTGCAGCAGGTGGCGCGGGAGATGAACTATTCGGACGCGTATTTCTCGAAGCTTTTTAAACAGTGCTTCAACAAGAATTTTGTTACCTACCTGACCGAGGCGCGTATCGAGGCGGCCAAGGACCTGCTCAAAAACCCGACGGTCAATATCAAGGAGATCGGCGCGCAGGTGGGATATAAGGACTCGAATTATTTCACCAAGGTGTTCCGGCGCGCGACTGGGAAGAGCCCGTCCGAATACCGGATAAGCGTTCTGACAGGAAATAGCGCACAAGAAATTATACCCAGTTGAATAACTTCTGGGTATAATTTTTATTTTTCGGGGCAAATTGAAACGAATCTGGTTAAAAATTTACTACGAATCACAAAATTTTACGATTTCTTGAATAAATCTTTTCCGATATAATAAGACTCACAAGGGGATCGCAATTCGGCGCTCCCGTTAAAGAACGAACGTTATGGAGGAAATGAAATGAAAAAGATTTTCACTCTCGTACTTGCAGCGGCCATGGTGGCTTCCTTCGCGGCTTGCGGCGGCGGAAACCAGGCTCCTGCCTCTTCCACCGCGCCGGCGGCTTCCACCCCGGCGGCTTCCACCGGTGACGCTGCCTCCACCGGCGACGCGGCGGGCACTCCGGAATTTGTTTTCCGTTATGCTGAGAACCAGCCGCAGGATTATCCGACCACCCAGGGCGCTTACAAATTTGCGGACATCGTAAAAGAAAAAACAAACGGCCGCATCCAGATCGAAGTTTATCACGGCGCGCAGCTCGGCGACGAAAAGTCGGTTATCGAGCAGCTCGGTTTCGGCGGCATCGACTTCACCCGCGTTTCGCTCTCCCCGCTCGCAGAGTTTGCCGACAGCCTCAACGTGCTCCAGCTGCCGTATCTCTACCGTGACGGCGCGCACATGTGGAAAGTCCTCGAAGGCGAAGTTGGCGACCAGTTCCTCGCTTCGGTCGACGGAGCCGGCATGATCGGCCTTTCCTGGTACGACGCGGGCGCCCGTTCCTTCTACAACTCCAAGCGTGAGGTCAAGACCCTCGAAGACATGAAGGGCCTCAACATCCGCGTTCAGGAGTCCGAGCTCATGATGGATATGGTTTCCGCCCTTGGCGCGAACCCGACCCCGATGGCTTACGGTGAAGTTTACTCCGGCCTGCAGACCGGCACCATCGACGGCGCTGAAAACAACTGGCCCTCCTATGAGTCCACCTCCCACTATGAGGTTGCGAAATACTTCGTCCTCGACGAGCATACCCGTGTTCCGGAGATGCAGCTGATGAGCAAAAAGACCGCCGAGAAGCTGTCTGACGAAGATATGGCGATCATCAAAGAAGCGGCTCTCGAGTCCGCGAAATTTGAGCGCGAAGCTTGGGCTGAGCGTGAGAAAGCTTCTGAGGAAAAGGTCCGTGCCGGCGGCGCGACCATCACCGAGCTGTCCGCGGAAGAGAAACAGAAATTCCAGGATGCCTGCAAACCGCTCTATGAGAAGTTCGCGGCCGACTACATGGATATCGTCAACCAGATCCTCGAAACCAAATAAGCAAAACCCTTTACAGAATCTAGCATCGGTGTGGGAGCCGCCCGCTGGCGGGCGGCTCCCGCTTTCAGAGTAGGAAGCTTTGGCGTTTTATCCGTTCGTCAGGGCCTCCGGCGATCCTTGACAAATTATGATACGGTTTTCATCCGACGGCTGTTTCCGTTTTATCCGGACGGAAGTTTGCTGCCGGATTGCTGAGTCTGCTGTATTGCCGCGAACAAAAAGGGGTTTGCGACAGTACAGCAGCAACAAATCTATGAGGAGGAAAGCAATTTGAAAAAGGTACTCAATGCGATCACCTTATTTTTCGATTTTATCTACCGTATTCTGCTTGAATACTCGAAGATCGTGCTTCTGGTCATCGTTTTGATCGTCAGCGCACAGGTCATTGCGCGCAAGTTCATCGGCCAGTCTATCCGGTGGTCCGAAGAAGTCGCGCTGCTGCTCATGGTCTGGATGGCGTTCATTTCGATGGCGATCGGCGTGGAGAAGAAACTGCACATCGCCATCTCGATGTTCTTTAACATGTTCCCGAAAAAGCTGCAGAAGATCCTCGAAAAGATCAACTACATCATCATCTTCCTGTTTGGGATTGTACTGATGTATTACGGTACGCAGCTGGTGCTCAGCACCATGAATTCGACGCTTCCGGCCACCAAATGGCCAGCCGGCATGCTTTACCTGATGATGCCGGTCGGCGGCCTTTTCATCTCCTATTTCACCCTGTTGGATTTCTTTAAGTTGGATCAGTTCCGGCATAAGAACATTGAAGGGGGAGACGAATAGAACGATGGTTGATACGAACTTAGCGATTGCAATTTTACTTGGAAGTTTCTTTATTTTAATCATCTGCAAGATGCCGATTACCTTTGCGCTGGCCGCGGCCACCGCGTCTACGATGTTTTATCTGGACATCCCGCTGATGGCGATGGTTCAGCAGATGGCAAAGGCAATCAACAGTTTTTCACTGATGGCAATTCCGTTCTTTATTCTCGCGGGCGAGATCATGGGAGCCGGGGGTATCTCCGACCGCATGGTGGCGTTTGCGAATATCCTGGTTGGACGGTTCCGCGGAGGGCTTGCACAGGTCAACTGCCTGGACAGCATGTTCTTCGGGGGGATCTCCGGTTCGGCCGTGGCGGACGTTTCGTCGCTCGGCTCGATCGTCATTCCGATGATGAAAAAATCCGGATACGACGACGACTTCTCGGTCGCAATCACCGTCACCAGTTCCTGTCAGGGCGTGCTCATCCCGCCAAGCCACAATATGATCATGTATTCGCTGGCGGCCGGCGGCGTTTCGGTCGGAAGACTCTTTCTGGGAGGCTTTCTGCCGGGCGTGCTGGTCGGAATCTCCCTGATGATCGTCTGCGCGGTCATCTCGGTGAAGCGAAATTATCCGCGTGAAAGGGCCGTTTCCTTCCGGGAAGCGCTGAAAATCACCAAAGACGCGCTGCTCGCGCTCTTCACTGCGGTCATCATCATGGGCGGTGTCTCGTTCGGGATCTTCACCGCGACCGAATCGGCCGCGATCGCCTGCATCTATGCGTTTTTGGTCTCGCTTCTTTTTTACCGGGAGCTCAAAATCAGTCAGATGCCCGCGATCCTGATGAACTGCGTCAAGACCCTCGCTATGGTATTCAGCCTGATTGCCGCCGCTGGCGCGTTCGGCTGGATCCTCGCCTACCTGCAGGTGCCGTCGCTCATCACCAACATGCTGCTTACGATCAGTGACAACAAGGTCGTTGTCTTTCTGCTGATCAACCTGATGCTGCTGATCCTCGGCTGCATTATGGATATGGCCCCGCTCATCCTGATCACCACGCCAATCCTCCTGCCGGTTGTCACCGCGTTCGGCATGGATCCGGTTCAGTTCGGCGTCATGCTGATCCTGAACCTTGCGATTGGACTGTGCACCCCGCCGGTCGGCTCCGCGCTCTTTGTGGGCTGCTCAATCGGCAAGATCAAGGTGGAAAAGGTGGTCAAGGCGATGCTCCCGATGTATGCGGGCATGGTGGTTGTGTTGATGCTGGTGACCTTTGTTCCGTCGCTTTCATTGGCGATCCCGCAGTGGATCATGCCTGCGGCGGTGTAACCGGCATAGGGGTCCGGCGGCAGGTTTTCCAATAGAGAACAGAATTTCCGGTCAGTGGCAAGACGTTCATCTTCGCAGGATACACGCTGAGAAAAGATGAATGAAGGAGAAATACCTATGATCGATACCAATCTTGCCATAGCAATCCTTCTGGGCAGCTTTTTCGTGATGATCCTGTGCAAACTGCCGATCACCTTTGCACTGGCTGCCTCGTCGACGATGACCATGCTCTATCTGGATATTCCGCTGATGTCCATGGTGCAGCAGATGGCAAAAGCCATCAACAGTTTTTCATTGATGGCAATCCCATTTTTCATCCTGGCGGGTGAAATCATGGGTGCGGGCGGCATCTCCACCCGTATGCTCAATTTTGCAAACGTATTTGTGGGACGCTTCCGCGGCGGGCTCGCGCAGGTCAACTGCCTGGCTTCGATGTTCTTTGGCCACCTTTCCGGTTCGGCTGTCGCGGACGTTTCCTCGCTTGGCACCATCCTCATCCCGATGATGAAAAAAGCCGGTTACGATGAGGACTTCTCGGTCGGCATCACGGTCACCTCGTCCTGCCAGGGCGTCCTGATTCCGCCTTCCCACAACATGATCATCTATTCGGTCGCCGCGGGCGGCGTTTCGGTTGGCCGCCTCTTCATGGGCGGGCTGGTGCCGGGCGTGCTGATGGGCATTGTGCTGATGATCATCTGCGGCTTTATCGCAATCAAGCGCAACTACCCGAAGGGGGAAAAACTCACCCCGCAGCAGGCGCTCAAAATGTCGCTTGACGCGATCCCGGCGCTCTTCACCGCAATTATCATTCTGGTCGGCGTTTCGGCCGGCATCTTTACCGCGACCGAATCCGCGGCAATCGCCTGCATCTATGCGCTGATCATTTCCTTCCTCTATTACCGGGAACTCAAGGTGAAAATGATCCCCGGTATCCTGATGAACTGCGTCAAGACGCTTGCGATGGTATTCAGCCTGATTGCCGCCGCCGGCGCGTTCGGATGGATTCTCGCTTACCTGCAGGTACCGAAAATGATCACCGGGATGCTTCTTTCGGTCAGCTCGAGCAAGATTGTTGTGTTCCTGCTGATCAACCTGATGCTGCTGATCCTCGGCTGCATCATGGATATGGCCCCGCTCATCCTGATTGTCACCCCGATCCTGGTCCCGGTTGTGCAGTCTTTCGGCATGGACCCGGTGCAGTTCGGCGTAGTGCTGATCTTCAACCTGGCGGTGGGGCTTTGCACTCCGCCAGTCGGTTCCGCGCTGTTCGTGGGCTGCGGCATCGGCGGCATTTCGGTGGAAAAGACGGTCAAGGCGATGATTCCAATGTATCTGGGCATGCTCTTCATGCTGATGGTCGTCACCTTTGTCCCGCAGGTTTCTCTGTGGCTGCCGAACCTGGTTATGCCGGCCGCCGTCTAAACCCGAATACGACAACTTCCTTTCCCAATTTTACGAAACGGGGTGCCATTTGGCATCCCGTTTCCGTGCCCTTGGGAATCTGAGAAATGAGGACAATTCCGTTGAACCTGTTAAAAGAAAAACTGCAAAATGCAACCAGCGATCCGCAGCTATTGCTTGTTATTTTCTTTGCGTTTTTTACCAATGGCATGATGAGCACCATGCTCGGCTCGCTTCTGCCGTTCATGATGGCCGAATATAAGATGAGCTACGCGCTGGGCGGCATGGTGCTGTCGGCGCACCAGATCGGCAATCAGGCTGCGGTATTTATCGCGGGGTTCCTGCCGTACCTGCTCGGGCGGAAAAAATCCACCATTTCGCTCGGTGCGGGAATTCTGGTGGGCATGCTGCTGATGAGCGTCACAGGAAATCCCATCCTGATGCTCATCGCGTTCGCCGCCACTGGGATTGGGCGCGGAACGATGAGCAATATCGCAAATGTGGTCGTTTCGGAGATCACGGTGAACAAAACCAGCTCCCTGAACCTTCTGCATGCCACCTTTGCGGTTGGAGCGCTGCTGGCGCCGTTTTTGACCATCCTGTTCACCGGCCCCATGCGCCTTGACTGGCGCAGCGCGGCGTGGCTGGTTGCGGCCGCTGGCCTTCTGATGCTTGTTGTTTTTGGGCGTTCGTCCCTCTCGGATACGCCTTCCCCCAAGGTGGCCGCAGAGGGCGGTAAGAGCTTTGTGCGTTCGCCGCGCTTTTGGCTGGTCACCGCCATCCTGTTTGCTTACCTGTGTACCGAGGCCACCATTATGGGCTGGCTCATCACCTATTTCAAGGACAGCGGTATTATGGGCGGGACACTGGCGCAGAGCACCTCCTCTGTGCTGTGGATGATGATGCTTGCCGGCCGTCTGCTTTGCGCGGCTTTCTCTTACAAGGTGGATAAGCACAAGCTCCTGGTCGTGATGAGCGCCGCGATCGCGGGCTTTTACCTGCTGATGATCTCCACGCGGGATATCCGGATCATTTTTCCGACGCTGATGGGCCTTGGTATCAGTATGGCGGGACTCTATCCGACCTCGCTTTCCTGCATGGACCCCAGCCACACATCCTCCACGGCGGCGGTCGGCACCTGCATCTCGCTGGCCAGTCTTGGTTCGGTGCTCATGCCGATGGTAGTGGGCGCGATCGCTCAGCACACCGACATCGCGGGGGGCATGGCGGCGATTTCGGTCGCGCTGGTGATCCTGTTCCTGCTGACTGTTGTCAACTTTATCTTTTCGAGGAAAGCGGACTGAAAACAGGCTCTTTTCAGGATAACACAGGAAAGGGCGGCTGCATTTTTTGCAGCCGCCCTTTTCGTTTATGCTTTTCGGAAACGTGTAATATCGTAACAGGAGATCAGTGCGACATTGCTTCCGTCAAGCCACGGCATGTGAGACGCCGTGGCATTGACCCATTTGTTCAGGTAAGGATTATACATCTCCCGCGTGTAATTGCCGGCTTGGTCGCGGAGCATCAGAGCCATCGGACATTGCTCACAAGGGGTTTGCCGGTTCCACAGGGCCTTGTAGCAGAGATCCCCTACCCGCGCATAGGGGAGCAGTTCCAGCAGTCTGCGGTTGAGGAAAAGAAGTTCATAGCTGCCTGGCGCGGTGACATAGGCCAGCGTATTGAGGTGGTCGAGTATTGACTGAGCGATTTGGAAAGATTTCCGAAGCCGCGCCTGGGTGCGCAGCTTAATGAGGAAGGTGCTCAGGATTTTGGCAATGAAAGCAAGGGTGTCCACCTCTTCCTGGGTCCAGAACCGCTGCCCGCCGCATTCGTCAAATCCGACGAAGCCCTTGAACGCCCCTTCGTCCTTGAGCGCGCACTGGAGCATGGCATGGATTCCCTGCGGGTCCAGCACATCGCGCACCGCTCGGGAAAGCCGGGTGATGTCCTCGCAGTAAAAAACGCCGTCCGGTCGGAAGTAATCGAGATAACCGGGTGCGATCGGGATGTCCTGCAGCATGGGCATGGCGGGAGAAATCCCGTCGTTGCACCACTCAAAGGTGTTGGTGGTCCGCTGGTTGTCGTCGGAATTTTCCAGAATATAGACCCGGCTGACACCGAAATACCGCCCGATAATTTCCAGGACCATGTTGACCGCACTGTCGAGATCCTTGGCCTCATAGAGGATGTGGAAAATATATTCCGAGATATTTTCCCGCAGAAGCTTGTGCCCGCTGTGCGGCGGCTCCAATTGAGTGCGCTCCCGGTAAACATACTCCCGGTCCACCTGGCTGTCGTAAAGCGCATACTGGTTCTTTCCCCCGTCTTTGGCGCGGTAAAGGGCGTTGTCAGCGTTTTCAAAGAGCATGCTGTAAGAACTGCCGTCCCGTGGGCTTATGGCAATGCCGATGCTGCCGGAAATTTTATAATCGCTCTGCCGCCCGGTGAAAGTGCGGCGGAAGATCTCGGTCAGCGCCTGGGCTTTCTGCTGGATAACCGATTCATCCTTCAGGCCCTTCATAAAGACCAGGAATTCGTCCCCGCCAATCCGCCCGACAATATCGTCGGAACGGAACAGGCTCTGGGTTTTTGCCGCAACGTCACTGAGCACCGCATCGCCAAGCAGGTGGCCAAAATTGTCATTGATCGATTTGAAGTCGTCGATATCGATGATAAAAAGCGCCCCGAGCAGATCCTTGCCTTCACCGGCCAGGTATTCGTCCACCAGGGATGCGGTGCAGGCCTTGTTATAAACCCCGGTCAGCGGATCGCGCATTGACTGCATCTCGATGGAAAGCAGTTTCTTTTTCTGTTCGTCAATGTCCCTGACCTTTCCAATAAGCTTCACGATCTGACCACGGGAATTTTCAATGGGGACGATGGTAACACTGATCCAGATATATTTCTTATGGGAATTGAGCACCCTGCATTCAAAGGTGAGCGAACGTTTGTCTTCAGCGGCCATCTGGGAAATCTGCTGGCGGGAGAGTGTCCAGTAGAAGTTTTCGCGGTCGTCCGGATGGATGCACGCCTGATGGGGGAACGGGTCTTCGGGTGTGATCTTATAGACCGGCTGCAGGCCGATTTCGACGCTCAAAGGGGAATCATTGCAAATGATGAGCAGTTTTTCATAATCGATCTCAAAAATCACATCGTTGGTTGCTTCCAGTACCAGCCGGTAACGCGCTTCATTTTCATGCGCCTGGGCATAGATCTGTTCAAGCTCGCCGACCTTTTCTTCAATTTTTTCGCGCAGATCCTGATCGTTGAATCCCGCAAGGCTTCGGGAGAAATAATCCCCCGCGATCTGCTCCGGGTTCGGCACCGAATGGTGCAGGTGCAAAACCCGGAAGGAATCCCCGCAAACGCGCAGAACAACCGAAAAACGGGTATCGATCCCGCTGGTTTCCGAATTTGGAAGATCGGGTTCGGCGGAGAATTCCCCATACACAATCACAATTTTCGAGTCGAAAGCCACGGCCTTATACCAGTCCCGTGTGATCGAAAACCGGCCGCCCCAATCGTCCCGTTCGGCAAACAACAGCTCACGGGCGTTCTGGATACTGTGGCAGATTTCGAATTTGCCAGTGCCGATCCAGGTGATCCGGTCATCCAACGCGGACAGGACGGCCGGGATATCACGGGAAACCAGATAGCTGTGCAAGAGTTTTTGCACGAAGGATACAGCGCTGGTTTCTAAAAGTTCCATCGGACGTCCTCCTTTCCGCTTTGCCCCTGAATTCATTTCCATATCATTAATTTAACCTACTTTTCATAAAAACACAATAGGAATTTCGGAATTTGCATAGATGGGATACCTTAAGAATATGGTATTTACTTTACGTTCATGAAAGGCTGCCGCGCGTATGTTAAAATAATAATATCTATACAAAAACCGGCACAGAGGATACCGGTATAAAGGGGATTTTCAAAAGATGAATTGGCTGCGAAGGTTTATGATGGGACGCTATGGGACCGATCAGCTCAACTACACGCTGCTGGCGCTCGCGTTGACGCTGATGTTATTGGAACGTTTGGCGGAATGGCATTTTCTCTATCTGTTCTCCTTCCTGGCGCTGGCCGTCTGCTACCTGCGGATGTTTTCACGTGATGTCACGCGGCGCTACCAGGAAAACCAGCGCTTCCTGCAGGTGTTTGGGCCGGTGCGGCGGCACTTTTCGAGCGCGGTGAGCGCCGTGAAGGATTCGCGCACCCACTGCCATTTCAAATGCCCTTCCTGTGGGCAGAAGCTGCGCGTGCCGCGCGGGAAAGGGAAACTCAGCATCACCTGCCCGAACTGCAGAACCCAGTTCGTGAAGAAAACATGAGACCGATGAAACCGGAAAACAAAACGATTGCCAAACAGTTTGCCAAGGTGCAAAAGCAGGAACAAAAACTCCTTGCAAAAAAAGAATCCCCGCTGGGGAAAAAGGTTTCCGCCGTTGGGAAAAAGGTGGAGCAGAAGCTGCCGGAGCCGGCGCTCGACGCCATGCGGGCCGCGTTTGAGAAGGGGTTTGCGTTTGTGTTCCAAAACGGCACCGGCGTCATTGAAAAGGCGGGCGCAGCCCAAAAGAAGCGCGACTCCTACGAGCTGAACGCGTTTGCGCTGCAAAGGGACCCCAGCCGCAAAAATTTTAAGCGGTTTGACTGCGCGGCGGGGCGGGCGGCGCTCGGAAACCAGGCGCTTTCGGCGGCGGAAGGCGCGCTGCTGGGCGTGCTTGGGATCGGGCTGCCGGATGTCCCGGTGTTCATTGGGGTGATCCTTAAAACGGTTTATGAAGCGGCGGTGAGCTATGGCTTTTCCTATGAAGACGAAGCGGAGCGGACGTTTGTGCTGGCGGTCATTTGCGCGGGCGTGAGCAAAGGGGACGAGAAACAGCAGTGGTCAGCGCGCGCTGACCGGATCGGATATGCCATCGATACGGGAAAGGTATTCCCACAGAAGCCGGATGACCTCCTGCGGGAAGCGTCCGCGCTGCTCGCCGACCGGATGCTGGCCGCGAAATCGGTGCAGGGGCTTCCGGTGGTCGGCGTGGTCGGCGGCGTGACCAACAGCGTAATGATCGGGCAGGTGGGCCGGATGGCGGGGCTCAAGTATAAAAAGCGTTTCCTGAACAGGCAAAACGGAATAAAATGAGGAGGGAGCAAAAATTTGTATAGATATCTCACCTACGACAAAAATAAGCAGGGAGATTTCGTTTATGGGACAATGGTGATTTTTTCATTGCTGCTGATCTCATTTGGTTTCGTGTGTGATACGCCGCGCAATATTTTTGACGGCGTGATTGCCATTGTCAGGACGCAGGCGGGGCTCATCACCGACTCGATCGTGGTCGGCGGCCTGGGGGCGGCATTTGTGAATTCCGGCCTGGTGACCCTGATCTCGATTGTTCTGCTGCGGCTTTGTAAACTGACCTTTTCCGGCATCAGTGTGGCCGCGCTTTTCCTGATGGCAGGCTTTGCGCTTTTCGGCAAGGATGTGTACAATATTTTCCCCATCATCCTGGGCGGTTTTCTCTATTCGCGCTACCAGCATGAACATTTTGGACGGTACATCTACATTTCGCTGTTTGGCACGGCGCTCGCGCCGATTGTCACTGAAATGCGGACCATCACCGCCGATCCTACCCTGAGTTTTCTGCTGACCATCGGGATGGGGATCCTGATCGGATTTTTGCTGCCGCCGATCGCGGCTTTCACCATGCGGGTGCATCAGGGCTATAACCTTTATAACGTCGGCTTTACGGCCGGGCTTATCGGCATGGTGATGGCGTCGCTCTTCCGTTCGATGGGGCGGGTGTTCGAAACTCGCTTTGAATGGAGCAGCGGGAACAACGCGATACTCGCCATTTTTTTGTTCACCCTGTTCCTTTTAATGGTCGTGAGCGGCTGGGCGCACAATGGCTGCAGTTTTAAAGGGGTGGTTGCGGTTACCCGGCACTCCGGCCGCGCGGTTGCGGACTTTGTGCTGCTGGACGACTACCCGGTGACGCTGATCAACATGGGGATTGTTGGGGCATTCGCCACCGTCTATGTGCTGGTGGTGGGCGGTTCGCTTAACGGGCCGACCATCGGCGGTATTTTGAGCATCTGCGGGTTTGGCGCGTTTGGAAAACATCTGCGCAATATCATCCCGGTGATGGCGGGCGTAGTGCTGAGCTCTTTCTTTATGGTCTGGCGGCTCAGCGATCCGGATGTGCTGCTGGCGGCGCTTTTTTCCACCGGGCTCGCGCCGATCGCGGGACAGTTTGGATGGAAATGGGGCGTTATAGCGGGCGTCGTACATGCGTCGGTGGTGCTCAATGTGGGATTCCTGCACGGCGGGCTGAACCTGTATAACAACGGGTTTGCGGCTGGCCTGGTGTGCATCGTGCTGATCCCGCTGATTGAAGCGCTGCAAAAGAAAGACGCCTTTACAGGTTAACAAGGACAAGGAAAAAAAGAGGTTAGAGAGATGAACTACACGGCGAAAAAAATGTCAAAGATCATCGATGAGATGACGGGTTTCTTCCTGCGAATGGGAGCGGATGATATCCAGATGGAGCTGCGGAAGCTCAGCGAGGGATTTCAGCTGAAAATTACCAGCAACTATCTGCCCGGTCAGCGCGAGCGGCTGGAGGATCTCAACCGGTTTTTGACAGTTAAGGAGAAGGACGAGGGGCTTGAGGAGTTTTTCTGGCAGGTAGCGGGGGTGAGCAGTTCCGGCAGCGACAGCGAAATCCACCTGATCGGCCAGATGATTGACCAGGCTGAGGTGCAGATCGGAGAGCGGACGGTTGCGGTGACCCTCTTCAAAAAGTTCGACCACCCGCGCGGATAATACGAAAAAAGCGAAAGCCAAGATGGCTTTCGCTTTTTTTTAGCGGAGGGTTATGGTTTCCAGGTCGTACGGCACGAAGAGATTGCCTTGGTAATAGTTCTGGCCTTCGGTGGTGTAAAGCTCCTTGCGGCGGTCGTAGTTTTTGTCCTCGGTGTGCCAGAGCACCAGGTTCGGAATTTTCATCTGTCCGGCGAGTTCACAGGCTTCCTTGACTGTGCTGTGGTGCTTTTCGTAGGGCTTGAAGCGTTCCCGGTCTGCGTAGAGGCAGAATGCTTCGCAGAGCAGCCAATCCGCGCCCAAAACATAACGCTCACAGGCGGGATTATAAGGCTCGTCCCCCAGGCAGCAGAGCTTTTGCCCATCCGAAAGCAGCAGCGAAAAGCCGTACTGCTTTTCCTTGGTGGAGTGGATGTCGAAGAAGGTGGTCTCGTATCCGCAGATTTCCCGGGTCTCGCCGTCCGCGACCGGGATAAAGTGGATGTGCTGCCCGATGTGCTTTAGGAATTTTTTGTCCAATGTGAGCTGGCAAAGAGTGACGACTGGATCAATGAGGCCGTCATGGCAGTAGATGCGCAGGTCGCCTTCGTATTTACCTTTATTCATCAGCGTGGCCGCAAGCCGCACGATCCAGATGACCCCGACCACATGGTCGGAATGCTTGTGGGTGACGATGAGATCGTGGATGTCGCCGATCCCAATCCCGGCCTTTTCGAGCTGCACAAGGATGCCGTTGCCGCCGCCCGCGTCCACCAGCAGCGTGCCGGCGCCCCCGCGGATGGCGAAGCAGGTGTTATAGCATTTGGTGACGGTTGCGTTGCCCGTCCCGAGTACAATGAGCTGATCCATTGGATGTCCCTCCCGAATTGTTTCAAACAGTCTCTATTATAACCGTACAGAAGCCGGGATGCAAGGCGGGAACCGCCCGGAGAAGTTGTTTTGGTGCGCGGAAAGAAAATTTTTGTCCGCAAAGCTACAATCTATTGCGTCAAACAGGCAAAAATGGTAATATTAAAACTTAGAGCGCGAACGGCGCGCAGTGCGGCGAAAGGCCGTCTCAATAGCATCTGGAGGAATCATCTTTGTCGAATTTAAAAAGCGAAATTGAAAAACGCCGTACCTTTGCAATCATCTCGCACCCGGACGCGGG
>NZ_QSBX01000009.1:0-81587 GCF_003465835.1 Anaerotruncus sp. AF02-27 | reverse complement strand
AAAAAAGACCCCCCGCCACGCCGTTTCCGACTGGATGGAGATCGAAAAGCAGCGCGGAATCTCGGTCACCTCGTCGGTCATGCAGTTTAACTATGACGGCTACTGCATCAATATCCTGGACACCCCGGGACACCAGGACTTCTCGGAGGACACCTACCGCACCCTGATGGCGGCGGATTCGGCCGTCATGGTCATCGACGCGGCCAAGGGCGTCGAGCCGCAGACCCGCAAGCTTTTCAAGGTCTGCCTTCTGCGGGATATCCCGATTTTTACCTTTATCAACAAAATGGACCGCGAGGCGAGAAGCCCCTTCGATCTGTGCGAACAGATCGAGCAGGAGCTCGGTATCCAGACCTACCCGGTCAACTGGCCGATCGGTTCCGGGCGGGAATTCAAGGGGGTCTACGACCGCCACAAGCGGGAGATCATCGCTTTTGAGGCGGGTGAATACGCCAACGGCCAGAAGGCGGTCGCTTCGACCGAATACGCGCTTGGCGCCCCGCGCCTGGACGAGGCGCTCGGCCAGGCGCTGCACGCGCAGCTTTCGGACGACATCGAGCTTCTCGACGGCGCGAGTTATGAATTTGACCTTGAAAAGGTCCGCCACGGCAAGCTCTCACCGGTCTTTTTCGGTTCGGCGCTCACTAACTTCGGCGTCGAGCCGTTCCTCGAGGATTTTCTCAAGATGACCACTCCGCCGCTGCCGCGCGAATCGAGCGAAGGGGTTGTCGATCCGTTTTCGCCGGATTTTTCAGCTTTTGTATTTAAAATCCAGGCGAACATGAACAAGGCCCACCGAGACCGCATCGCGTTCATGCGCATCTGCTCGGGGGAATTCACAAAGGGCATGGAGGTCATGCACGTGCAGGGCCAAAAGAAGATCAAGCTCGCCCAGCCCCAGCAGCTGATGGCGCAGGACCGCGAGATCATCGAGAAGGCCTACGCGGGCGACATCATCGGCGTGTTCGATCCCGGCATCTTCTCGATCGGCGACACGCTGTGCGCCGCAAACAAAAAATTTCAGTTTGCGGGCATCCCGACCTTCGCGCCGGAGCACTTCTCTCGCGTCCGGCAGACCGACACCCTAAAGCGCAAGCAGTTTGTCAAAGGGGTCACCCAGATCGCGCAGGAAGGCGCGATCCAGATCTTCCACGAGCCGCACACCGGTATGGAGGAAGTAATTGTGGGCGTGGTGGGCACCTTGCAGTTTGACGTGCTGCAGTACCGGCTGCAAAATGAATACGGCGTGGAAATCCGTATGGAGGGGCTACCGTACCAATACATCCGCTGGATCGAGAATGAAGAGTTTGACCCCAAAACGCTCGATCTCAGCTCCGACACAAAGGTTGTGCAGGACTTTAAGGACAACTACCTGCTGCTCTTTACAGACGAATGGAACATCCGGTGGGCCACCGACCGCAACAAGGAGCTGGTCCTTTCGGAGTTTGGATGATAATTCTACGGAGGCGCTTTTATGCGGCGGGGAAATTCTGCAAAATTCAGGGAATGGGCCACTGACTTCGGCTTTTTTATCGTCGGCGGGGTACTTTACGGGTTGTCGGTCAATCTGTTCACCGCGCCGAACCAGATCGCGCCCGGCGGGCTCACCGGTCTTTCGACCGTGTTCAATTTTCTGTGGGGCACGCCGATCGGCGGCGTGATTTTCCTGCTCAATATCCCGCTGTTCCTCTGGGCAATCCTCTCGGTTGGCTATAAGCTGGTGATTAAGACGATCGTGGCCACGGCGGTATCTTCGGCTGCGATCGATATTCTGAGCCTTGTGGTCCCGCCGTACCAGAATAACCTCATGCTGGCCGCCGTGTTCGGCGGCGTGGTCGAGGGGTTCGCGCTGGCACTCATTTTTATGCGCGGAGGCACAACTGGCGGCACCGATATGGTGGCGCGGCTGTTGGGGAGATATTTTCCGCATATCTCGATGGCGCGGCTGATGATGTGTCTGGACGCCTTGGTCGTGACCTTTGCCGCGTTCGTCTATCAGAGCCTTGAGAGCGCGATGTACGCGCTGATTGTGATCTTTGTCGCCACCCGGCTGATCGATGCGGTGCTCTACGGTACCGACGCGGGCACCGGCAAGCTGCTCTATATCATCTCCGAGAAAAATGAGCAGATCGCAGCGCAGATTCTCACCGATCTCGACCGCGGCGTGACCTATCTGAAGTCCCGCGGCGCCTACAGCGGCCGCGAAAGCGAGCTGCTGCTCTGCGCGGTGCGCAGGTATGAGGTCTGCAAGGCAAACGCAATTGTACGGGAGCTGGATCCGAACGCCTTCGTCATTGTGGGCGACGCGGGTGAAATCTCCGGTGAAGGCTTCCGGCAGGTAAAATCCGGGGATAAGACGCTGCGGGAGTTGCTAAGGCGGAAAAATAGGCATAAGAAAAAGGACGGCGGATGCACGGGCGGTGAACGCTGCAGGAAATGAAAACGTCGGCAGGATTGGCAGAAGCTTTATCATAAAATTTCCTTCTATTGAAGAAAACGGGCGGAAACGCTCGTTTTTTTATATGTTGAAACAATGAGCGATGGCCTGCACGATGGTTTATATAACCAAACCGTGGCGGAAAAAGGGAAGAAAATTGCACAAAAATAAATTTTCAAGAATTTTTGTGCGAAATGTGTCCCCAAACGGCAAACCGTATGGTTATGATTAGTACACGATAGAATAAAAATCTGGAAAGGCAGGGGAGCGCTATGGAAAAAGCCGGGCTGGCGGACACGCAGTATCAGGCTTTATACGAGCGGATGGTGCCGGGGCTCTATAAAAGCGCGCTTTACCTGCTTGGAAGTCAGGAGGCCGCTGAACAAGCGGTGGTGCAGGCCTTTGCAAAGAGCTGTTCGGAGGAAAGCGGACAGGAGGATGCGTCCCTGCCGCTGAAATTCTCCAAAAACCTGGTGGATGCATGCAGTAAGATCGAGAAGGATACGCACTATATCAGCGAGAAGGTCATTTCTTCCGGGAATGCCAAGGTGGTGCAGTCGCTCGCGGCGCTCACCTTCGGGGATCGCAAGCTGATTGTCCTGGCACTGGTGCAGGGTTGTTCCGTGCCGGAGATCGCGAAGATTGTCGGGCTTCCCGGCTGGATTGTGGAAAGACGCCTGCGCCGTGTGACGGGGGATATGATGCGCCCGTTCCGGCAGAGTGTAACTTGTGGGAGGGAGCCAGCATGAAAAAAGTATTGGCGGCATTTGCGGTTCTGCTGGCGGCAGCGGCTCTTTCGGGCTGTATGCGGCATTACAGCGACGCGGAGTATCAGAAGGTGATCGACGAGGTGAGCTACAAATACAACGTCACCCTCAAGGTCGATCTGGACGGCAACTACAACATCACGCCGGATCAGCTGCGCGCGCATCTGGAAGCGGTGGCGATGGAAGCGCGGCAGGCTGCCTGACCGGTATCTTTTGGGGCGCAGCGGCATAAACTGGAGTATCCCAGTTTGTGTTTATGGAGGCTTCAAGATGAATTTACGCAACAATCAGATCACGGTGGGCGAGATCCTTGCAAATCCACAGGCGCGTACGCTTCTGAGCCGGGAATTCCCGATGGTGATGGGCAGCCCGATGCTTGCGCGCGCGCGCAATATGCCTTTGCAGAACGTGCTTTTTTATGCAAGGCGGTATGTCCCGCAGCAGAAAATCAATCAGGTGCTTGCCCAGCTGCAGGCAGTCTGAAAACAATAAAAGGGGCGTATCCGCTTTGGCGGATACGCCCCTTTCTATTTGGAAACGGCCGGTCATCCCTGGATTTCGATCCGGCGGGACGACGCCGGGATTTCACCCCGTTTGGGCAGGAAGAGTTCCAATACGCCGTTTTTATATTCGGCGGTGATCTCATCGGCTTTGACGCCGGAGATGTCAAAACTTCTTGCAAACGAGCCATAGCTGCGTTCGCGGCGGATAAAGTGGTCCTTCCGGTCTTCTTTTTCCTCGCTGTGCTGAGCGGTGATGGTTAGGCGGTCGTTGTCGATATCGATGTGGATATCTTCTTTCTGAAAGCCCGGCAGTTCGGCCTGGAGCACAAATTTATCGCCTTTATCAAGGATATCAGTGTTAAACTGTGCAAAGTCACCCAGATGGCCGAAAAATTGTTTTTCCATATCGTCAAAATATTTCTGCAAATTGTGTTCTCTGCGTTCAAAAGGCATCAGATCAAACATATAAAAATCCCCTTTCAAGTTTACCGTGTTTGTGTTTTAAGTGTTGTTCTGACCGCCTGCGGGATTGCCCACAGGGGAAACCTTGGCGTCACACAAGGCAATCACCTGCTTTCTTCGCACCTTGCGGTGCTCTTTTCTTTTTTCATTAACTATAGTATAACCTGCGTTTGTTACAAAAGAATACATGGATTATTATCAGTTTGTAAACTTTTAGCACTCTATATATATGAGTGCTAATTGGAAATAAAACCAACCGCCAGGCGCTGCCATTGCAAGCCCCTGGGAAACCCGGTATACTGAGATTGTGATGGAAAGATGTGTGAGGAGGTCTTTTTATGAACCGTTCCGGATGGAAAAAATGGGGGTGTGTCTGCGGCGCGCTGGCTCTTGCGGCGATGATCTGTCTTGCGGGATGTTCCCTGTTCGGCGGAAAAGCCGAGATCGCCGCGGTATCCACGGCCAGCGCGGGCGTTTCGCCCGACAGCGCGTTCACGATCAAGCTGCCGTACGACACCGACGCGGCCGCGCTGCGTGGAAAAATTACGACCGATCCAGAGGTCGCTTATGAGCTGACCGCGCAGAACGACCGCGAATTTCTCTTAAAGCCGGTGAACCTGCTCGACGCGGGCAGCAGCTTTACGATCACGGTCGCGGGGAAAAACGGCAAGCCGCAGGTTTTTTCCTGTCAGGTGCAGAACATCCTGATGGTAAAATCCTTTTTCCCTATGGACAACGGCGAAAAGGTGCCGATCCGCTCGGGGATCGAGTTCGCTTTTAACACAAGCGATGTTTCCTCCGCAGACTTTGAAAAGGCGTTTTCGATCGATCCGCCGGTGGTTGGCGGCATCTCTTATGGGGATGGAAAGTTTGTATTCTACCCGGAGGATTCGATGGCTTACGGCACCCGCTATACCGTTACGCTGAACCCGCCGCTTTCCTCTGCGGGCGGCGCGGAGCTTGCAAATGCGTTCCGGTTTTCCTTTACGACAATCAGCGAGGCGCAGCAGGAAGCGGAATGGAAGTTCCAGCTTGCCAATAACGGCCGCAGCCTGAACACCCTCACCGATGAAACGGCTACGGTGGGCGTCTATATTGATGACAGCATCCCGCCGGAAAGCCGGAAAGTATCAGTTGCGGTCTACCGCTTCGATACGGCCGGACAGTACGCGGCGCAGATGGCGGAAAATGCCAGTCACCGCGACCGCAAATACGGCGACACCAAGATCGACACCTCGAAGCTCTCACAATACGCCTCCTTCGAGGCGCAGCCGGTCACGCCAGTCAGTGATTTGCAGAACTTTTGGGTGCAAAACCAGATCCTCCAGTTTCCCGAGCCGCTGCCTGAGGGCTGGTATGCGGCCGATCTGAGTATGCAGGTGTCGGACGGCGTAACTGTTACCCGGCAGATCTTTTTGCAGTCGAGCGACCTGTCAATTTTCTTCATGACGATGGGCGAAGAGCTGGTCGCCTGGATCAACGACGCTTCTACCGGACAGCCGGTTGAAGGGGCCGAATTCAGCTGTGAAGGCAACTATCGGGCTTCCGGCACCACCGGCGCCGACGGGACTCTGCGGATCGACAAGGCGGTTTTTGAGGGGCTCGAAAATGAGTATGATTCGGCAAACGGGATATTCACAATCAAAGCCGGGGAACACACCTATGTGGATAACCGCTATTTTGACAGTTGGAACCAGGGGGATGTCTCTTACGGCTATTACGCATACCTTTTCTCCGACCGCCCAATCTACCGCACCACCGACACCGCCAAGCTGTGGGGTTTCGTGCGGCCGCGTGATCCGGCAGTCCCGATGCCGAAGTCGGTGCGGATCACGCTTTCGGGCACTTCCATTGAGCAGGAGGTCCCAGTGCAGGGAAACGGTCAGTTTACGGCGGAGATTGCGTTTGAGGATCTTGCGGTGGATATGTGGCAGTCGTTCGATCTGTGGCTGGATGACGAGCGTTCGCTGACCGGAGAATCGGTCTGGATCAAGGATTATGTCAAACCGATTTATACCGCTGAAACGCAAACCGATAAGCCGGTGTACCTCACTTCGAATGGTGCGCAGGCACATGTTTCACTCAAGGTTTCAACCTTTGACGGCACGCCCGCCTCCTCTTTTCAGGCGGATTTCCAAAGCTGGGACAGCATGATTGCCCCGGCGCCAAATGTCCGCTACATCACCGACGAACAGGGTGTTTTGAATGTTCCGATTGTGATCGACGACGCGCGGAATACCTGGAGACCGCAGAGCTACCGGTATGTATTCTCAAATGCCGGGGCCGAATCGGAGAATTTTTATGAATATGGCACGATCAATGTAATCCACAGGGACCTGATGCTGACCGGCGAAGTGAAGGACGGCGGGAAGGCGGTTCAGGTGATCACCAACCGGATCGACATCTCCGGGATTGAAAAACCTGCCGATCTCTGGGAACGGGACGCGCTCAAAGGCGCGCCGGCCAACAGCGCGGTTCGGGCGGAGGTCCACCATGTCTATTACACCAAAGTGATCCAGGGGACCTATTACGACTTTATCAACAAAGAAACGAAGGACTCCTACTATTATCAGGAGCATAACGATGTGGTGAATACCTTCGACTTCACGACGGCGGACGGCCGCTATGCGCTGACCGGCCTGCCCCAGTCTGACGCGGAGAACTGCTACTATGTGGTGCTTTCCGCAGCTGATTCGCGCGGCAAGCGGGTGGAGGAGACGATTTACCTCGGCGCAATCTTTGACCGGCGGCAGATGAGCGCGGACGGCATCCATCGTTATGGGCTCAATAAGCAAGCCGACCTGAGCCAGATCGACCTGAACAGCCTGAACGAAAGCGACTACTACTGGCTGCTTTCCGATCTGCGTTCACAGTTTGTGGACGACGAGGATGTCACTTTCGTGCTGGAGGACAACGATGAACCGGTTACCGGCTTCAAAGGGAAGCTGCTCTACTGTGTGGCGCAGGACGGATTTGGAGAGCTGAAATTCTCTGATTCCGCTTCCTTCACCCTGCCTTACGCGGAGGAGCTGCTGCCGAACTATGTCATCACCGGCGCATATTTTGACGGAAAGCACATCTATGCGCTTTCCAATAAATCGATGAAGTTTAATCCTTCCCACCGGGAGCTTGCGGTGGAGATCACGCCGGAAAAGGAGACTTACAGCCCGGCGGATCAGGTGAATGTAATCGCGAAGATCAAAAATAAGCTGACCGGGCAGCCTGCCAAGGACGCGACCGTTGTGCTGGCGGCAGTGGACGAGGCGATCTTCGCCATGCGTGAACAGACGCCGGACCTGCTTGAAAGCATTTACCAGGATGCCTTCTGGCCGAACATCGGAAAATACACCTCCTATGTGCAGACCGAATACGGCGGCCCGGGCGAAAAGGGCGGCGGTGGCGGCGACGGCGAGACCCGCAAGGACTTTGCGGATACGGCGCTTTTTGAAACCGCCAGAACAGACGCCACCGGTACGGCGAAATTTTCATTTAAGCTGCCGGACAATATCACCAGCTGGCGGCTGACCGGGCTTGCGCTCACTGACGATTTGCAGGCGGGCGACAGCAAAAAAAATATCTATGCGACCCAGCCGTTTTTTGTCCAGCCGATCGTGAACGAACAAATCCTTGTGGGAGACAGCTTTGCCGTTTGTCTGCGCAGTATGGGCACAGCGATTTCCGATACCGATCCGGTGGAATATGAAGTCACAATCAAGGGCAATGGCGTGAATGAGTCACAGAAGGCCTCGGGTGCGGCACACGCTTATACGAATGTCCTGTTCGACGGGCTCGCAGCCGGGGAATACACGGTCACTGTCCGTGGAAGCTGCGGGGAATACGGCGACGCGGTTGAACTGCCGTTTGCGGTGGTATCCTCTGGGGTTGAGGTTTCGATGGTCAAAACGGTGAATCTCAAAGACGGCCTTTCGGTCACCCCGCTGCGGTATCCGGTGACGGCGGCGGTTTACGACAAAGCGTATAAGAACTACAGCCGGGTGTTGTCGGACGTGAGCATGTGGAGCGGCGGCGCGCGTACCGACATGCGCATCGCGGCCCGCTATGTGGCGCAGCTGTTCAAGGAGGAAGGCGCCCGCTGGTATGACGAAACGGCGCTTGCCGACACGCTTTCGGACGTGAATCTGTATGGGGTTATGAACCTGCTGCCGTATGACGCGCAGGACATCGAGCTCACAGTCAAGGCACATTTGGCGATGCCGGAACTGTTTGATGAAAATCATGGGGAGATTTCCGGGCTGTCGGTCGCGGACAGCGACTGGTTTACCGGCCGCAAGAGCGCTGTCTATCTGGCGCGGGCGCTCGCGGGAGATCCGCTCGATGCGGATCTCACACAGATGATCGAAAGCGGAGCTTCGCTCGATTTTGTCGATAAGATGTACCTTGCAACCGCGCTTGCAGTCTCCGGTGACACGGCGGGCGCGCGGGCGGCTTACGACAAACTGGTGAAGCCGAACCTCAAAACGCGCGAGGGTATTTCGGGCGAACAGGCGATGTATGTTTCCATTTTCGAGCAGAGCCTCAATGTGGCGGATTGGACCGCCTCCGCGTCGATGCTCGCGTCGGTGCTTGGTACCGATGAAGCGGGGGCGCTGACCCGTTACCTGGTGGAGAAGCCTTCCAAATATGATCCGTACCTGCTTGAAAAGATGATCTATCTTGGCCGTTTTGTCCCGCCAGCCGGCGCAAAGGCAAAATTCACCTATACGGTGGACGGCAAAACGGTGACCGAGGAACTTGGCCGCGGGATGAAATACCTGACCCTGTCGCGGGAACAGCTGGCCAACAGTTCTTTCCGGGTGGATGCCGGCGAAGTCTATGCCGACCTCTATTATGTTGGCGCGCCGGAGCAGAAGATGGATGCATCGCGCAAAAAGCTCGGCCTGACCCGAAAGGTGGAAGGCGTGGACGGCCCAATCCGGCAGGGGAGCCTTGTCAAGATCACTTTGACGCCGGATCTTGCCGGGCTCAACCTCGATATTGGAGATAACTGGATGGTGATCGAGGAATACGTCCCGTCAGGCATGCGGTTTGAACGCTATGGCGCGGTGGACGACCCGGACCGCAGCTACGGCCACGGCTGGTATCTGGGCAGCCGCCAGGGACAGCGGCTCCAGTTCAGCGTCTATGGGGACCCGCTTGATCCAATCGTTTACTATGCGCGCTGCGCTGTCCCGGGTGAATATGTGGTGGAGAGCGCCTATATTTCCAGCAGTTCCTCCGACATCTGGGGCTGTACCGAACGCGAAAGCGTGACCATCGGATGATCCGGCGGTTTCTGGGGATTTTGGCGGCATGCATGGTGCTTTGCAGCTGCGCCGCGCCCAGCCCCGGCCCAAAGGCCGGGGCACAGCCGGCTTTGCCGGCGGGGACGGCTCCCCCAGAGCCGTCCGGGGCGTGGCCTTTGCAGGAGCTCGCCTGCCTCTATTACGATGCGGAGCTGGTGAGGGGTGGGATCGCCTCCCCGGCGGCCTACGAAGCGGACGGGCAGCTTGCCGCCGGGATGGTGCCGCACCACCTGCTGGCTGCGGATATGATCGCGGGCTTCTTTTCGCTGGCAGGAGAACAGAAGGATGCGTACGATTCGGTGCTTATCATATCCCCATCCCACTTCCCGGAGAACTGCAAAAGCGACGCGGTCACCGCGAACGCCGGATGGGATACGCCATATGGAGACCTGCCGGTGGACAGCGGGATTGTCCGGGCGTTCCTGCAAAACGGACGGATCGCGGCGGAAAACAACCCGGACGCGGTGGAAGCGGATCACGGGGCGGCGGGGCTCATTCCATTTGTGAAATATTATCTTCCGGATACAAAAGCGGCGGTGCTGCTGCTTTCCAACAGGCTTTCACGGGAACGGCTGTCCGCTGTGTGGGAAACTGTGCAAAAAGTTTGTGCGGGAAACCGGGTGTTGCTGGTCGCTTCGGCGGACTGTTCCCATTACCTGATGCCTGCGGACGCGGCAAAACGGGACGGAGAAACAGCCGAGGCGATCGAAAGTTTTGACTACGGCCGAATCCTTGGTTTTTCAGATGCCAATGTCGATTCTCCGCAGACCGTGACCACCTTCCTGAAGGTAGCGGAACCAATGACACTGACCCGCCTGGGACATTCGAGCTCGCCGGAAAAGCTGCCGTTTGCTTTGACCAATCCGGCGTATGATGAAGGTATCACAACTTACTATGTTTATGCGGCGACGCGATAAAAAAGAACCTCCTGTTGGAGGTTCTTTTTTAATAATTTGGATCACCGTAGCCCATATTCCCGAAAATGGGTGGCGTGATGTCGAGTTCGATAGCGGAAAGAGGGCCGTTTTCCCGTTCATAAGCAGCGCGTTCGGAAGAAAGCGCCTGCTCAATGGCGCTTTGACTGGGCCGGGGACTTTTCTGGATCTGTTTTGGCACTGGGGAGGGCGCGTCAAGCGGACAGGCAGGGATACAGTAGCTTTCCCGTACCAGCGCGGCCTGCGTTTCATTGAATCCGCCGAAAGCGAGCATATTTTCACCCCAGCGGTGATCGGCTAGCATATACTGATCGGATTTGAGAAAATATCGGTAGGTGAGCCGGTTTTCATGCAGGACATTGTCCTCAAGCTGTGGATCGAGATGATACCAGACATTCCCGATCCGTACAGCGGCCCAAGCGTGATCAACGAACCCTCCGCCCGCCGAAATGGTGAGTCCGGGCAGGTATTTCGCCTCGAAACCCATGCGGCAAAGCAGCAGTGCAAGGGCGGCCGCATAATCCTCACAGGAACCGATGCCGAAAGCAAGCGGGCTGATCGCGCGCTGCTCAAGATAATCCGGCTGCGGCCCATCCCCGCGCCACCGCCAGGCATCCAACCCAATCGGCGGAGCAAACCAGGTGTTTTGAATGACATATTCGTAAGCGGCCCGCACCTTCTCTGTTTCATCCATCCCGGGTGTCAGAAGATCTTGCGCAATCCCGTCCGCGAGCCGGACAATGTAATTCTCCTGCCGCGCTTCCGGCTCGGCAGCGCTGTCTGCTTCAGACACGGCCGGTGAGGCCGGGAAAGCTTCCTCAGAAGAGATGAACTGGCTTGACGGCGGTACGATGCCTTCATTGTGCGGTTGTCCCACAGCAGCCGCGCAGCCGCACAAAGTTGCCGCGCACGCCAATACGAAAAGGAACTCTCTGCGCAACCGGACAGCCTCCTTCCTCTGTTGATATAAACTCTATTATATAGAGAAACCGGGACAAAAAGCAAGGCGCATCCGCAATGGAAAATTGCGGATGCGCCGTTTTTGTTTTACAGACGCTGTTTCATTGAAAAAATCATCGCCGCAGGCAATTTCCCAACTCCGGCCCGAAGGCTTGCAGAGCCGAGCCGCCAAAGACGGCGCCCTGCGGGGAATTCAAAGGGGACATGCAGCCCCCTTTGAAAACGCGTCGTCCGAAGGACGCTCCGGCCGTAGGACAGGAAACGTTTAATACATGAGCCCTTCGTCAGCGATCTGCTGCTCTGGCTCTGGATCGCGGTCTTTTTTTGCTTTTTTGCGTGCAAAGATAAGATAGAAGGTCGGAAGCAGCAGCAGGGTCAGCAGGGTTGACGCACACAGACCGCCGATGATGACAATCGCCATGCCCTGCATGATCTCAGTCCCGTTGCCGAGGTTGAAGGCCATTGGAACCATCGAAAGTACGGTGGTCAGAGTGGTCATCAGGATCGGACGCAGACGGCTTCGGCCGGCCATGACCAGTGCGGTTTCGATATCCATGCTGGCGCGGTACTGGTTGGTGGTATCAACAAACAGGATGCCGTTGTTGACCACGATACCGACCAGCATGAGGAAGCCCATGAGGGAAGGCATACTGAGCGTCACGCCGGACAGGAACATCAGCCCGAACGAACCGACAAGGCTGAATGGGATACAAATCATAACCATGAGCGAGAACCGCGGGGATTCAAACTGCATTGCCATCACAAGGAAGACGAGCAGTACGGCGGCGGCAATTGCAGTGAGCAGGGAGGTGAACTCTTCGACCATGCGCACGTCCATATCGCTTTTGGCAAGCGAAACGCCGCGAGGGAAACTCATTGCGGCTGCGGCTTTGGTGATCTCATCTTTGGCAGTGAATTTGGTAGCCTCAGATAGATCGCCGGTCACAGTGACAATATATTGGTTATTTTTCCGCTGGATCAGCTGCGGGCTGTCAGAATAGTAAATCGTCGCGATATCCATGAGCGGAACCTGTTTGCCGGTGGGGCTGGTGAGCACAAGACCGGCCAGATCGTCGACCGTTTGGTAACGACCTTCCGGATATTCCACCCGCACACTGTATTCTTCGCCGTTTGAGGATAATGTGAAAGCTTCCTTGCCGCTAAGCACCATGTTCAAAGTGCCCGCGACCTGCTGCGGGGTCATACCCACGCCGGCTGCCAGAAGCGGGTCAACCATGATTTCCGCCTGCGGATTGCCCTGCGTAATGGTCGAGGAAACCTTGACCACGCCGGGATTTTCATACATCATGGCTTCCACCTGCTTGGAAGCGGCCTTGATCTGATCGTAATCATTTCCCTGCAGACTGATCTGTGCGCTTGAGCCGCCGGACATCATTGAGCTCATGCCGCTCGAAGATGATACGGACACTTCGCAGTTGATCAGATTTCTGGTCTGGCGGCGCCACTCCTCGACAATTTCATTGGTGGTCATTTCACGGTCGCTGCGCAGGTATGCGGTGAAGGAAGCGCTTCCGCCGCCGCCCATCATAGAACTCATACCGCCGCCGCCCGAAGTCATGGTATAGCGTTCAACATCCGGATGGTTTTTGACCATGTCCTCCATGCTGAAGATCAGTTTGTTGATCTCTTCCAGCTTGAGGCCGGGTTTGGCTTCGACCGAAACCGAAACCGTGCCCTGGTCAATCGATGGGATCAGCTCGATGTTGAGCAGCGGGATCAGGGCGACTGAGCCGACCAGAAGCAAAAGTGAGAAGGCAACCACAGATTTTTTATAACGCAGCAACCGCCGCATCAGGTTGCCATAGGCAATTTCGGTTTTGCGCACCAGTTTGGAGACTGGCGCTTCGGTCTTTTCCTTCGGTTTAAAGAAGGTGAAGGCGAGCGGAATGACCATCAGTGCGCAGATGAGCGACGCGGTCAGCGAGAAGATGATTGTGAAGCCGAGCTGTTTAAAGAGCTGGCCGCTCATCCCTTCCATCAGGCTGATCGGAAGGAAAACGACGATGGTCGTGATGGTCGAAGCGATGATCGAACTGGTGACGAATTTGGCGCCTTCAAGCGCGGCGGTGCGGTAGGACTGCTGGCCGGCGCGCTGCCTGAAGCAGCTTTCGAGCACAACGATCGAGTTATCGACCATCATACCGACGCCGATGACCAGCCCGCCGAGCGAAAGCAGATTGATCGAGAAGCCCATCATCTTCATCAGCACAAAAGTGAAGAGCAGCGAAACCGGCATTGAACTGCCGACGATGAGCGAAGCTTTGAAATCCCCGAAGAAAAGGAAGAGCACGAACATCGAAAGCAGAACGCCCAGGACGAGGGTGCTCGCGACTGTGGAAACCGCATCCACGATCTGCTCGCTCGAATCGTTGATCACCTCGAGCTTCACACCGAGCTCGTCGCGGTTGATCTGATCCATCTGGCGCAAGACCGACTTGGAAACGTCCAGCGTACTGGCGCTCTGACGTTTTGTGACGCTCAGAGTGAGGGTCTCATTGCCGTTGTAGCGGCTGAGCGATTCGGCTTTTTTGGTGGTTTCAAAGACGGTTGCCACATCCGAAAGGTGGATGACATTGCCGTTGCGCAGCGGAATCGGAACGTTTTTGAGGCTGTCCGCCGAGGTGTAGCGTACGCCGCTTTTGATGGTGAGGTCCTGACTGCCGCGTTCGGCGGTGCCGGATGGGATCGAAAAGTCGGCGGTGGAAAGGACGCTGACCACCGAGGACATATCAAGGCCATACTGTTTCATACGGTCGTCCATCAGCTGGACGCTGATGTAGTCCTGCTGGCCTCCGTAGACATCGACACTTGCCACACCGGAAAGCTTTTCAAATTCCGGGACGATATTTTCATCGATATAGTTTAACAGGTTCAAATCGCCGGTCGCGGTGGCCGAGAGCATGACGGTGGGCATCGCGTTGATGTCCATCTCGATGATGATCGGGTCGCTGGCGTCGTCCGGCAGAAAACTTGCATAGGTGGTGACCTTCTGCTGCAGGTCGGCGTGCGCGACGTTCATATCGGTTCCGTACTCCATCTCGAGCACAACCATTGACATGTTTTCCTGGGAAACCGACTGTACGTTTTTGACACCGCTCAGGGTGGAGACAGCGCTTTCAATCTCTTTGGTGACAAGCTTTTCCACATCCTCCGGGCCCGCGCCAGGATAGGTTGTGGCGACGATCAGCATCGGCATCTCCATGTCCGGGGTCAGCTCAATGGGGGAAGTGAAGATCGATCCGATACCGAAAACGACGAGTGCAAGCACTACCAGAATGACTGATACCGGACGTTTCAGGGTCAGTTTTGTCAAATTCATGGACGGCCGCCTCCGTTACTGCGCATCCGGCTGTCCGGAGGAAGCCGGTTCGCCGGATGACTCTTCGGGGGCGCTTTGCGCATCCGCGGCCTGAGAGGATTCAGCCGGCGCGGCATCTGCCTGCCCATCCAGCACGACCGCCGCGCCGTCGAGCAGCTTCGGATGCCAGGTGGTAATCACCTGGTCGTCGCTGGTCAGTCCGGAAGTGATCTCGATCACTTCTTTGTTGGAAATACCGGTGGTGACGGGGGTGCGTTTTGCAACGCCGTCCACGTAGGTATAGACATACGCCTCGCCTTCGTCATAATAGACGCTGTCGAGCGGAACGAGGATCGCATCCGGGGATTTTTCAGTTTGGGCGCTGATCTTGACGGTGGAGCCGGTATGTAATGGGATGTCATCGGCATCGACAGCCGCCTTGACCACAAACAGGCCGCTGGCCGGATCAGCCATTGTGGCGACCTCGGTCACGGTGCCGTCAAAGGTCTGGCCGCTCTTTTCCATAACGACCTTGTCGCCCGGTTCGATATTCTGAACGGCGGTTTCGGAAACGCTGAACTTGACCACCATCAGGGTTTTGTTTGAAACGGTATAGTAGACCGGGGAACCCGCGCCGGAAACCTGGTGCTCGGTGACGTTTTTCTGTTCGATCACGCCGTCGATCGGGGAATAGACCTTGGTGTATTCCAACTGTTTCTGCTGGGCGGCAAGGCCGGCTTCGGCGGCCTTCAGAGACGCGTCGGTGGTCAGCTCCGCGTCGGAGCGCGCCTGCCCAACCACAAGGTCATAGGCATCCTTCGCGGCGTTGTAGCTGATCTGCGCATTGGTAAAGGCGGTGCGCAGCGCCCGGTGGTTCGGGTCGTCATCGTCGTCGCGCTCATTGTAGTTGGCCTTGGCGAGAGAAAGCTGTTTTTCAAGCTCCTCCAATTTGTCCTTATCAGTTTCGCTTTTAATCGCGGTTTCGAGTTTGGTGATCTCTTTTTCCAGCATGCGCAGCGAATCGTCATTCGCGTCGTCCCAGTCCTTGAGATTGGCGCGCGCGGTATTGTAGGCCTTCTGCGCCGCGTCGAGGCTCGATTTGGCCTGGATGATCTGGGCGTCGTAGCCGCTGCCCAGCCCGACTTCCGCGGAGATCCGGTTGGCTTCGAGCTGCGCCTCGGCCGCGGTGAGGGAAAGCTGGATATCGACCGGGTCAAGCTCATAGAGCAGGTCGCCTTTTTTCACCGTGTCGCCGACCTCAAAGTAGGTTTTTAAAACGGTGCCGGAAACCTTTGGCGTGACAGTTACCACTTCGTCCGGCTCGACCGTACCGATAAATTCGGTGGAATGGGAAATTTCCCCGGACTGTGGGAGTTGTGCTTGGACGATCACCTGGGAGGGTTGTGCCGAAACCGGCGCGGTTTCCCCCCGGCTGACGATGCGGTAGGCGCCAAGCCCCACAACACCGGCGGCTGCCACACAACAGATGGAAACAACGATCTTTTTACGCTTGCTCACGTAGAGTACCTCCAAATGTAGATAATTCTCACAATGACCATAAGTATAGAAAAAAATTGTGAACCTAAGATGTCATAAGGCAAAAAAGTTGTGAAAAAAGTGTGAACGTATTGTGAAAGGAAAAAAACCTTTTAAAAGCGCCGATTTTCTGCTAGGATAAAAGAAAGCCAAGAGAACAGGAGGGACGGGAATGGCGACAATCCTGGTTGTGGATGACAACGCCAAAATCCGCAAACTGATCGGCATTTATCTGCGCCGGGAGGGTTTTAACATCGTGCTGGCGGCGGATGGGGGCGAGGTGCTGCAGGTGCTTGCGAACCAGCCGGTCGACCTGATCATCTCGGACATCATGATGCCTGGGATGGACGGCTACGACCTTGTTAAAACGCTGCGCGGGAATGGGGTCGACACGCCGATTCTGATGGCTACAGCCAAAACGGAATTTGCGGACAAGAAAAAGGGATTTGAAATTGGCGCGGATGATTACATGACCAAACCGATCGATATGGAGAAACTGGTGCTGCGGGTGCGGGCGCTTCTGCGCCGCAGCCGGATCTACAGCGAAAACCAGATCGTTATCGGTTCGGTGGTGCTTGACCACGCCTCACTGGAAGTGCGCCTGCGGGAGGAAACGGTGGTGCTGCCGCAAAAGGAATTCTACCTGCTTTACAAGCTCTTTTCCTATCCGAACAGGATCTTTACCCGGCAGGAGCTGATGGACGAGATTTGGGGCTTTGATACCGAAACGAACCCGCGCACGGTGGACGTGCATATCAAACGGCTGCGGGAACGGTTCGAACATGTGAAGGAATTGGAGATCGTGACCATCCGCGGACTCGGCTATAAGGGCGTTCAGCATGCCGGAGGAACGGCATGAGGCGCGGCGTTTATCAAAAGGTGGCTGCGGTGGTGGTGTTCATCATCATCGTTACGATGGTGGTGCCATATATGGTCTTTTCACACACCAGCCGCAAAAAGTTTAACACGATCGTACAGGAACAGATTGTCAGCGGAATGCTTGGCACGATCGATTATCTGGAATCCCATGGCCGCCCGCTTTCCGATGTGGGCGACCTGTATATGACCGGAGTCGTTTCTATGACGGCGGTCGACCGGCTGGACGGTATCGAACTCACTGGGGAGCAGCGTACGAAGCTGGATTCAGAGGAGCGGACGGTGGTCTTTGCACAGCTTGACAGCTTCCCCAGACAGTTCGTTGCAATTGCCCGGAGCGGCTCGAGCTATGTGCTCTGCCGGTTCAACCTTTCCGATATCTTCCAGCAGATGCGCAGCGCGGGCTTTTTGTCCCTGCTGGTTTCGGTACTGCTCGGCACCGGCGGGATGCTGTTTGCCAGCCACCGGATGACCCGTTCGCTGCGGGAACTGGACGCGGCCACCCGCAAGGTTGCGGCCGGCGACTTCAGCCAGCGCGTCCCGCTGCGCAGGACGAACGGCGAGTTTTCCACGCTGATTGAAAGCTTCAACACAATGACCGAGGAGCTGGGCAGCGTGGAGATGCTGCGCAGCAACTTCATTTCGGACATTTCCCACGAATTCAAAACGCCGCTCACCGCCATCGAGGGCTATGCAAAACTGCTTGAGGACGAAGAGGACGACACGGAGCGGCGGGAATACGTCCAGATTATCACCGAGGAGACCGGCAGGCTTTCCACTCTGGCGGACAATATCCTCATGCTCAACCGGATCGAAAAGGGCAACATACCGGCGCGCAAAGCGCCGGTGCGCATTGACGAGCAGATCCGCCGCGCGTTGGCGCTGTGTGAATCGAAATGGGAGGCCAAGCGGCTTAATCTTGAACTTGAGCTTGACGAGATCACCCTGGATGTGTACGATGTGCTGCTGATGCAGCTGTGGACCAATCTGGTTGACAATGCCGTGAAATTTTCGCCGCCGGATGGGGAGATTATGATTTCACTGCACCGCACCGGCGAACGGGTGACCTTTGCCATCACCGACCAGGGACCGGGTATCCCGCCCGGACAGCAGGATCACATTTTTGAAAAGTTCTACAAGGCCGACCGTTCGCGCGGCGGTGATGGCAACGGCCTCGGGCTTTCGATCGTGCGGCGGGTGGCTCAGCTGCACGGCGGCGAAGTGCGGGTGCAAAGCGCACCTGGAGAAGGCAGCACTTTCCTGGTCCTCCTCTGATCCGGAAAGCGCCGAACGAAAGCAGGAAACCGCCCCGCGGCCCAATGGCCGCGGGGCGGTTTTTCTATTTGTCCGGCGGAAAAATCCCCGTCACACATCGTAAAGCCAGCGCTCCTCCAAATCGGAAAGGAGTCTGAGATCCCGGTCGCTGAGCGGCAGGGCATCGGGCGCCGGCGGCGGTTCATGCAGCAGCGCCTCGCAGTCGCGGCGGCGGCCTTCCTCTTCGGCCGCGTTGAGCGAACGGATACGGATGCCGAGCCGTTCCTGTCCGCTTGCGGAGAGGATGCGCACTTCATCGAGCGGCAGGTCGTGCAGATACTGTTCGATCTCGTATTTGAAGCTTTCGAGCCGGAACTGCAGGACAACTTCGCTCACGCAAAATCGTTCGGCAAGCTCCTTCTTCATTGCGGAAATACCACGCCAGCTGTCCAGCGTACCGCGGTATTCCCGTATGGCGGGAAGCAGAAGCCGGTAAGGCAGATGCAGCTCGGCGGAACCTTCGTTGGCCTGCCATTCCAGAAAACGGTTCTGGTTTTCCCGGACCTTGTCAAAACAGCTCCAGGTCTTGCGCTTCGCGCTCCGGTGAAGGGTGATGTGGATCAATTCGTGCCCGCAGGAAAAACTCTGTTCCTTGGGGGATTCGGAGCGATTCAAAAGGATGACATCCTTGGAATCCGCGTCCCCGATGCAGGCGATCCCACGCAGGCCGGGGGTATTGAAACAGACCACCTCAAGCGCCAGATTTGGGATTTTGCGGCAGGCGTCCGGCAGGTCGTCCGGGATTTGGTCCTCCCCGAGACCGAGCCGTTCCCGCAGCGCCGCTATTTTATGATATAACAGCTCTTTGGCGCAGTATTCGCTCATCCCTGTCCTCCGTCATTTTCCACGCAGTCGTTTGATTGTCTCGATGGCAAGCCGGATATCCTCCGGGTCAATGCCGTTGTCCTGTGCGTCCTTTGCAAAGTTAAAGTAAACGCCTTCCAGCCGGCTGTCTGCGGCCGGCTCATCCCGCCCGAGCAGGGAATCGACCGTAACCCCAAAATAGGAGGCGACCTTTTGCAGGACATCCCCGCTGGGAATGGCCGCCGGATTTTTCTTCCAGTTGGTGACGGTCGTCTTGCTGATTTTCATCTGCTCGGCGGCAGCGGAGGGTTTGATCCCCCGTTGGCTGCAGAGCGCGACGTATCTGTCGTAAAACACAGGTCAGACCTCCCATTTTTGTAAAAAGTTATAAAGTTGAATTATTTGTACAAATCCTCTTGAAAAGTTCATTTAAATGGACTATAATAAAGGTAGAAAGTTTAATTAAATGAACTGTTTGCTTTATTATAGCAGAACAGTTCAAAAAATTCAACTATTTTCAAAAGGTTTTTTGGGAAAATCCGCCTGCAATCCTGTATTGGAGGCGGGCAGGCCCATAAAAAACACAGGGAAAGGCAGGAGATGCCGCAAAATGGCGAAAGATCTGATCGAGGCGCTTTGGGAGGCCTGTGCGGGCGGTACGCCCGGACATGCTTCAGCGCGGCTGCCCCTGGGGGGAACCGGATGCCAGCTGCATCCGGTATGTGAGAGCTGTCCCTTTGACGACTGCATTGCAAAGGAGACGGACATTCTAAAGTATGACCGCACGCTTGCGGCCGGCAGAGGAGGGGAGCGGGAATGATTCAGAAGGGTTGGGTGATCTGCCCAAAATGCAAAAAAAAACTTTTTCCAATTGGCAGGGATACTGTCATCCGCAATCTGACCTACATGTGCAAACAATGTAAGGAACTTTTTCAGGTGAACACCGAGAGCCAGGAGCCTTAGAGCCACGAGCCAAACAGACCTCCCGAAAAACGGGAGGGAAAGGGGGCTCTTTTTTATTGCCGCTGAATGACTTGATTGCGAGTTACCAGCAGACAATCACCGCGCTGCAGAAGCGCCGGGAAGAGCTGCGCCGCCGCACCCGGCTGGTGCGCGGAAAAGCATATCTCGATCTATTGCGCCGGATTGATACGCTCGCGGCGGAGGAACGGGACACGCTTGAGGCGCTGCGTCTGCTCTCCCGCTGCAAACGCTGGAACTGAATAAAAACCTCCATGCGGACGGGCCTGAGGGCCCGTCCGCATGGAGGTTTTTTTCTCTGCGGGACACTTTTTTTGCAGGGCCGCTGGCCTTTCCGCCGCGGATGGTTTACAATAGGGGCAGGCGGCTCTGCCGCGAATTTGCGAAAAATGGGGGCATAGCAGTGGATATCCGCTATTCTGCAAACCAGAAAGATTTTAAACGTTATGATACGGAGGAAATTCGCAGGGAATTCCTGATTGAAAGGCTCTTTGTCCCGGACGACGTGACAGCGGTCTATTCGCATGTCGACCGGATCGTGACGATGGGCGCTATGCCAGTCAAAGGGACGCTTCGGCTTGATCAGAACCTTGACTGTCAGGCGAACTTCGGGGTGGACTATTTCCTTGAACGGCGGGAATTGGGGATCAACAACATCGGCGGCGTGGGAATTGTGATCACGGATGGGACGGAATACGCCCTGAATCGGCTGGAGGGACTCTATGTCTCAATGCGGACAAAGGAGGTCTCCTTCCGCGCGGCCGATCCGGCCGACCCACCGAAGTTTTATTGCTGTTCCACCCCCGCGCACAAGCCCTGCCCGACCACGGCGATCCCGTTCGACAAGGCGATCCACCGCGACCTCGGCGCACTGGAGACCTCAAACGCCCGCACGATCAATCAGTATGTGCATCCGGACGTGCTCGAGACCTGCCAGCTGTCGATGGGTTGCACCATCCTCAAACCGGGCAGCGTCTGGAACACGATGCCCGCCCACACCCACGAACGCCGGATGGAGGTTTACCTGTACTTTGATATCCCGGAGGACAATGTGGTCTTTCATCTGATGGGCGAACCGGGTGAAACCCGCCATGTCGTGATGTGCAACGAACAGGCGATCATCAGCCCTTCCTGGTCGATCCACGCGGGCTGCGGCACCTGCAACTACGCGTTCATCTGGGCGATGGCGGGCGAAAATAAGGAATTTGACGACATGGACGTGCTGGCGCCGAACGCGGTGCGCTGAACGGGGGTGGACAGATGAACAGGAACAGTTTCCGGTTGGATGGAAAAGTCGCGCTGGTCACTGGCGGCGCGACCGGAATCGGCTTTGCGATTGCGCAGGCGTTTGCCGAAGCGGGCGCGCGGGTCGCACTCAATGGGCACAACGCGGCGCACATGGAAGAATCGCTCGGTAAGCTGCATGCGCGCGGGATTGACGCGAAGGGCTATCTCTGTGATGTGACCGATGAAGCGGCAGTGCGGGAGATGGTCACGCGGATCGGGACGGATCTCGGGCCGGTCGATATCCTCGTGAACAACGCCGGGATGATCCGGCGGGTGCCAATGTGCGAAATGGACGCGTCGGAATTCCGCAAGGTGGTCGACCTCGACCTGAACGCGCCGTTTATCGTCTCGAAGGCGGTGATCCCCGGCATGATCAAAAAGGGGCACGGAAAAATCATCAACATCTGCTCGATGATGAGCGAGCTTGGACGCGAAACGGTTTCGGCCTACGCGGCGGCGAAGGGCGGCCTTAAAATGCTGACCCGCAACATCTGCGCGGAATACGGGAACCGGAACATCCAGTGCAACGGCCTGGGCCCCGGATATATTGCAACCACCCAGACCGCGCCGCTGCGCGAGCGGCAGCCGGACGGCAGCCGCCATCCGTTCGACGCGTTCATCATTGCGAAGACGCCGGCCGAACGCTGGGGCACGGTGGATGACCTGACCGGGCCGGCGGTGTTCCTCGCGTCGGAGGCTTCAAATTTTGTCAATGGGCAGATCCTTTATGTGGACGGCGGAATCCTTGCCTATCTTGGCAGGCAGCCATAACCAAAACAGGAAAAAACGGTGGCGGAAATGCCGCCGTTTTTTATTGGGAAAGTGCGGGGAAGCGATTGACAATTTTATTAGACAAGTGTAAAATAAAATTAAATTTAGACAATTGACTAATAAATGAGGGATACAAAATGAGTGAAACATTAAAAAAACTCCCGGACGCGGAGCTGGAGGTTATGATGATCATTTGGAAAGCGGGAAAGCCGGTTTCCTCGTCCTATATTCAGGAGCAGCTCAAAGGAAGACAGACCTGGGTGCTGCCCACAACGCTGGGCTTTCTCTCCCGGCTGTGCGAGCGGGGATTTCTTTCCTGCAAAAAGCAGGGCCGCAGCAACCTCTATACCGCTCTGGTGCGGGAGGAGGAGTACTTGCAGAAAGAGAGCAAATCTTTCCTGGAACGGCTGTGCGGCAACTCGCTCAAAACGTTTGTATCGTCCCTCTATAACGGCCGGGCAATCACCGAAGAAGATCTGGCTGAGCTGCGCAGCTTTATCGACGACGCCACGAAGGAGGACCCCAAATGGTGAAGAACCTTTTTGAAACGCTCCTATTGGTATCCCTGACGACATCGGCGCTCATTGGGCTGCTGCTGGTTCTTTCGCCGCTGCTCGGCCGCCGCTATCCCGCGAAATGGCGGTATTGGGCATGGCTGCTGCTGGCGGTGCGGCTGCTCATCCCATGGAATTTCACGCTTCCCGAACCACCGGTGACGATTCCGGTTGCTCCAGCAGTTTTGGCGCCGGCCGCCCGGCAGACGCCGCCAACGTTTACCGCTCCCACAGAGGCCGCGCCTGCTTCGCCCGTGCCGGAACCGGCGCGGGCCGCTGCCGGCCAGCCAAAGGCCAGGCAGGCAGAACCAGCGGCCGTTCTGGCGGCCGCGTGGTTGGCGGGCACGGGAGCCTGCCTCATCTGGCAGTTCACCGGCTATGCGCTCTTTAAGCGGCAGGTGCGGCGCTGGAGCCGCCCCGTGGACGGCTCGGTGCAGGATTGCTTTGCGCGGGTATGCGGTGGGATGGGCGTTTCTGCGGATATCCAGGCGCTTTGCTGCAAAAAACTCGAAAGCCCGATGATGACCGGTTTTTTTGCGCCGATGCTGCTTCTGCCGGAGATCGATTATCCCAAGGAGGATCTCGAACTGATGCTCCGGCACGAGCTGGTGCATTTTAAGCGGCGGGACATCTGGTATAAGCTGCTTTTGATGTTCGCCTGCGCCGTCCACTGGTTCAATCCGCTCGTTTGGCTGATGGCGCGGGCCGCGAACCGGGATGTGGAGATCTCCTGTGACAGCGAAGTGGTAAAGGGCTGCCCGCTGGAATACCGCCGCCGCTACGGGGAGACGATCCTTGCGGCGATCCATGCCGGGAATGTCCGCCGCACCGCATTTTCCACCTATTTTTATGGCGGCAGGAAAACCGTGCGGCAGCGGTTGCAGGGAATCCTTGACATGCGCGGCAAAAAACGCGGTCTCATCGCTTTCGCGCTGATGGCTGCGGCCGCCGCGGTGATCGGCGGCTGCGTGGCATTCGGCGGGCCGGACTCCGCCGGGACGATGCAGGCCTTTGCCGGCTCGGTTGCCTATGACCCGGCGGCGGGCGAGCTGCGCTTCACCGTCCCGGAAAAGCTTCCGGCGGGACATAAACTCTATCTGCATGTGAGCGGAAGCATCCGGATGGGCGCGGACAGCGAGATGAGCTGGCACGCCCTTGACACGGAGAGCGAGAACTACGTCTGGGAACTGGGCAAAACCTATATCGAGCCGCTCGAGGCGGACGGCCTTATCGAGGGATCTCTCGACGCGGGGCTGGTCAAGGAGGCGGGCGGGCCGGTTATGGATGGTTGGACAATCCGTTTTTTCCCGGACGGCCGGGTCTGGGCCAAAACCGAAGCAGAGGCCGAAGCGTTCCGCTGGCAGGCCTATAAGCGTTGCCTTTCGGATGAACAGATCGGCGATCTTCTGCGGCGAGGCTGGGACGACGAGCGGATCACAGCGATCACCGACGGCGTGCGAATGACCGAGTTCCCGCGGTTTGGCAGCGATGGATGCCCGGTACACACCGGCGCCTATCATGTAATCGACAACCGGCTCATTCAGTACGTCGGACAGGACAAAATAGACGCCTTTCTGCGGGAATATTCCGGCGGCCCGGAACACAATATTTCCGGCGCGGATGTGAACATCGTGAACTTTGTGAAGTTCTGTGAGATCCCGAAGACGGAGTTCGAAAAGCTGGTCGAACAGTATGCCCTTTCCGAATTCCCGGGTCCAGGTGGGCACGGATATGATCCGGATGTGATCTATTCGGATGATGACGCGCTGATCCAGCAATACTACACCGAAACGGCGGAAGATAAAAAAGACGATCCCTTTGCCGCGCTGGCTGGACAGGTGGTGCCGATCGTCGAACGATATCTCGCGGAGAACGGCTTCCAGGGCCAGGTGGTGACCGGATGGCGCAATCTGGAGGGCGTAGAAAATATGGGCGGCAGCTACCGCTATATGGTCTGTTACCTCGTTGAGACCGAAGCGGACCTTTCCGTCCGGGACGATGTGGGCGCGCTTGCGTCCGGCTATGTCAACCTGATCCCAGAGGAGCGGTTCGAGGAATATGAAAAATACGTTATGGCGAAAAAACCGCTGGAAACCGAAATCCCAAGCCCGGTGGCGGGCGTGCGGGTGACGGTGGAATATAAGGAAGACGCGGCAAGCTCCTGGGTGATGCGGCCGCTTGATGAGCTGATGAGCGGTGAGCGGGCGCTGGAAGGCGGCCTTCGCCTGCCGGACATTTGGGGCGTCGAGACGGTGGGGTTGCATAACGGCTCAGAGGCGGCGGATTACAGTTTCCCAGTCACGGTGGAATCGTCCGTCTGCCACTATGTGATGGATGGGATCGCGGCCGCGCGTCCGGAACGTGTGCAGCCGCTGACCGAAGCTTTCTCGGACGGCGAGCCGGAATACCGAGAGCTCGAATGCTATCTCTACCAGTTTGCAGGCTATTCCCACACTGCGCTTCATTTTTACGCCGGCAAAAACGCGGTCGGCGTGATCGGATATGAAGACGCGGATATGGTTTACACCTTCCCGCTGGATGACAGCTGGTGCGCGGATTTCCTGTCCGGGCTGGAGGCGTCTATGCGCGAAAATCCGGTCGCGCCGCCGTTTTCGCCCGATGAGGCGAATGCTTTTTTGCAGCAGATCGCGTCCGAGCAGAGGACCGTCCCGCGCTTCTATCTCGAACCGGCCGACCGGGCGGAATACACGATTGGCGACCTGGTCTATCGAAACGACATTGCGCGGGCGCAAGAGCTGCTCGCAAGCGTTCGGATGGACGCGGCTTACCCGGATGAGGATTTCCGGCTGTTTGATCAGCTCGCGAGCGTTGCCATCGAGGGGTATCAGAACGGCGCGAAGTTGCGGCTCTATGCCGCTCCGGATGGAAACTATTGCCTCAGCCTGTTCGATCCGATTCTGACCGGCGGCCACGAGCGGTGCTATCTCCCCGCGGACGGCGGCGAAACGATGCAGGCGCTTGTGGATTTCATGCAGACACAGAACCGTGTATTTGCGGAAAGGTCGCTGACCTTTACGACTGGGGCACAAGACCCGGTGGAGATCGGACGGCAGCTCTTTGAGAATTACCAGCAATGCTACATGAACCCGGATATCGTGGACGCTTCCCGCATTCTGGAATTTACCATTCGGGAGGCGCGGCTCGTAGCGGGCGACCGAGACGAGTTCTGTGTGGGAATTTCTTACGATATCACGTCGGCGCAGCCGGATCGGTTCATGAGTGCGAACGGCGAAAATCCGTCGCCCGGCGTCTGGACCGATTGTTATCTCGAAGTGCGCGCGGTACGCGAAGACCTTGACCGTTACCGCATCAAGAGCATGGGCACCGGTGGCGGTGGCGCCGGCCTTGCAAATCCCACCGCCGCGCGAAAGGCCGCTAACGCGCTTTCACAGATCGGGCCGGGCTTCCCGCAGTTTCTTGCCGGGCAGGATTGGGCCGGTTATGTGGACGGCGGGATCGTGAACGGCGAACGGCTTACGCGGTTTGCGCGGGCGGTGCTGCTCGACGGCGATACGTTGATGCTTGTCGCGCCGCCCTATGTGTATCAGATTTGGGCATATGATTCCCCGGATGTCCACTGCATCATCGCCTATGACCAGAATGGCAGCGCGAAACGTTATACGCCGGAGATCCTGTTTGACGAACGCGTGGACGAATATGTCGTCGGCGTGGGCGTGAACGGTTCCGGGCTTCCCCTGCATATCCCGAAAGAAAATAAAAGCCGGGAACCCGCCGCTTGACGGCGGGTTCCCGGCTTTTATTCTTCCACCGAGCTCGATTTCGCGCGTTTTGGAGGATTACAAGGCTTGCAACCCTACCGCAAAAAGTCTAAAATGAAGGTATCCTACGAAAACCGGGGGAACGGGCATGTATATTGCTGATCTGCATATTCATTCAAAATATTCGCGCGCGACCAGTCGGGAATGCGTTCCGGAATATCTCGATCTGTGGGCGCGCCGCAAGGGGATCGACCTCATCGGCACCGGCGATTTCACCCACCCAGCCTGGCGGGAAGAACTTCGGGAGAAACTCGAACCCGCTGAAGACGGGCTTTACCGCCTGAAAGCAAATTTCCGCCTGCCGGACCAGTTGGCGGGCGGGGAAAAAAGCCCGCGGTTTGTCCTTTCCGGGGAGATCAGCTCGATCTATAAAAAGAACGGCCGGGTGCGCAAGGTGCACAATGTAATCCTGCTGCCGAGCCTGGAATCGGCGCAGGAGCTTGCAAAAAAGCTCGAGGCGATCGGCAATGTCCACTCGGACGGAAGGCCGATCCTGGGGCTTGACAGCCGCGATCTTCTGGAGATCACGCTCGAATGCTGTCCGGATGCGGTTTTTATTCCCGCGCATATCTGGACGCCGCATTTTTCGCTTTTTGGAGCGTTTTCGGGATTCGATACGATCGAGGAGTGTTTCGAGGATCTTACGCCGCACATCCATGCGGTTGAAACCGGGCTTTCCTCCGACCCGCCGATGAACTGGCGGCTTTCGGCGCTTGACCGGTTTACACTCGTTTCAAATTCGGACGCACACTCCCCGGCCAAACTTGGCCGGGAGGCGAACCTTTTGGATACGGAGCTTTCCTATCCCGCTTTGGCGGGGGCGATCGCCGGGAACGGCGGTTTTGCGGGCACGATCGAATTCTTTCCGGAGGAGGGAAAGTACCACTGCGACGGCCATCGAAACTGCGGAATTTGCCTTTCTCCCTCCGAAGCAGAGGAGCTGGAGGGTCGCTGCCCGGTCTGCGGCAAAAAGCTCACGACGGGTGTGTGGCACCGGGTGCAGCAGCTTGCCGACCGGCCGGAAGGATTCCTGCCGCAGGGACGAAAACCGTTTGAAAGTTTGGTGCCGCTGCCGGAGGTGATCGGTTCGTCGCTCGGCATGTCACCGGCCGGCGTGCGGGTGCAGGCGCGGTATCTGGAGCTTCTTGGAAAGCTCGGCCCGGAGTTTTACATTCTGCGGGAGGCGCCGCTTGATGAGATCGTCCGGGAAGCCGGGCCGCTCATCGCCGAGGGTGTGCGCCGGATGCGGGCCGGCGAAGTGGAACGCGTCCCCGGCTTTGACGGTGAATATGGGAAGATCCAGCTGCTCACCGCCGAAGAGATCGACCGGATTTCCGGTCAGATAAGCCTGTTTGGCGCCTCGCCGGATGAAAAACCGGCCCGAAAGGCCCCTGCGCGGCGTGCGGCAAAATCCAGCCCGGCTCCGGCCGGGACGCGGGAAGGGCTGCAAACGGAGGAGAGGGGCCCGCTGGCGGGGCTCAATGATGAGCAAAAAGCTGCGGTCACCGCCGAAGAAGCGGCGGTGGCGGTCGTGGCCGGGCCAGGCACCGGAAAAACCAAAACACTGGTCGCGCGCATTGCATATCTGGTGCAGGAGCGCGGTGTGAAACCCGCCGAGATCACCGCTGTGACCTTTACCAATAAGGCAGCCGGCGAGATGCGCGAACGGCTGGAAAAACAGATTGGAAAACGCGCCGCGCGCGCCATGCGGATCGGAACCTTCCACGCGGTCTGTATGCGGCTTTTAGACGATGTGGTGATGCTGGCGGACGAATCCGAAGCGCTGTTTGTCGCGGAGGAAACGGTGCGGGAATGCGGGCTTCGGATCTCGGCAAAAAAACTGCTCCAGGAGGTTTCGCGCCGCAAAAACGGCGCGCCGCCCGATGAAGCGGAGGAAAAGCTCCCGCAGGAGGCCTATCTTCGCTACTGCGAAAAACTCGCGGCTTACGGCGCGCGCGATTTTGATGACCTGCTGTTGGAAACGCTCGAACGCTTTGAACCGCAAAATCGGAAAGAATCCGCCCTGCGCGGTTTTACCCACCTGCTGGTGGACGAGTTTCAGGATATCAACGATTTGCAGTACCGTTTGGTACAGGCATGGAGCCGGGCGGGCGAAAGCCTCTTTGTGATTGGAGATCCGGACCAGTCGATCTATGGCTTTCGAGGTTCGGACGCGCGCTGTTTTGCCCGGCTTGCGCAGGATTTGCCGCATCTCCGGCAGATCCGCCTCCTGCGTAACTACCGTTCGACGCCGGAAGTGATCGGTTGCGCTCTGCCGCTTATCGCGCATAACGGCGGCGAAGCGCGTTCGCTTGAGGCGTTTCGCTCATCCGGCGCGCCTGTGCGGGCGCTTTTTGCCGCTGACGAATATTCCGAAGCGATCTTCATCGCCAAAGAAATCAACCGCCTGGTCGGCGGTATCGATATGCTCGACGCGCAGGAGCGTCGGGAAGCCGGCTGCGCACGGGGATTTTCGGACATCGCGGTGCTCTACCGTACCCACAGGCAGGCGGAAGTGCTGGAAAAATGCCTGCGCATCGAAGGCATCCCCTATACTGTGACCGGCCGGGACAAGCTGCTTACTGACCCGGACGTGCGGGAAGCCGTCCAGTTTTTCCGCGCGCTGTCCGATCCGGGTACAGCGCCCCTTCACCGGCTTGCGGCAAAACAGCAGCCGGAAAAATTCAAGGCGCTTGCGGAAATTTTTCAGCCGCTTATGGAACGGGAAAAACCACAGAAGCTGCTCGAACGCTGGATTTCGGAGCGGGAACTCTCTGGCTCCCCGGCAATGGAGAAGCTGCTCGGCATAGCGGTCTGTCATGACGGCATGGCTTCGTTTTTGCAGAACCTTGCGTTTGGCGGGGAGGGTGATCTCATCCGCAGCGGCGGCAAAAGCTACCTCTCCGACGCGGTTTCGCTTCTGACGCTGCACGGCGCGAAGGGGCTTGAGTTCCCGGTTGTATTCCTCTGCGGCGTGAAAAAAGGGGTGCTCCCGCTCGACGCCCCTGGCCGCAGCGTCGATCTGGAGGAGGAACGTAGGCTCTTCTATGTTGGTATGACCCGCGCCCAGGACGAATTAACCTTGCTTATGCCTGGCGAGCCGTCGCCGTTTTTCACGGAGATTCCGCAGGGATGCCTGCAAAAAGGCAAGGCGTCGCCGGTGAAAAATCCATCCGGCGGCAAGCAGCTGAGCCTGTTTGAATGATGAAAAACACCCCGCATCCGGCTTGCGCGCCGGCCGCGGGGTGTTTTTTTGTCTTAATTTAACAGACGGGCAATCTCATGGTCGATCACCGACAGGTCGGCGGTGGGCTCGTAACGCTTCACTACCCGGCCGGTCTGATCCACCAGGAATTTGGTAAAATTCCATTTGATATCGTTGCCGGTTTGGTAGTTTTTTCCGCCTTCGGAAAGGATTTCATCCAGCTTTTTTCCGATCGGGTGGGAAAGATCAAAGCCTCCGAAGGGCTCTTGCGCACGTAGGTAGTCGTAGAGCGGGCTGGCATTCGGGCCATTCACATCAATTTTGGCGAACATCGGGAAGGTCACGCCATAGTTTTTCTGACAGAAGGCCTGGATACTTTCGTTGCTGTCCGGCTCCTGGTCCAGGAACTGGTTACATGGGAAACCCAGCACCTCAAACCCCTTGCCCTTCCATTTTGTGTAAAGCATCTCGAGCTCCGCGTACTGGGGTGTGAAGCCGCATTTGCTGGCCGTATTGACAATCAGCAGCACCTTACCGCAAAATTCCGCAAGCGGGACTGGTCTCCCATCGATCGACTGGACGGTGAAATCATAGATCTGCATGAAAGGAACACCTCTTTTCGCAGGTATTATATGGAGCAAACGCGCTGCTATGCGTGTTTCTGTGCCGAAATAGCACATTCACGGGTTAAAAATCATAGAATGAAAGTGGAAAGTGCGAAATAACTGTGAAAAAGGAGCTGGGAAATTCATGTTTACACAGGAAACTTATGAAGAACAGGTGCACAGATACAACCAGATGCTTTTGCAGATGCAGCGCCGGGCACGGCCCGCGACAAAAGAACCGCCCGCGGAGGCGGAACCCATCGTCGAGACGGAACCCATCCTCGAGACGGAACCTATCCCCGAGGCGGAACCCATCGTCGAGACGGAACCTATCCCCGAGACGGAACCCATCCCCGAGACGGAACCCATCCCCGAGACGGAACCCATCCCCGAGACGGAACCGGTGACAGAGGCTTTTCGGATGGGGAATGCGGTGCAGGAAGCTGCCGTCTGTGAGGCCGTTCCGAAGGAGTCTGTCCCGGAGCCACCCTGTGTGCGGGAGGAGGAAAAAGCGCCTGGAACGCGGTGGGAACAGTTGGCCGAAAACCTGGCCGCCGATTTGCGGCAGGCTTCACCTGAAATGCAAAGCTGTGTCATCGGCTACCTTTTCCGCGCTGACCAAACGCTGGGCAGGCAGGTGTGGACAAAGTTGGTGGAACGCCGCGCGCTGTAAGGCCGGAAGGCGGATCCAGGAACGAAAAAGCGCCCGGCCGGTGGGCCGGGCGCCTGATGTACAGGCAACTGGAGAGGGCGGGTCAGCGGTCCTCGACGACCATTGTCTGAAGCGCTTCGGGAGAGCTGTCCCGGCTGAGGATGTAGACGGTATACATCGCGTTTGGCCGTACGTCCACATAGAAGGAGACGAGCACTTCCGGCATTTCAAGGGTCGCTATGTTGGAGGAAAGCGTTTCGATATCCTCGAAACGCGGAGTCGGGCGCAGGCTGGTTTCGGTGATGTAGAACTCATAAGACCCGCGGCGTACCCGTTTGAAAGAGGTCACTTCCTTGAAGCGCACGTCGGAATAGACCACGCGGCCATCCGCGAGGAGTATGTCAAGCGGATTCGAGCTGTACGCGAGATTGCAGACCCGGAAACAGGACATGCCGGGCAGTTTGAGGCAGGGCGAGTCGGAAATCTGCATCAAATCCAGCCCGCTGGCCGAGTTGATGATGGCAATGGTGCTGGCGTCGTCCGAGCGGAAAGGCATGGATTTCTGCAGATAGACATATCCGTTTGAGCCGGTTACGGTGATGGTCTGGAAGCCGCTGGCCACCCTGCCGTACGGAGTGAGCGACGCAAAGCCAAGCCCGCCCGCGATGTAACGGTTGTTGATGTAGACTCGGAACGGCCGGTATCCATAGGCCGCGTTCAGGAACCGCACCTGTCCGTTGCGTTTGCCGGTGTTACAGAAAAAGCACGGGGGATTGGGCTGCGGAAATACGGGGAAGGTATCCCCTGGTGCGACCGGTCCACCCTCGCCGGGGTTTGGCAGGGGGATGACCGGGACGTTTTCGCCGCCGGGGAAAACAGGCCCGCCCTCGCCGGGATTCGGAAGCATGTTGCCCGGCGTATTTGCGCCGCCGGGGAAAACAGGCCCACCCTCGCCGGGATTTGGCAGCAGGCTTCCAGGGATGCCGCCGCCTGGAGCTGCAACAGGCCCGCCTTCGCCGGGGTTCGGAAGCATGCTGCCCGGGACGGACGACCGGCTCCACATGGAATAATCGTCCATGTTATCAGATGAAGCGTTCAAGATTCTCCATCTCCTTTCAGGTTTTGTACTATCATATTAGCTCCGGGATCTTTTGGTGATAGACAATCCCCTTGAAAAGACGGCTTTTCCCGCGCTTTATTGATTTTGGACACAAAAAATCCCCCGCCGGGATCGCGGCGGGGGAAAGAGCCCTTATTCGCTTTGTTCGGACAGTTCGCGCAGGGGTTTGATCTCCTTTTTGTAGAGGTAGGCCATATAAACGGCGCAGAGCGCGACCGAGAAGATTTCAGCGAGTGGGAACGACCACCACACCGCCTCCAGCCCGCCGAACTTGGCGAGCAGCCATGCGGAGGGCAGCAGGATGATCAGCTGGCGCACAACCGAGACTGAAAGGCTCAAAAAGCCATGCCCAAGCGCCTGACAAACCGACAGCGAACAGATACAGAAGCCCGCGAAGACGAAGCTCAGGCTGATGATCCGCAAAGCAGGCACGCCAATGGCGATCATTGTTTCGGAGGCGTTGAAGATCGAAAGAAGCTGCGGCGTGAAGAACCAAAAGGCAGCCACCCCCAAAAACATGATCCCAACCGCATAGCAGGCGCTTAACAGGAAGGTTTTGGCCATCCGGTCAGGTTTGCGCGCGCCGAAATTATAGGAAAGGATCGGAACCATACCGTTATTGAGCCCGAAAATCGGCATGAAGATAAAGCTCTGAAGTTTGAAATAGACTCCGAACACTGCCGTGGCGGTCGAAGTGAACGCGATGAGGATTTTGTTCATTCCGAAGGTCATCACAGAACCGATGGAGGCCATGATGATCGAAGGCACGCCAACTGCGTAAATTTTTCCGATGACAGCGCTGTCTGGACGGAAATTTTTTGCCCGCAGGTCGAGCTCCTCGTTCTTTTTGCAGTTAAAATAGACTGCGAGGATGAAAGCGACGATCTGACCGGTCACAGTGGCGACCGCCGCGCCGGCCACGCCAAGCTTTGGAAATCCCAAAAGCCCGAAGATCATAATTGGATCAAGGATAATATTGATGATGGCGCCGGTTCCCTGGGTAATCATCGTATAGAAAGTCCGACCGGTCGACTGAAGCAGCTTTTCAAAAACGATTTGACCAAATATCCCGAATGAGCAGACACAGCAGATGGTGAGATAGCTGGTGCCTTCGACCACGATCTCAAGAATATCGGTCTGCATCAGAAAGAAGGTACGGGTGCAGAAGATCCCCAGAAACGCAAAAACGATGAAACTGAGCCCGGCCAGGAAAATGCCGTTGACAGCGGTTTTATTGGCAAGATGGAAGTTCTTTTCCCCCAGGCTTTTTGAGAGCAGCGCATTGATGCCGACACCGGTACCGGTGCCAACAGCAATCATCAGGCTTTGCGCGGGAAACGCGAGCGACACGGCGGTGAGCGCGTTTTCGCTCAGCTGTGCCACGAACATGCTGTCCACGATGTTGTAAAGCGCCTGTACCAGCATGGAAATGACCATCGGCAGGGACATGGAAATGAGCAGTTTTCCCACCGGCATAACGCCCATTTTATTCTCCGCAGGTTGGGCAGTGTTTTCGTTCATATGTATTCCTCCCTAATAAATGTTGGAAATGCAACCAAATCAGCGGAAGTTGGAGCATTTTTTATCGCGTCAATTCAGCACATTTACTATTCTATGGAATTAAAATTTATTTGTCAAGCCAAAAATTTGAAGAAATTCATTGACAATGCAAATTGCACAAGGTAATATAAAAGTTGCAATTGAAACTGTTAGAACCGGAGGTGGACAGGATGTTGGAATTCCCGGAACAGGATCTGCTGAAGCTGATTTCGGTGGTGCAGCGTAAAACCCAGATGTATCTCAATGAACAGTTCGCTTCGGTCGGAATCACCGGCGGGCAGGCGCCATTCATCATGATTGTCTGCGAGACTCAAGGCCTGCCGCAGAGCCGTTTGGGCGAGCTGCTTGATATGGACAAAAGCACCGTTGCCAAGATGCTTTCGCGCCTGGAAGCGCAAGGTTATATCACCCGCAGGGTCAACGCGGATGACTGCCGGTCTTTTGACATCTGTCCAACCGGCAAGGCGTATAAAATTTATCCTTTTCTCGAGCAGGTGGGGGAACGATGGGTGGCCCAGATGACTTCGGGCCTCACCGGGATCGAGCAGGCTGTTTTCTATGAGCTGCTGAAAAAAGTAGCCGGCAACACGGCCGCATATTTTGACTGACTGAAAACGAGCCTCCCATCTGGGGGGCTCGTTTCGATTTATCGGCAGAAAATTTACATTTGCCACGTGGGAATTAACATTGGATTTAAACGGAAATTGTATAATAATGCCATAGAGTGCCGAATTGGGGCGGAAAACAAAAAAACCGCCACAGCGGTTTTTTTGTTGGAGAGTTTTTGCTTTTAAACTGATTTACAGGAGGCATGTGCCCGGATGAGGAATCCGAGGCTCATGAGCATTTAAGCCCATCGGCAATGCCGACCCCTAAATGTTATTTATATTATAATGTGTGCATATGCAAATTGTGTTATGGATTCATGTGGAAACGGTTGAGAATCCGGACATTTTTTATGAACGGGCTTCGATCCGGCCCGGCTGACAACAGGGAGGAAAACACGGATGGTTCCAATGGTACTATTTGCCCAGAACGAAACGAATGTCAGAAATGCGGAAACCGCCCGGCAGCACCGTGTGCGGCTCATTCAACGGATTTATGATGAAGGATGGCAGGTGTTGAATGCCTCGACAGCCTCACAGGTTCATCATTACCTGGAGGGACAGAAAGTGTCGCTCATCATCCTGGACGCGGCAGGATATCGCGGAGACCGTGCTGAACAATTCAAACGGATGCGGGAACTCACCGATGCGCCGATCCTTGTCATCACCGACGCGACCGACGACCGTACCGAACTGGAAATTCTCGACAACGGCGCGGACGATTGTCTGCGCCGCCCGGTGAGTGACCAGATTATCATTGCGCATGCAAAGTCTCTTTTGCGCCGGGCGGATGCGCTGCCCGCGCCGGAGCTGATTTTTGATGAGCTGCGAATCAGTCTGGCGGAGCATGTGGTGGAATTGGACGGTGTACAGCTTGATCTTACGCCAAAGGAATTCGAGCTGCTCTACTACTTTGCAAAGAATCCGAATCTTGCGCTTTCCCGCGTCCAAATTCTCAATCATGCGTGGGGATGGAATTACGCAGGGGAGGAACGCACGGTGGACAGCCATGTGAAAGCTCTGCGCAGCAAACTGGGTTGGGCTGGACGGCATATTGTCACTGTGCGCAGTGTCGGCTATAAATTCGTCTGGAACCTGCCGGAAAAAAGTGCGGTGCATGCCGAATAAATTGCAGCAAAAAGAAACCCGCCGGTTGTGGAGGCAACCGGCGGGTTTTCTTATTAAGGCAGGATCTTAATTATTTGGAGCTTTTCTTGAACGCGACAGCGCCAGCAGCAGTTAGGGAAACAACAGCGGCAACAACCGCTACGTTAACCATGTCGCTGGAACCGGTCTGCGGGATGTCTTTGCCGCCGTCAGGGGTGGTGACATCGGCAGCCGCATCGTCGTCATCCTCATCGTCAGCGTTGATCGCTTCGATGTCGAGCTCAGTGTCGGAGAGGACGTAGGTGCCCAGGACGCGGGTCTTCATGGACCAGCCAGGGATCTCTTCGTCATCTTCGGAGAAGGTGAACTTGTCGGTGACGTCGGTCAGGTTGCCGTCAGCATCTTTCTCGTAGATGAAGCAGCTTTCCGGATCCGGAATATAATCGTCATCATCTTCGTCCCACGGAATGCCAAGGGTCAGGGTCGCGCGGGAGGTCGACGGGATGGTCGGGTTGGTGACGAAGTCATAGAACCACAGGTCAGCGTCAACCGGATCGCCGTACTCAGCGTACAGGGTGCGGTCGGTGCTGGTGGACAGACGGGCATAGAATTTGGAAGCATCGTCGTCAGCTTCGAACTTCAGAGCGGCACGGTCGTCGCCCCAGATCAGGGTGTTGGTGTCGTTGTCGTCAGGATCGAAGTAAACGCGATCGCCGGAATCCGGGTTGTCGTCATTCTCGGTTTTTTCGTTGTTGATCCAGAAAGAGTAATCAATCGAGATCAAGTCCCCATCGTTGAACGCATTTTTGGGGGTCTTGTCACCGCTGAAATCGGTGGAGTCCTTCTTTGCCTCCAGAGTGATGGTACCATCGGTATGGATTTCGTCAGTGGTGTAGCTGTCGGCCAGCTCAAACTTCAGAACAAGATCATAACGGGTGCCATTGACCTTCTTATCGGTCAACAGAGAGATCTTTTTGATCATCTTGCCGTTAGTATCCTTGTCGACATCAAATTTGAAATAATCATCATTTTTGATCTCGTCAGTGTTTACTGTAGTAGTGGTAGTATCTGATGACCATGTAATAGAATCATCTGTAATCGGAAGAAGGAAGATAGAGCCCGGGCGGACATCTTCACCGTCGAAAGAACCATTCACAGCAGTGAATGTACCGACGGAACTATCCACGGCTTCGTCATCTTTGTCATTCCACATAGTGCCATAGCCGATAGTAGTGGCCGTATTGTAGTCGACAGCCAGAGCAGCGACGGAAGCAAAGCTCATGACCATCGCGGCGGCCAGGATTCCCGAAAGAATCTTTTTCATTGGAAATTCCTCCTAGAAAAATAGTTTTGATCAATTTATCGTCAAGGGTATCCTCCAATACCCCGGACTTCCGCTTTTTGGAAATTCCCTTTTAAAATGTTCGGGAAAGAACGGATGTGGAGAGTCATCCGTTCTTTCCGGTTTGAATCAGTTAATTAGAAGCCAGTGCCGGGGTTGACTTTGTCAGCGTCGACAACTTCGTCAGCCGGAACTTCATCTTCAGCTTCGGTAACCGGAGCTTCAGCGAAGATGTAGGTGCCCAGGCGGCGGGTTTTCATGGTGAAGACATAATCATCATCATCGTTGTAATCGAAGGAACCCTTCGAGGTGATGTCGATGAGCTCGCCGTCAGCGTTTTCTTCGTAGACAACGATGGAATCCTCGTCAACAGTCAGATCGCCATCTTCGTCAACGTAAGGAACGACCAGTTCGAGAACCGCACGGGAGGTGGAGGAAATCTCCGGAGTACCAACCCACTGACGGACGAAAGCGTCCTGATCGTTGAAGAGCTCAGCATACTTCACGTTGTCCCACTTGGTGGAGAGTTTCGGGAAGTATTTCGCAACGTCAGAATCAGCATCGAAGGTCAGGACTGCGAGAGTATCGTTCTCGTCTTCCCAGGTGATGGTGTTCTCTTCGTTTTTAACCGGCTTGATCATTTTGCCGCCGGTGCCAGCCATCTCGTCGCTGTCATCGGTGGTGTCAACCGCGTTGCTCATCCAGATGGTGAACTCAGGCATGTTGACAGTGATATCCTTCATGCCAGGATGAGTATCATCCCAATCGGTCTTGGAAGAGAAGGAAGCCTCAAACTTAATCTTGTACTCGTTGTCGGTCATGTCGTCGACGAGTTTAACCTCGATCGCAGTGACGCGGCCTGCGCCGGCAACATCTTTGTCGACCAGTTTGATCGATTTGATGTATTTGCCGTTCTCGGTCTTCTTATACTTGAATTTGAACAGGTCGCTGTCACCGAACTCTTTGTTGGTGATAGCATTCGTGGTTGTGGTCGGAACGACAAAATAATAGGTTTTGTCCGGCAGGCTTTCAATCGTGTTGTTCGCGACTGCCAGCGGGGTGGAGTTATCTTTCAGATAAACCGAATCATAAGCAGCGACGTCTCCTTCGCCATCAGTCAGCGTAAGCTCCTGCGTTGCTGCAAAAGAGACAACGCTCATGCTCAGAACGGTAGCAAGCGCCAGAACCAGTGCAAGTACCTTTTTCATTGGGAATCTCCTCCTAGAAAAAATATTTGAAATTTGCGCATTTTGCTCAGGGTCACCTCTCCAGTTGTATCCCTGATGTTAAAAATTATAGCTTTGCGGGAAATTTTGGTCAATTGTGTTTGTTACCGTTTTGTAACCTTTCTTGTGAAATGCACCAATTGAAGTGGCAATTTTAGCATATTACACAGAATATTTCTGGAAATATGCACAAATGATGATGATTTTATGATGAAAATATGGAAGTTAAGTTATGAGTTGGTGGAGGAAAAAACGAAGCGCCAATCTTCCGAATGGCGCCCCGTTTTTTTTACAGTATCATAAGGTCACGGTGAAGACGGTCCCTGTATCCGTGCTGCTTTCCACGGTCACATTTCCGTCGTGCAGCTGCACGATCTGCTGAACAATTGACATTCCCAACCCATGGCCGCGTACCTCCCGGCCATTCCCTGCCCGGAAGAACCGCTCGAAAATCCGCTCAAGCTGCTGCGGAGGGATGGGGTCCCCGCCGTTGCGGATGGTGACGACCGAATGCCCGTTTGCCTGGAATACACGCACCTCGATCCTGCCGCCCTGCGGGGAAAATTTGATCGCATTGTCAATCAGGTTGCTCCAGACATGTTCCAGCATCCATCTGTGGCCGGTCACCGGCACCTTTTCCAGATTGAGATCGAGCGACAGCTCCTTTTCCGTCCATCGCGGCTCCATGGACACAAACACCCGGCGGATCTGTTCGGAGATGTCCACTTCTTCCAGCATTTCGGGCGAGGGCTTGCGGTCCAGACTGCAAACCAGAAGAATATTGTCAACCGTTTCGGTCACCTGCTGCAGTTCCATGTTGATTGCCTGGATATAGAGCGGTTCCTGTTCGGTGTGGATATGTTTTTCCAGCAGTTTTGCATACCCGCTGATCGCTGCCAGCGGGGCTTTGAACTCATGTGAAAAGACCGACATAAAGTTTTTGTGCAGGATGGTGGTGTTTTCGATTTTGCCAACCATGAGATTGAAATCCCGGACAAACAGGCTCATTCCGCCGTTCCCCGGCAATTCCGGCACGCGCACGCTGAAATCTCCTTCGGCAACCTTGTGCGCCGCGCGGCTCAGGCGGGCGGCGGGAAGCAGAATGTGCCGGATAACCAGCAGGATTGCGGTGATGCCAATCAAAAGACAGATGGTGAACAGTGTCAGGACAGATTTCATAAACCCGCGTTCCAGTTCGGCCGAATGGATGCGCAGACGGATATATCCGTCTGTGTCCACACGGCGATATTGCGTCACGGTAAGAGCCATCCCGGGTGCACGCTCGAAAATGGTCACCGAACCGGTTTCGATCAGTTCTTGAAGCTGTGCTTCGGTGAGATTTTCTTCGGACAGGGACTCCAGGATCAGGCATTCCTCCTGCCCATCGGGAAAGATTTGTGAAACGGCATCCTTTCCGCCTTCACAGACGAGCATGTCCGAGATGTGATCAAGCAGGCGGTCCGCGGGGATTTCGATTGCATGCTCATAATATCCTTTCCACATGCAATGTGACCAGATGATCGTGACGATGCCTGAAGCAATAAATGCCGCCAGGAGAAGTACAATGACCTTTAGAAAATATTGTTTTTTCATAGGCGCTCAGCCTTTATGACTGCTTTATATCCGAGTCCGCGCACGGTATCGATTGTGAAGGGGGAATCTCCGGTGAAGCGTTCGCGCAGCCGGTTAATATGTACGTCGACTGTGCGGGGGTTGGTGTCAGTATCGACACCCCAAACCTCGTCCATCAGTTCCTGGCGGGTAAAGATGCGCCCAGGATAGGAGAGCAGCAGGAACAGCAGATAGAATTCCTTCTGCGGAAGCGTACAGACGCCTTTGCCGTTTCGCAGCTCCAGGCTGGCATAATCGAGCACGACGTCCCCGATGCGCAGCTGCTTTTCACAGCTGATGTTGCAGCGGCGCAGGATCGCGCGGATTCGCATGACCAGCTCCTCCAGATCCACCGGTTTGATCAGGTAATCGTCCGCGCCGACCGCGAACAGTTTTCGTTTGTCGTCAAAAGTGGACTTTGAGGTGACGACCAGGACAGGTATGTTCAGATGATGTTTGCGCAGCAAACGCACAAGATTTTCTCCATCCATATTTGGCATGAGGATGTCCGCGACGATCAGATCCACCCGATTTTTTTCGAGTATGCCGAGCGCCTGGATCCCATCGCCCGCAAAAAGGGTGTCAAACCCCTCCGATCGCAGGTAAATGTCTTCCAGTTTTCGAATTTTCGGATCGTCATCCACAATCAGGATTACCGCCATTGAACTCCCTCCCAATCATGTGCCATGAATTTGCTGAAAGGCATAAAACAACAATTATAAAGTATAGCGCCACGATTTTCGCCTGTCATCAGGTCTGGCCATTTGTTTGCAGGAAGTTCATAATCCAAGTTTTAGGGTTAATATTTGGTTTATCTTTCTATTTTTTCCCAAAAAATTCTTGCGTATCCGGATACAAAAAAGGCGCGCGGACTGGCCGCGCGCCTTTTTTGTATTTTTTAAGAAACTTTCTTTTTTCTTCCGGAGAACTGTTTCGGCTGTTCCCATCAGGCGGCCCCTGCGCAGCGTCACCGGGTAGTTGCGTTTTTTGCAAGGCGGCCGGGCAGATTGCTCTGCCCCAGGCTGCAGGCATAAAAATGAGCGGCGGAAAATTTCCGCCGCCCGGCTGGGGTGCCGTCCAGAAAAGCGCTATTCGTTGGGGCCGTCATATACCTCAAACCGGCCGGGGAAAAGGGTGTCCTCCACAATTTTGGCGCAGTCGATCACACAGCCGCGGCAGCTGCGCAGGCGATCGGTTTTCCCATCGGTGCCGCGCAGGGTTTTACAGAGGGTGGTGGTGTTCATTTCGGAAAACCGATCCGCCATTTTGCGCCCGAGTTCAAAGGTGGAGAATTTAGAGGCGGGTTTTTCGAGATTCGCGTCACTGTTTTTGAGCCCGGCAAGCAGCACCATGGCGCAGACGCTGCCGCAGGTTTCATACATGCCGGCTATGCCGAGCCCAAAGCCTTCGGAAGCGCGGAAAGCGGTGATCTCATCCATTCCCAGAAGATCGCTGTAGGCGCAGACGACCGCCTGACAGCAGTTATAACCGTCCCGATGCTTTTGCGCGGAGATGCCGACTCTGCTTTTTTCCATTTGTAAAGACCCCTTTTTCTTTTGTTCGCCCCTATTATAATCCCTCCCGGGAAAGAATCAAGCCCTTTCGGTACAATTTGCGATGGGCATTTTGAATTCCCCTATTCAGAAAACGAATCCAAAAAACCGCCGGCGGTCAGCCGGCGGTTTGGCTTTCCAAAGATCTGAGAATCCGGATCAGCTGGGACAGCAGAGGATCGGTAGGGTCCCTGCCGTTCAGGATATAGGAAAATTTGCGGGAGCAGGGTTTTTCCATCGGGAGCGCGACCAGTGTGCCGGAATCAAGCTCATGGCGGACCGCGCTTTCCGAGATGAGCGTCACACCAAGGCCCTGCCGCGCAAGTTCGGCATTGGCGGTGTTGGAGTTGCATTCGATCTGGCTTGAGACCTTGATCTGGCTGGAGGTGAGAAAATCCCTTTGATACTGCCGGGTGCCGGAACCGGATTCCCGGGTGATCCAGGGCAGCTCGCCAAGCTTTGCGGGGTTGAACGAGGTGATCCCGGCTGCCAGGGACGGGGCGGCGACCAAAATGAGCTGATCGGTGTAAAAGTCCGCCCGTTCAAAATCGTAATACATGTTGCGGCCTTCAATGAGGCCAATGTCGATTTCGCCGCCGCGCAGCCAGTCGCAGACCTGCTGGGTGTTGCCGATGGTGACACTGATGACCGCCGCGGGGCAAGCGTCCGAGAAGGCGCGCAGCACTGCCGGGAGCAGGTGATCCCCGACCGTGCGGCTGGCGCCGACGTGCAGCCGTTCAAGCGCTTTCCCCTTATGAGGCAACACTTCGCGCACCGTCGCGTCCACGAGCGCGAGGATCTCCACGCAGCGCTCATAGACAAGCTCCCCCTCCGGGGTCAATTCCACGTTCGCGCCGTAGGAGGAGCGGTTCAGAAGGGTTGCGCCGTTAAAGAAAATTTCCATCCGTTTTACCTGCTGGCTGACGGTCGGCTGAGAAAAGGAAAGCTTTTTAGCAGCTTTGGTGAAGCTTTTCGTCTCCGCCACCGCCACAAAGGTGCGCAGTTCTTCAAACATCTTGTTTCATCCCATTCCGTAGTTCTTTCCTTTTCAGTATACAGCATCCGGATGGCGTTCGACAAGCCGGAATACGGAGGTATTGAATTTTGCAATGGGGGAATCCGACATTTCAATTTGCGAAGCGGCGCCCGCGTCCCATATAATGGGGATCAGACTGTTTGGAAAGAAGGAACCGAATTGCATTTGAGAATACCTGCAATCGATCAAAAGAAACTGTTTGGGCTGCTTCCGGGCTTCCTGGCCTGCCTTGTGATCGCCCTGATCGCTCAGGTGGTGGTGAAGCTCGCCCCGACCGTCGGAGCGGCGCTGTTTGCCATTGGAATTGGGATGTTCGCCGGGAATACCTTTTTGAACCGTCCGGCTTTCGATACCGGGACAAAATTTTCCGAAAGCCGTCTGCTGGAATATTCGATCGTGCTGACCGGAATGACCCTGGATCTGAACGATATGCTCGGCGTGGGGCTTGGCGGAATCGGCTATATCCTGTGCCAGATGGCCCTCACCATCACCGCCGCTTACCTCATCGGGCGCAGGCTCGGCTTTGGAAAAAAATTTGTCCTGCTCATGTGCGCTGGGAATGCGGTTTGCGGATCATCCGCTATCGGAACGGTCGCGCCGATTGTCAAGAGCGACGCAAAGGACAAGGGCATTTCGATCACCATTGTGAACGTCACCGGGACGGCGCTGATGATCCTGCTGCCGGTTTTGACCGGACTTATCTACGGGCATGAGGTGCTGCATACCTCCGCGATGATCGGCGGGACGCTGCAGTCGATCGGGCAGGTGATCGCTTCCGCCGAGATCGTCGGCGGTCCGGTTATCGAGATGTCCACCATCTTCAAGATTATCCGCATTATTTTCCTGGTGCTGGTGGCGCTTACCTTTTCAAAACTGGACACCGAGGAAGGCGCAAGCCTGTTCGCCTCCCACCCGAAAAACGACGTGCACGTGAAGGCGCGTGTTCCATGGTTCATTATCGGATTTTTCATTTTCAGTGTGGTGAACAGCCTGCAGCTGATCCCTGCGCCGGCCAGCGCTGCTGCGAAAGCGGTCAGCAGCCAGTTTGAGATCATCGCGCTGGCCGCCATTGGCATGCGGGTCAAGTTTGCCGACCTGCTGCGGGAAGGTCCGCGCGCCATGCTCTATGGCGGGCTGGTCGGCTGTTGCCAGATCCTGTTCGCACTCGCGCTCATCTTTTTATTCTTCCGCTGATCCTCTATCCCACATACACAAATACGGCAGACGCCGGGCATTTGCCCGGCGTCTGCCGTATTGCGTCAGCTTACAGAATATCGCGGGCCTGGGCAAACATCGGCCGTCATCGTTTCAGCCAAGGACGCTCCGCCCGGTCGGGTGGAGCGGATTTCGTGTTGTAGCGGCCATTATCTTGTGAAGCCGTTTCTGCCGCTTCAACTGGTGGCCCGGGTCAAGGCGTTTTTCCAGCACGCCGCGCAAAGCGAGGAATATTGTGGAGCTCCTTTGCGCTTTTAAAAAAGGAACCGCCGGCTGACGGTTCCTTTTTCACCAGCTTTGTGATATGATAAACGAAAACAGCGTCCATCACCACGTCATAAAGAGGGAAAATCCATGAAGGTATCCGTCAGGCGGCGCTTTACGGACGCGCCGCAAGAATACAATGTCTATAGCCAGCTGCGGCGCGGCGGCGTCCTCGTACGCTGTCCCAAATGCGGCGGAGCGGCGGTTTTGCGCCTGCGGGGGGAGGACTACCGCCTGACATGCGAAAGCTGCCGCTTCAGTGAGACCCGTGTTCCGATGAAACCGGTGGTCGCCGCGCAGAACGCCTGTATCGCCTGCGGACGTTGGTTCAATCTGCGGCTGCCGGAACAGTTGGCCCCTTATCCACGCGCGAAGGTGGCCTGCCCGTACTGCAGGATCGAACAGACCGCTCCAGTCCGGAGGATTGGTTTTTCCGGTGCGGATGTTCTGGATGGGTTGGAGCTCTATTTCAAGGGGGCCTACCGCGGGCATGTCGTCTGGGCGCTCAATCGGGAACATCTTGGATATCTTATCGATTATATCAGCGCCGGCCTGCGTGAGAAACATCTCTCCACAAACGGCGCAGGGGACTGGTATGTGCTCCAAAGCGGACAGGCGCAGCGGCTCCCGGGTTGGATGAAGAAGGCGAAGAACCGGGATGGGCTCTTAAAACTGCTTAAGAAGATGCGGGAACTGCCATAAAGGATTCTATATAATAAGGAAACAGATCCTCCGGATATTCACCGGGGGATCTGCTGCTGTTTCCTGCGCTTTCTCGTTTTAGAAAAACAGGCCGGTCACAGCGTCCAGCAGGAGGTTTTCACCGTTATTTTCAATGCAGTACTCCGCGAAGATTATATTGTCGGTGACCAGCCCATCCACCTCGCAGTACAGCAGTTTTGCCAGCGTTTTCGTGGAGTTGGCCGTCCAGCCGTATACCATTCTGCCTTCAGCATGAATCTGTGCCACCATCCCCGCGGACAGGGAGGAGGTTTCCACACTGTAGCAGTCCACATTTGGCAGGTCGTAGCGGTCGGAAACCAGCAGTGCGCAGATGTAGACCGTCTGCATTTCCGGCATCAGCGCCTTGGTGCGCGCGAGGATATTGAGATCCATTGAAGCAATGCTGCACTGCTGCCGCATCCCGTGCTTTTGGATGAGCTCCAATGTTGATTCCACCAGTTTGGTCTCATGCCCGGTTGATTTCAGCTCGATCATCAGACCAATCCGGCCTTTTGCGGCCGTCAGCATCTCTTCCAGTGTTGGGATCGGTTCACCGGTGAATGTGGGGGAGAAATGAGACCCGGCTTCCAGACTGCGGACATCGGCATAGGAGGCGTCCCAGACCTGCCCGTTGCTACCGGTAGTGCGCTGGAAATTTGTATCATGCAGCACGATGAGTGTGCCGTCTCCAAGCTGCTGCACGTCGATTTCTGCCTGATCCGCGCCGTCACTGATCGCCTGTTCAAGCGCGGCAACCGTGTTTTCCGGCGCAAAGAATCCACCCGCCCGATGTGCGACAATCTGTGGATTCTCCCACAGCAGCCGCGGAAACGGGCCGCCTATTTCCGATTCGCTGGCAAAGATCAAAAAGACAAGGGTAAACAGGGCAAATGCTGTCCGTTTCAGAATGCCTATGAACCCTGTCTTTTTCCCTGGGACGGCCGACGGGCGCTTTTCCTGCCGGCAGGCATGGTACAGCACGACGGTGACAGCGCACAAAAATACCGAGGCGAGAGTGGCGGCTGCGATAGTCCCCGCGCGCTGAAAGGCAATAAAATAGAATTGGAACTGCGCATGTGCCTGTGCCAGAGGATAAAACGCCCTTGTATATCCGGCCAGCAGCAGGACTGCGGCCGCTGCGGCGAACGCCAGAACAGCGGTAAAAACAGCAGCGAAGCAGAGCAGCATGCCAAAGATGCGCAGATTTTTTTTGCGCAGCAGGCGACTGCTTTCCCGCCAGGAATCAAGGAAGGATGCGCCGGCTAAGAACATCGCGGGAAAACCAAACAGATAGCGAAACAGGATCAGATTGCAGAGAAGGACCACGCCCGCATAGAGCAAGGTCAGCAGGGGCGCCGCGCGGATATAATCCAGGACGAATTCCGGGAGGCGTATGTTTTGCAGCCAGCCGCTGGAAAGGGAGAATGCGGAGAGGAGAAGCGGAGGGAAAAGCAGCAGCACACCGGCCCGCTTCATCCGGAAAAGGCTGGCGGTGCGCAGGAGGCTTTCCCTCCAAAGCCCCAGGAAAGTGAGATCCCGCCGCTGCCAGCCGGATTCACAGTACAAAAACAGCACAATGATTTCAAAAAGCAGATAGAAAGCCAGCAAAAGCAGGAGCCCGGCGGCCAACAGCAGCGCCAGCGGGGAGCGCAGGATCAGCCCCAGATTCTGCGGCCCCAGATAGGGAATACCCGCCAGCTTGGGGAGCTTTTCCATCTGGGACTGGAGAAAGGGAAACAAAATGCCGAATCCAGCCGTTTTATAAAGCACTTCAAAGCAGAGCAGCTTATCCCATCCGCGCAGGACAACGCCAAAAATCTCCGCCAGTTTTTCACGCATCTGAATCCCTCCTCAGTGTGTCGAAACCCATTGCCGGATCATTGAAATGAGTCTGTCCTATCTTTCCCAAAGCAGCAGAGAAATACCGGCTTCACAGGGACTTTTCCGAAAAAAGAAAAAGACCTTGCAGATGGGCTTTTAAAGCCAATCTACAAGGTCTTGGTGCGGCAGATGGGACTTGAACCCACACGCTCGCGCACACGCCCCTCAAACGTCAAATAGAGGCTTTGTAAACTGGCTTTATAAGCTATAAACATGCATAAAAAGCTGGTTCTTTTGCTTGCTAAAGTGCTGTTTAATACCGATTAAATCATTTTTTATGTCGTATAAGTGTCGTAGTAAGTGTCGTAATAAATGGTAAAAATGAAAGCCTATAGTTTTAGGCCCTTGCGTAAGGAGTTCGCTGTGCTATGGACATATATTTTTGCAGTGATGGATATATCAGCGTGGCCCATTACTTTTGAAATCGTATAGATATCCACCCCGCGCTCATAGAGTACGCTTCCATAGGAGTGTCGCAGCTCGTGGGGGGAAAGATACGGAATGGATAATTCACGGCTCATTTGCGTCATAAACTTTTTATATCGCCAGTCAAAAGCGTCGATTGTGCAGAAGGTGGTTTCATCCCCAAGCACGAATCCGTCAGGCTTTTGTATTCTCTCCAAATATTCAATAAAACCGTCTGAAACTGGAATGACACGGCGGGATGTTTTGCTTTTCAGTTCGCCGTCTTTGGGGCTTACGGTGTCAGGCGTGATCGCCCGGCATACAGAAACAGTTTTTTCTTTAAAGTCAATGTCCTTCCACATAAGCCCCAGAGCCTCACTGCGCCGCAGGCCGGTGTTGAGAACAAGATATACAAACAATCCGTCATCGTGGCCCTGAGCGTAATCCTGCGCCTTTAGCGACTGCTCTTGTGTATATGCTTGCTTGATGACTTCCGGCTTGCTGGATTTGTAGCTGATATCTTGGACGGGATTTTTATAGCAAAGGTCGTTGTTAATCGCCTGCTCGAAAATACTGTGAAGAATTCCACGGTGTCGTTTGAGATTGCTTTGCGCAAGATAGTTAAGCGTTCTTGACAAGGGTACAATGCAAAGTGAAAAGTTTTAGATCTTCCATTCAATAGCAAGTTCGGTGCGAGTGGCCTCAACTTTTGAAACCAGCGTGTCAAGAACGCGCCGCCTGTCATCGAAGCTCACATCTTCCCAATGGCTTAAATATCCCGTTATGCTATCGACCTGTGAGGAAGAAACAGAGTTAGCGGTGAGGTCGGCCACCAGCTTTAACTGCTTTTGCCGTTCCGCGTCCAGTTCTTCAATCCGGCTGTTTGCGTATTGCAACAAAAGCGGGTTTGCCCCGGTCAGCGTGTCAATGAGCTTTTCAATCTCGCCCTCGATTTTGGCAAGTTTAGCGCGGGCGGCGGTCAGTTTGGGATTGTACCCCTCCGCCTTACTGCCTTTCAGCGTTTGAAATTCCCGCATCTTCTTAACCATTTCCTCATAGACCGATTTTTCCAAGTCGTGCTTTGTGAGAGTGCCGGGCCCTTGACAGCTTTTGTTTTCCATGCGTTGCTTGCACCGCATATAAGTGACACCGTTTGGAGCGTTCAGACTGGCCAGCGCATACCCACAGCATCCACACTTGATTTTCCCGGCCAGCCATGTATTGTGGCATTTGCGGCCATTCTGGAACGTGGTATTTTGGGACAGCTTGTGCTGGACGGCCAGCCAGAGGGACGAGGGGATGCGGCCCTTGTGGGGCGCAATCACCAGAATGTTTTCCTCCCCCTCGCGGCCCTGGTACAAGTAACAGCTAAATTCACCTGTGAACAGTTCCGGCGGGCTTTCGATTTTCGCGCCCTGGGCCTTGAAATATTCGTAAATATCCATATCGGCCTGGACGTAAACCGGATTTCTCAAAAGCTGGCCCACAAAGCCGCGCTTCAATGTCTTTCCATACACCATGATTTCATTCTCGGTAAAATACCGGGTAATGTCGCCGTAGGAGTTCTCCGGCTCGGCATACATTTCATACATAAGCTCGGCGTAGTCCATCTCAGCGTTTTCAACCAGCCGCTTTGTTTTGATACCGTCCATGACGATGGGCTCCGTATCAAAACCGTATGGAGCCCGGCCCCTCATATAGTAGCCCTTGGCACACCGGGAATAAAAAGCGTCCTGCACACGCATCTGGATGCTTTCCCGTTCCAGTTGGGCGAACACGATGCAGATATTGAGCATCGCCCGGCCCATCGGGGTTGACGTATCAAATTTTTCGGTGCAGGAGACAAATTCCACGTTGTACTGCTTGAACAGTTCCATGAGCTTTGTGAAGTCCACAATGGAGCGGCTAATCCGATCCAGTTTGTAAACAATCACCCGCCGGATCAGTCCGGCCCGGATGTCTTTCAGAAGCCGCTGGAAGTCGGGGCGTTCTATGTTCTTCCCGGAATATCCCTTGTCTTTGTATTCTTTCGCTTCACCGCCTTTTAGTTCATACCGGCAAAATTCAAATTGACTTTCAATGCTGATACTATCCTTTTTGTCAATCGACTGCCGCCCGTAAATTGCATCTATTCTATTATCCATAATTAGCTCCCTTCCGTTTATACGGGAGCCAACCTACAATTATATTATACCTCTGCCGCCCCCATTCAACAAGGATGCCTTTGACTACCCCCGCTGTCCGGCATATTTGCGGAACACGTCAAAAAGCTGTTGTTCCACCTCGCGCCTGCGCTTTTCCCGTTCCTGCGGGGGCAGAATGGGAGTAAGATTTTTAATAGTAATTGTCCGATCACCAAGTACAGCCGTTTTCATTTCGCTTTTGTATTTGGTCTGTGCGTGCATAGAATACCTCCCATTTCAGAAATGACAAAGGCCAGCACCGCGAAAGTGCTGGCCCTTGTTTTGACCGGGACTTCGGGACAAAATGTCTCGAAGCCAGCCGGAGCCCTGCTCATAAAGCAGGCCCCGCTTTCATAAGATAGAGGGAGGCCGCGCCCGTTTCCTTGACCTGTCCAAAGACAACCATACTCGGCGCAGCACTCCCACACAGCAGGAGACAGCGGCCCGGAGGGACAGGCGGCCAGCCTGTCCTGTGGCGGATCGTGGCCGTGGGATGGCCCGGCCCACCTGCGGCGCAGGTGTTGGTCGCTCGTTCTCTTGTGGAGAAGTCACCGCGCACCCGCCGCCTGGCTCCCCGCGCTATGCTCGGAGCCGCCGCCGTCCTGCTGTGGAGAGGTAGGCAACCTACCTCTCATATACCACCAGAAAAACAGGGGGTAATGGAGATGCTTTTTAGAAATTTTCCCGCAAATATTTTTTCATGCGTTTGATCCCGCAGAGGACGGAGCACCTAACGGCGCTTTTATCCACGCCCTCCTCGCGGGCGATCTCCCGATAGCTTTTACCGAGAATGAGGTGGGCATCCACCCGGCGGCCCTGGAGCTCCGGCAGGGAGTTGAGCGCGTTCCAGAGCCGGAAAAACATTTCCTTGCGATCCAGGAGCTCCTGGGGGCTGGGCTCATGCTGGCAGGCGGAATATTCGATCCCGTCATCACAGTCCAGGGAATAATATGCCTTGTTGTACCGGGCCCGCTCCACATAGGCGGCCTCCTGGCGTCTGCTGGCGGTGAGAGCCTCGGCCACCTCGTCAGCAACCTCGATAAATTGATCCTGTATGTACCAATAATAAAAATCTTTCAGATTGATGGTTGTCATAGCTTGTCCTCCATTTCGTTTTGTTCGGGTTGAGGGGAAACGAAATGGAGGGCCGGCGGGGAGCGGCACCTGGGAGGGCCGTCCCGCACCTTGGGACACTTTGTCTCAAAGTACGGATAACAAAATGCGCCTGCACGACATAAAGCCGCGCAAGCGCATAAATTGAGATATTCACCTACATTATAACAATTTTCGCAACTACGGTTAAAATATCCTTGTCCGGGGCCCTGGCTTTTTTTGATAAGTTAGAGGGGCGGGTAAGGATTGTGCGGGACACGACGTACCTCCTTTGTTACCGCCGTGTGATATAAAAAGGCGGCGGCCTTGAAATGGTTAATTTCAAAACCGCCGCTTAACTTTAGTTTAGGCGTGCATCAACACAGCCGCCAAGCCAACGGTTTTTTTATATGCCGTTTCCGTTGGCGGCTGATGAATAGCAACAAATTTTCAAAAAGATTTATAATGTGAAACCAATTTTTCTCTGTGCAGGCCAAGGGCAATCACGCCATTGTCCGTTATCCTGCTCTGCTTTTCCAGTCAATAGGTCTGTGGCGGCGTCTGCAAGATAACCCAGGTAACTTCCTGCGGAGCTGTCACCGCATAGCAATTTCCACATCAGACCGCCAAAAAGATAAGATTGCGCAAATTCGCGCCAGCTATGCAGTTCCTCAACAACCTTTTGGGAGAGATCCCACAGAATACCAACAGCCTCGCTTTCTGTGATCCAGCCTAAATAGCATCCCCAGCGTGTCAGCATCGCCGCCCGGCCAATATCCCATCCAGCCATAAAACCGGGAGCATATTGACCTTTATACCGTTGTGCAAACCTCCATGCCCGGCAGGTAGACTCACGGTCATCCTCGTCCATAGTTTCGTCCATGAGTTCCTCCGGCGAAGATGCCTCACTATAAAGCTGATACCGCAGGATATAACCCTCCTGCGCCAGATAACGGATCATGTCCAGCAGATCACTCCGGCCATCTATCCCCCAGGAGCGGCGCACAAGGGACACGATTTTCTGCTCCATAACAGGAATATGTTCCTCCACATCCATACTATCCAGATCGTGATTGTTAAGGGTCGATAAAATACCGGACAGCAGGATGCCAAAGCGTTCCCATTTTACATCGTCTTTTTGATATGGGATCGCTTCTGGCTCAGGCATGGCCTCAAGCCGGGCCATTGTTTCTTCCAAGGTAGTATAGAGCTTTTCTTCCAGTTCCAGATCGAATGAGAGTTCTTCCTCATCGTCCGCATCTTCCATTTCCAGCGTTTCCAGAGCAGCCGCAAGTATGCCCATATCTTCTCCGAAAAGCTGTCCCATCAAGTCCCCAGCAGTAGCTGAAGTTGCCTCAGCAACTTTATCATTTACCATCTTTTGCAGCAATTCCTCATTAACAGCCATTTGAGCCATACTATCTGGCCCAAACATCTGTCCAAGAATTTCTACTTGACGTTGAGTATTAGCGGCAATCTGTTCTTCCACTTCGGCGGCAGACACAGATGCGCCTTTTTCAGAGCTGGGAACCTCAATTTTGCTAATTCGTTCCTCGTTCTTTTCCATGGTTTCTCTCATAGAAGCGAGTGCCTGTTTCCTAATCTCGTCTATATCGAACATTTTCAATCCTCCTTGTCCGGGGGGAGCGGATGCCATGCCGGAGGTTTTTTGTGACGTGTAAATAGCTTTTTAATCTGCCGCAGAATTGCTTCTACGAAATGAAACCATAGATTTCCAACTATAAACACGATCACAAGAAACAGCAGGAACGCTCCGATTTCTCCAATAGGCATCTTTTACCTCACTTTGTTGCAAAGCGATTCATAAAGAAGTCGGTAAAAGCGGCCAATTCATCATCCTGTGATACATAAACATACAGCTTTTCATCTTCCAGCCAGTCATAGGCATTGATGCCAATGTATCCTTTTTTGTCTGGATAAATGATAAAAGCATCGGTAGGGTATTTGTTCCGATAGGCTTTCAAAATTTCAGAACGGCGATAGTAGGTCGGATCGCCACAGCCGGAAAGATCGGGTACTGTGGGAACAACCACAATCGTCTGGCTGGCTTCGTTCCAGCCGACAATTAAATTTCCGATCTTTGTTTTGCTCCCATGAACAAAGCCATAGTTAAACCGGCTCACATCCTCGGTATATCCGAAAATCAGTCTGTAATTGTCCCCGTTCTCTACAACCTGATTAAATAGAGCACGCATTTTCTTTGCATTTGCGTTGCTCTTTTCCATGTCAATTTCAGGGCCCTTAAATAACTTGCTAAAAAATCCCATGACTTTTCCTCCTAAATGTTTGAATGTGTTTATATGAAACTGGATGGGGCAATACCCACAGCATCATAAATGAAATAATTTTGATAGTAGCTATATCACTTCGGGACACTTTGTCCCAAAGTAGCGGTAAAGCAAATTTATTGCTTTGCCAGAATATGCTCCATCTCTGCCAAACTCAGGCCGCGAACTAATATGTGATCTCCTCTCGTTTCCACAATGTAGGGTTGTAATTGTTTCAAAGCCTTGTGGTACTCCAAAAAGCCAAGGTTTTCCTCTTTTGTTAGACTAACGAAAGTCAGCGCCCATAGAGAAATAGTCTCTCCCTCAATCTCATATAGCGTTTCTGGTGCTACTGGCAGGATGGTATCCACAGTTTCCGAAAAGGTGAAGCTAACCATAAGCCCGCCATTATCCAATTCAAACACATGGGGATTTGCTTCATAGGCTTGCGACCACATATCATCCGGTTCTGTATCATCGGAATGATCCGCCCCCATTTCAAACAACAAGTGCTGATGAACAACGGCATTTCCCTTTTCGACATATTGAATGGACTCAGTTCCCCCAAAAGCCAAAGCCGGAGCAAAGAAGAAAATCTCGTTTTCTGAAAGGCCGCCATGTTTAGCAAATGCTTCTTGAAATAGACCCACTCTCAGAAACTGCGCCGCAAAATTTTCGGCAGGAATAATACGCTCAAAAAAATCGGAAAAGCTGGTAGAGAAACTGCCCGATCTGCGGTTGTGAATATCAAGCAGGCACATATCATCGGCTGTATCAGACAGCTTGCGGTAAATAAAAAGCGTTCCAAATCCAGTCATTAGAATGGGAAGGCACCCCTCCTGTTCGCCCAGCCAAAGAGTGAGCGTATCAATATAATCGGTTGGATCAATAATTTTTAGCAAACCTCCGCCATAATTTCCGAAACCATATTCCTGCCAAAAGTTCAGAAGCTCCGCTGGCACTTTCCCTTGAAATTGCTCCAGCGTTTCCGCAGTAGGTTTTCTCAAATCATTACCCGGTGGATATTTGCTTACGAACAGATCAAATACTTTCATCGCGTGTTCTCCTTTGCGTTTTATTTTAGGTTTTATCTCTCAAAAATAAGAGCAAAAAACCAAATTTGTTTTTATCCTGGCTAAAAAGAAATCCGTCTGAATATATGGCCGAAACATGATATTCGGACGGATTATCTCATTTCAATCACTCAAGCGGTAGGTGTTGCTTTTAATTTCTCCAGGGCATCCACAATAGCGTTTATTTGAAAGTCAACTGTTTCATCGGCAACTTCGGGAACAAACAGAGGTAACGTATCAGGAATTGCCTTGCGTACAACCATCGCTGTCAGACTCAAATTCGTAAATAAATTGATCCTTGCCGCGTCCGCCTTTATACCAAAGTTTTCTAAAATTTCTCCAAAAAGACGGAGCTGCTTTTGACGGAATATTTGATAGCTTTCCTTTGACAAACGTTTGAAAATGAGTTGCTGTTCTTCAATCGTTAAAACAGCGATGCCATTTTTCTCTCCGTAACAACAGGCATAGAGAAATTGTTTCACGGCATCACGCCAGCTTAAAGCAGGATCGGCCATCAGTCTTTGCACTTGCTCAATAATTTTAGGCTGTTGCAAGTACAGCGTTTCAACGATCAAATCTTCTTTCGTTGCAAAGAAAGAGTAAAAGAAAGTTCGTGAAATACCAACCTTTTTATATATTTGCTCCACAGTAGTATGCTGTATGCCCTGTTTTGCCATCAGTTCAAGACCAACTGCAACGAGTTCCGTTCTGATGCGCTCTCTATCCTCCTCAGAATAAGCTACCTTTGGCATCCCGTCACCTCTTCCCTGCAAAATAAAAACAAATTCTAAAAATCAACTTTATTTTAGCACATCCAATAGAACAATACAAGAGTGAAATGACATAAGTCCGATGTTTTAACGCGGGTACTTCCGAGGCCCGCACGTTTTGGCAAGCAATTCGAGTGTGTCCACACTCCGAAATTTTTGCCGGGCCGCAGGCCCGCAAAAATGCTTGTTGGGGAGCTCCCCAAACCCGCAGGACTTCGGGACAAAGTGTCCCAAAGTCCCGGCGCTATGCGCCTGTTGTCTGCGGCCTGTCGCTACCGCTCCTGGGCCTTATTTTCCCGCCCGTCCGTCACGCCGAGCAGGTGGTCAATATTCGCCTTGACCGCCACGGCCTCCCGCATATCCGCCTGGGCCTGGCGGTACTCGGCATAGAGGGCCTTTTTCTTTTCCGCCAGCTCCCGGCGGGATTTTTTCAGCGTGTCTATTTTGGGGAGCTTTGCCCCGTCCAGGATTTCATTCATGGCCGCCTTTGCCGCCCGATAAGCGGCCAGCTCCGCCTCATGCTGGGCCAGGTATTTTTTACTGTACCGGGCCGCCTTGTAACCATCGAACACAGGCCGGGTCTTGGCATAGTCCACCGTGGCCTCCATAAGCCGGGCCGTTTTGGAGAGGGCGGCCTCCGTGTCCCGCAGCTCCCCGGCCAACTTGTGAAAGCGATCCACCGCCGTCTCGGTGCTGGCCTCCAGCGCGGCATAGTCGGCCAGTTCTTGCTCCCGCAGATACTGGAGCGCGGCGGCCATCTGCTTTAGATTGTAGACCTTGGCCCACCGCGCATAGGCCGGGCCCTTGCCCTGGGCCATGCGCTGTTGAATGTCAATCACAAGATCAACGCGCCGGGGCGGGGCCGGAGCGTCCTGGGGGAGTTCCGGGATGGGCCGCTCCCCGGCAATCACCGCCCGGATGTCCTCCGGGTCAAAGCCCGCGCCCAGGGTAGAAGCCCGGAGCCGGGTCGGTTTATCCTGGCCGGGAGCCAGGAACGAGATCACGCCGCCCCGCCCATGCTTGACGGCAAAGCCGGACTCCTCCATGAGCCGCAGGAACGCCGCAAAGTCGGCGGGCTTTTTCTCCAGGGCCGCGATGACAGCCAGCCGCACCCTCTGCTGGGCAGAGGGCGGCTTTTCCCCGATCCATTGACCGTAATGGAGAAAACGGCCCTTGCTGTGCAGTTTGGGATTTTGGATATAGGACAACTCGTGCTCAATGCACACCCGGTCAGACAGCCGCCGCAGGGCAAAGGACGAGCCGATGAAATTATGGAATTTCCGGGAGCGGTCAAAGGCCGTGGAGTTGTAATAAATGTGATTGTGAATGTGGCCCTTGTCGGTATGTGTGCAGACAAAAAACTGGTATTTGCCTTTCGTCCAGCGCATCGCCGTTTCATAGCCGATTTTATTTGCCTCCTCCGCCGTCACCTCGCCGGGCGGGAACGCCTGCCGGATCTGGAAGAACAGGGCCCCGCGCTCCACGGGCCGGGCCGTTTCCGCCTGGTACTGGCTTTTTACCAGCAGGAACTCGGCGGGAGCTGTGGACGGGTCGCAGAGATAAGCGGACACGGCCCCCAGCTTTTTGGGATTGAGCCCATAATCAAACCGCTCCTCCATCGTCTGGATTGCGCTTTTTCCAGCCGCTACCTTGTAAGGCCGGATGTAGGTTGTGGCCGTGAATACCCCTCCTCTCTGTATGCGGCTTTCGCCACCTTGGGACAAAGTGTCCCAAAGTCGTGAAAACCGGGGAGCGGTAAAACACCGCTCCCCGGAGGGTCAAAGCTCCACCACGGCGGAGAGCCTTTCCAGTAAATCAGACAGCGGCCCCCATAAGGCCGCATAGTCCCTTTGCAGAGCGGCGATCTCCTCCGGGTAGATGCCGCCGTAGGTGTTGGCCTGGATCGCCACCTGGTTTAGATTGTTTGAGCACCGCCGCTGGAGCGACACCAGCTCCCGGACGGGCGAGAGGTCAACGTGGAGCACATAGCCGTTAAGGGCCATTTTCCGCATATAGGCCCCCATGTTGCGGATGCCAGCCTCGGCCATGCGCTCCCGGATCAGCGCCTGCTCCTCCTCAGACACCATGACATGAAGATGGACAGGGCGGCGGCGTTTCTTTGTCACCGCTCCTCCCGTTCCCGACTCCGATAGGGGCGGGGCGGCTCCTTGACCTTATCCACGGGCTTTTCCTCCACAGGGGGCAGGGGCGCGCCGAACACGCCGCAAAGACGTTTGACCTCCAGATGTGCAAATTCCTGGTCTTTCTGTTTTTCCATAGACACCTCCTCAAGCATAACAGCCTGGGACTTCGGGACACTTTGTCCCAAAGTCCCGTTTTTCCATGTTGACAACATTTCGGCCATTCCAGGGCCGGGCATATAAAACTACGGCCCGCCCCAAAAGCGGCCCCAAAAAGCCTTGAAATCAGCGGGTTTTCCGGGGGCTAATTGTCAACAGATCACCCCCGTTTCCGGCGCATATATTCCCGCTGTTGGCGGCGGTGGGCTTTTAAGGCGCAAGCCTCTGAACAATATGCCTGCCGCCTGTCCGGGGCCACGGCCCCGCCGCAGATGGGGCAGGGCTTGAAATCCGGCCTGGGGCCCACAGTAGTAAGGGCGGCCTCCAGAGCTGGATCAAGGGGCAGGACGGCCTCCCGGAAGTAGCGGCAATAGGCACCTGTCCAGCACTTTCCCAGCATATAGCACTCACAGTCCAGGGGCAGGCATCCACAGGCCCGGTCATAGTTGGCGCACCATTTCACCACCAGGGAGCGGATGGCCGCCTTTTCCTCCCGTGTCAGTTCGCGGGCCAAAGCGTCACCTCCCGCCGCCCGGCCTGGGAGAAAGTTTCTGATAACAGCAGACACAGCGCAGGCCCCGCCAGTAGGGACAGACGGAGCAGGCGGAGCCTCTGGGCGGTTTGGCCGGGCCGGGAGCCTGGGGCCGGGGCTTTTGTTTCATCATCCGTTCAAAAGAGCTTGCTGTGAAATTCATTCCCCGTCCTCCGTATCCTCGTTTTCGTCCTCGTCCTCATCCCAGGGCGGGCCGTCCTCCTCGCCGTCATAGTCCTCCAGTTCCTCGCCGTAGTCCTCCTCCGGCTCTGTTGCCGCCTGCTGTTTGGGGCGGTACACCTTGAAATAGAACGCGGCCCCGCCGCCCAGCACCGCCACGGCCAGCACCAGCAGGAGCATCCCGGCGTTGCCTTTTTCTGTTTCCGGCTCGGCGTCGGGCTCGGCCACAGGCTCCGGTTCTGGTTCCGGCTTTTGCTCCACACCTGCGCACTCGGTCATGTTGACGGCGCACACCGCGCAGTCGGTATTGACGGCCCCCGCCGCGCATTTGTCCGAGCAGGAGCAGGAGGCCAGCTCTACGCCAGCGGCCTCGGCAGCGGCCAGCAGGTCGGCCTCGTCCACCGTATTCAGAAAATAGGTCTGGTACTGTTCGCCGTCCTCGTCCACGGGCTTGTCGTAGTCAATGACAATGTAAAAGGTGGCCCCGCCGCTGGTCTGGACGGTAATAAACTGCTTGTTGGTATGCTTGTCATAGAGCAGATCACGGGTCACAAGATTGCCGTCCTCAGAAAAGCCCTCGCCGGGCTCAATCACCGGCTCCTCCGTGACAGCGGGCTCCACGGGGTCAAGCCCCTCCCAGTCCTCGCCGCCCCCGGCGTAGGCCGTTGCGGGGGTAAAGCCGCATAAAAGAACAGCGGCGCAAAGCGCCGCCGTCAAGACTCGAAAGCGTTTCATATTCAGTTGTCCTCCTTTCCCTCGGTAACAGGCGCGGGCTCGGACTTCGGGACACTTTGTCCCAAAGTGCCATCGTCCCGGAGCTTCTGGAGCACCAGGGGGAGCTCCGCAAGGGGGATGCTCATGCCCCGCACGATGTCCACGATCTCGCTGTTTTCGGCCTCCAGTTTCTTCTGCTCCAATTCTTTCAGCCGGGCCTGCTGTTCGCTGATTTTGGCCTTGACCTTATCAATCTCGGCCTGGATTTTCATACTTTTTGCTGTTGCCATTCAAAACCTCCATTCAAGGCAAACGCCCGTAGGCGTAGAAATGAGACTGCCAGTAGCTGGTATTTAAGTTTGCATAGCTGATGGGATCGCCACAATGGATCATCATTCCGTCCCCAACGTAGATGCCCACATGGGAAACGCCCGGCGTGTCATAGGTGCCCTTGAAAAAGACCAGATCACCGGGACGCGGGGAGCTGGTGCGGGTACAGATGTTATAGAGCCCCTGGGCCCCCAGGCGGCCCACATTCCAGCCGGAGTGATTGATTACCCAGGACACAAAGCCGGAGCAGTCAAAGGACGTGGCCGGGGAGCTCCCGCCCCATACATAGGGATAGCCCAGGTATTTTTCCGCCTCGGAGAGCATAGCGGCGAATGTTTCATCGTCCAGATATTCCCCCGGCACCTCATATCCGGCGGGCGGGTTTGTCACATAGCGATCCACATAGGCGGAGCCGGGGAACAGGTCGGGGCGGTTTCCCAGGGTAGACATATAGAGGGAGTACCGGGCCAACTGCTCCTCGCCCATGAAATACACAGGCAGATGGGACAGGTCAAAATTCTCCAGCGTTACATAACAGATATACCAGGAATAGGGCTCGTCGTCGCTGTCATACCGTGTCTCCACCACCACGCGCTCTGTGAGAATATACTGGCGGTCAAAGAGCATCCCCAGCGTACCCTGCACCTGGGCCGCCGTCCATTCCCCCTCGTGGAGCACACAGAGAATGGAGATCAGCACATAGGGATCGTGTTCGATTTCATCCAGATCAAAATGGTACTCGTCATAGTTGTGGGTGCTGGTGTAGGTATCAAGATAGTTTTGGAGCTCCGCCTCCAGATTGAGGTAGGCCGCCTCCGCCGCCAGGATTTCCCCGTCCGGGGATGGGTAGGTGGTAGCCCCAACAGCCCCGGCCCCGGCGTTGCCGAGCAAAACCAATGCGGACGAACAGGACTGCATAGACAGAATGAGCAGGACACAGGCCAGGGCCAGGAGCACGCCCAGGGGATGCCGCTTCACAAAGCCCACCGCCTGGGCCGACAGCTTTTCGGTGGCGGCGGCGGTCTTTTCAGCGGCCACGGCCCCCTGGCGGGCGGCCTCCTTTGCCCGCTTTTGGTACTGCTTGCGGAGCCGCCGTTTCTGCCAGTAGCGGGACAGGGCATTTTTCGAGAGCTCCGGGTGTTCCTGGGCGGCGGTGTAAAATTGATAGTCCGCCGCAGCCTTGCCATACCGGGCCTCGGCCCTCCGGACGGCCCACGCCGGGTGCTCCCGTATGCGCCGCCCCACGAAGCGGGAGCCCTGGCGGAACGCGGACTCGCCCAAAAGCTCGGAGTGATGGGCCCCCTCGGTGCCTACATTTTCCTGCTCTACCTCGTAAATCTTCCCATGCACAAAGCCGTGGACGGAGCCCCCCAGGGCCCCGCCCGCCCGTTTGACGGGGCCGGGTTTCTTTTGGGGTTTCTGCTTTGCCAGCTTGCCCTTTGCCGCCTCCAGCTTCTCCCCGCGCTTTTCCATACGGAGCTTGGACGCGGCGGCCTGTTCCTGCCTGCTCTTTTGCCGGAATTTGGACTTTGGGACACTTTGTCCCGAAGTGCCCCCGGCCTGTTCTTTCGTGCCAGCCCCGGCCTCCGGGCCCGGAGCCCCCTGGGGCGCGGCCTGCTCCGGGCGCACACGGGGCCCAGGGCCAGCCTTATCCCGCCGCGCCATCTTTCAAATCCTCCGGGCGGGTGGTCAGAAGATCGTAAATCTCCCCACGGGGGAAACGATCCATAAAGGGGATGGTCACATTCCCATAGAACAGCAGGCCCTCGCCGGAATTGCTGTGTGTGATATAGGAAAGCTGATGCTCGGAAATGCCGAGCTGTTTTGCCAGAATTGCCCGGTCACTCTGCGCCTGGGACAGCAGGATCATAAAATCCGTGTTGTCCAGAATATTCTGGATTTCCGGGCTGGCCAGCAGGTGCTTGACGTTCTGCGTCAACGCGCTGGGCACACAGCCCCGTTTGCGGAGCATCTGCCAGATGGAAACAAAATAGCTGGCGGTGAGCTGATCTCGGAGCAGAACATGGAACTCGTCAAAGTAGCACCAAGTCGAGATGCCGCTCTGATAGTTGGTATTGACCGAGGAATTGACAAACTCATTTGTGACGTGCATCGCAATTTTTCGGAGATTGTCTCCCATGCCCTTGAGCACGATGCACACCACACGGCAGTCGGTTTTGACATTCGTGGGATGGTTGAACAGGTTAAGGGAGCCTGTACAGTAGAGCTCCAGGGCCGTCGCCACGCGCCGGGCCTCCGGCTCCGGCTGTTTCAAAAGTTCCTCGTACAAGTCCTGGAGCAAGGGCATCCTGCCGTCCCCCACGCCCAGGGCCAGATCCCGGTAGACCAACCGCACACAGCGGTCTATGACGGTTTTCTCAATCGGTTGTAAGCCCTCCTTGCCGCCCACCACCAGCTCGCACAGGGACAGCAGAAAATCAGCTTTCATGGAAAGGGGGCTGTCCTCGTCGTTGCCGCCCATCTGGATGTCCATAGGGTTAATGTGATTAGGGCTGTCCGGGGCAATCTCAATCACCTGGCCGCCCAGCCGCCGCACCAGCGGGGCATATTCGCCCATCGGGTCTACAATGATAATCCGATCCTGGGGAATGGTAAGAAAGACGTTGAGCAGCTCCCGCTTTGCCGCGAAGCTCTTGCCGGAGCCAGTAGAGCCCAGGTAGAGCCCATTCGCGGATTTCAGCTTTTTCCTGTCCGCCATAATGACGTTGTGGGAAAGTGCGTTCATGCCGTAATAGAGGGACGGCCCGGCCATGCGGAGCTCCCTGGTCATAAAGGGAATGAAGATCGCCGTGGAGCTGGTAGTCATGCCCCGCTGGATTTCCACCTCATTCCCGCCCAGGGCCAGGGAGGAAACAAAGCCCTGCTCCTGTTGCCAGTCCAGCCGCTTCAATGTGCAGTTGTATTTCTGCGCGATACCGCCCACCGTGAAAATATCATTTTCCAGCCGCTGGCGGGTGGGGGCCAGATTTACCACGGTAAAGGTCAAGAGGAACATCCGCTCGTTGCGGGACTGGAGGTCGGCCAGAAGCTCCGCCGCGTCCTTGGAAAATGTGATAAGGTCGGGCGGCAGAATGTCGGGGTCATATCCGGCCCGGACAGCTTTGCGCTGTTCCTCCACTTTCATTTTTCCAATGTCAGAAATTTTCCCCTTGATGGTTTTAATCGCCTTTAGCTGATCCACGGTCTGGATATGGAGGGTCACGGTCATTTCCGCGTCAAGCTCCAAAATTTCCGCCAGGAGCTTGTCAGAGAGCTCCGACGCCAAAATCTGCAAGTAGGAGGCCGCGCCCCAATACTGGCCCATGCGGAACAGCCGGGGCTGGCGGAAGTCAAAGCTGTCGGGGGCAATAAAGTCCTTTGTGCCGAGCCCCGTCTTTGCAATATCCCCCCAGGAGAAGCGGAACGGCTCCCGGCTCCCAGGATGCATCTGGCCGTGAAGCAGGGCCAGACGCGCCCGCCCGTCCATAGGCTCGGAGGGCACGCCCAGCCGCTTAAAGTTGCTCATAACGTCCGCCTCCACGCGCTCCAGCCGGGGCCGCGCCTCGTCCAGACTTTCCGCCGGGATGCCAAAGGTAATATATTTTGAGCGTTCAATCCCATTGTTTGACCGGGCAATCTGATTTTTCAGCATCCCGGTAAACTCGGCCCGGACGCTGTTAAAGTCATCCTCGGCCTGGGGAATGTTCACCTTGTAGCGGCTCCGGGAGTGGGAACGGCGGTTAATGAAAGAAAGCTGGAACGGCAGAGAGCTGTCAAAGTAATTGAGGAATGAGCTCCAGCCGCTAAAGATAGCCGTCTGATCCTCGGTGCTTGCCACAGAATAATTGATGTCCTCATATTCCACGGTTTTTGTATAGAGCCCGCCGGGGAGCTGGCACACGCCGTCCGGGAGCATCCGCACATAGGGGATTGTCTGCTGGGCGGACAGGGCCGCCCGTTTTTTACCCTTTGCGGCGGGGCCGCGCCTGGGTGTTTGCTTTTTTGCTTGTTGCAATCGCATCCTCCTTTCCCACGGAGCCCCGCAGGGTAAACGGGGCGTATAAATTCTGCGTCTGATAGAGCCTCGCGCCGGGCCGCAGGAAACGGGCCCGGATGATATTTCTAATCACCTTTTCAAAGGGGAGCCCGTCACGCTCATACATCGCCAGCAAAAACGCCGGGAGCATAACGGCCAGCATAAGGAACATGGCCCCGGTGTTGCCGATAGAGCTGCGGGCCAGCAGATAGGAGGGGATACCCACCGCCGCCGCGCCGCCAAAGCAGACAAGCTGGCGTTTGGTTAGGTTAAAGGCCATTTTCGTTTTGATTTTGGATAAGTCGTTGGGTACATTTACATAGGGCATGAAAGACCTCCTTTCGGGCCGCCCACCTTGGGACAAAGTGTCCCGAAGTCCGGGACGGTGCTCTCCACCTCGTTTCCCCACACGTCCCAGCCGGGCGGGGTCTGTCTCGCAAAGAGCTCCACGCGGGGCAGGTCGCCCAGGAGGGAAACAATCTTGTCGCGGGCCTCGTCCGGCTTTTTGCTGTGGGCTTCAACGGGGGAAATGATAAACTGATGGATATTCGTGGCCTGCCGTTTGGGATGGCCCCTGGTCGCCAGCAGGCAGATTTCCGCGTTGCCCCGCGTCCAGAAGCCCAGGCCGTAAAACCAACTGTCCGCCTTTTTGTTTTTCTTCAGCCAGACAAAAGCCACGGTTTTATAAGTGAAGCCCCACGCCTTAATGAGCCGCAGGGCCTCCGGCAACTGCGGGAACGTGGCCCACAAAAAAAGTGCGCTGTCCGGGGCCGCCAGATCAGCCACCGGGAGCGCACATAGCTCCTCGATCCCCATTGTGGGGTAGTGATTTTCCGCCGCCCCCTGTACGTTCTTTGCAGAATACCGCCAGGGCGGATCGGCGTAGATGATAGAATAGTTTCCGATAGTCAGACTCCTTTCTCCCCGGCCTCCGCAGCCGCCTGCGCCAGCCGGATGCGCTCCGTGGCCGGGGCGTAAAAGGCCGGGGCGGTTTCAAAGCAGATAAAGCGGCGGCCCGTGTTGACGGCGGCCACGGCAGTTGTGCCGGAGCCCGCGCAGATGTCCGCCACCACCTCGCCGGGGCGGGTGTAGGTCTTGATGAAATACTCGCACAGCTCCACGGGCTTTTGCGTGGGGTGGACGGTGCGCTGTACCGATGGGAATGTCAGCAGGTTTCCGGGAAAGCGCAGGCCGTCCTCGGAGCCGCCGCCGGAACGGACAAATTTTCCATAGTTGGGGCTGTTGCCGCCCCGGTCAGCGGTTTTCTTATAGGGCTTGCCCTGCTCGAACTGCGGATCGTAATAGGGGAGCTTTTGATAGAATACCAGAATGTTCTCCGTCCGTTTCAAGGGGGCCCGCCTTGCGTTGAGAAAGCCAGTACACCGGCTCTTGTACCATACCCACTCATAGCGGAGCATAGGGAGGTTGGAGGCCCCCAACACCTTATCATAGGGGCATTGAGCAAAGAACAGCACCGCACCCTCCGGCTTGACCGCCCAGCGCACCGCCTCCCAAAGCTCCGGGAGCGGCAGGGGCACATCCCAAAAGTTGCGGGTCGTGCCATAGGGCGGATCGGTCAAGAGCATATCAACCGAGTGTTGGGGCAGGGAGCGCAGGCCCTCGATGCCGTCCATAAGGAACAGCCCCTCCGGGGGAGCCGGGGACTTCGGGACATTTTGTCCCAAGGTTGAATGTTCTGCCATACGCGCCTCCCCTCTAATGCGCGCCGAAAATGCGCTGGGAGATACTGCCCGTTTTGAACAGCATATAGCAAAGCAATACCGTATAGCCAACGGTGCCCCATATCGCCCCGATGGGATCTCCGCCTGTGGCGATCCCCTGGACAAGCACCGCGTAAATTGCCACGCACACCAGAATGAGCATCCCCTGGAATCCCACGGCGAACAGCGAGCGCAGATAGTTCTGGCCCGTGTGTCCCAATTCCCGGTTGGCAAGGGTCGCCACAGGGATGGGGGACAGGCTGGTGAGCAGATATATTTCAATCATGCGGCCATAGACCAGCACGAAAATAATGATATTCAGCGCCCACATGGTAACGCCGATAATGGAGGACTGGAGCCACAGGCCCAACAGCGGCCCTAAATCCATACCCTCCAGCGTCGTTTCAAGCTGGGTCAGCATATCCGGCGTAATGTCCGTGGAACCCTGGATCAGCCCCGCCGATTGTGCAATCACGCTCTGGGACACGTCAAACACGGCCATTACGATATTGAATGTGTTTGACAGAATAAGGATGGCACAGGACGTTTTGAACATCCATTTGTAGATATTCGCCACATCAAACTCGTGCATATTGTTTTTTTCCAAAAGCATCTGGATCAGTTCATAGGTCGCAACAAAGGTCAGCACCATTCCGGCAATCGGCAAAATTACCGTTTCGGAAAGCTGGCGGATCAGGGAGAACACCCCGGCGTGCCATGCCGCCGGGGTTGTTCCCACTTGTACCGCAATCTCTCCGACTTGGGCGTTTACGTTATCAAAGAGCCCCGAAAGGTTCCCCATGATCCCGCTGATTAAAAGCTCCTTGAGCCAATCCGTGAGCCAGTCGGTGAGAAAATCCATAAGCCGCTACCTTAAAACAGGCCAGAGAGCAGGGGGATCAGCGTTGTGCCCAGCAGGATGATGCCGCCGCCCGCCATGAGCTGTTTCATGCCCTGGCTTTTGGAGCCCGGATTGTCTGAACCGTAACCCTCCAGCAGATTGACTACGCCCCACACGCCCAGGCCAGCGCCGAGGGCCACAACAAGGGTCTGTAAAGTGTCGATAGCAGATGCGAAAAACTGCATAGAGCCTCCTTTTCTCCGGGGAGATGCCCCGGCCATGAAAAAAGCCGCCATTCCTGGCGGCAGGTTGCCACTTCGGGACACTTTGTCCCGAAGCGATATTTATACAAAAGCGTCCGGATCGTCCACATCGTCATAGTTGAGGATGTCCTCGTCCTCGTCTGTGAGCGAAGTTTCCGACACGGCCACCTTGTACACCTCACAAGCCTCGTTCAGCCCAGGCCGCCTGCGGCGGTTTATGAGTTTATCAAGGTCAAAGGCGTTTTTCTTTTTATCGGCTTCCGCCGTTTGCTTATAGTTGGGATGCTGCTTCAAATCGTATTTGGGCGAGAAAAACGGGGGCAGGCCCCGCAACTGCAAAATGCACTTGTCGCCCGGCATGGTCGCCAGTTCGCTGGGGGTCATCAGTTCCCGGCCCAGCCGCTGGGTATTCTGGTTGTAGCTTTCCGACTGGCCGCGGGAGCGGCCCTCGGTCTGCATGGAGATTGTGGCCTTTCCCAGCCAGTTCTCGGAAATTTCCTTGATTGTGCTGGCCTCCCGGCCACCCAGGAAGATCACGCTGTCCATATTTCCGAGAATGGTCTCCGCGTGCTTATCATAGATGGCCTTGCATTGTGCCAACTGCTGATAGAACAGGCACAGGCTCACCTCGCGGGAGCGGATCACCGCCACCAGCTTTTCCAGGTTTGGCACCTGGCCCGTGTTGGCCGCCTCGTCCCACAGCACCCGCACATGATGGGGCAGACGGCCCCCGTGTACGTTGTCCGCCCTCTCGCAAAGAAGATTAAACATCTGCGAAAAGGCCAGGGCCACAATAAAGTTATAGGTGGGCGTGGTATCGGAAATAGTAAAGAAAACCGCCGTTTTCCGATCTCCGATGCGGTCAAGCTCCAGCTCGTCATAACTCATAATTTCCCGGAGCTGGGGGATGTCAAACGGAGCCAGACGAGCTCCGCAGGAAATCAAAATGCTTTTTGCGGTTTTGCCGCTGGCCAGCTTGTATTTTTTGTATTGCTTGACAGCAAAGCAATTCGGCTTGCGTTTTTCCAGGCCCTTAAACATATAGTCCACGGTGTTTAGGAAGTTTTCATCATCCTCCTTGACCTCCATGCCGGAAATCATATCCACCAGCGTATTCATGTTCCGATCCTCGGCGGGGCCCTCGAAAATGATATAGGACAGCAGGGCGCAATACAAAAGCGTTTCCGATTTTGTCCAGAACGGATCGCCCTCCTTGCCGTCCCCCTTTGTGTTGGCTATGAGCGTATCCACAAATTTGAGAATGTCCGCCTCGTTTTTGAGATAGGCCAGCGGGTTATAGTGCATGGATTTAGAAAAATCAATGCTGTTAAAAATCTTGATCTTATACCCCCGCCGCTGTAAAAAGCGGCCTACCTGGGAGAGCACCCCGCCCTTGGGATCAACCACCACGAAAGAGGAATGAGCCTGGAGAAGCTGGGGCGTGAGCCAAAACCGGGTTTTGCCGGAGCCGGACGAGCCGATGACACAGCAATTCAAGTTCCGGGCGTTGGCCGGATTTTTCGGGCGCGTGTTCATGGTAAGAAATTCCGTCCCGGTGAGAATGACATTATTCTCAAACTTGGGATCGACAAAGGGCTTTATATCCTTTTCCGTTCCAAAGCGGGCGGAGCCATACTCCTCATCCCGGCGGTACTTTTTGGCGTTTTTGCTTTTCGTGTAGATCAGCAGACGGAACGCCGCCGCGCCCACAATGCCAACGAGCCAGTCAAAGGGAGCAAGCCCCGGCGCAAAGTCGGCAAAGGCCGGGCCAATGGTCTGGCCCAGCCCCATGAGCTTATGAGCAACATCCGCACCCGCCGCCAGCCGGTAGGCCGTCCCCAGTTTCAGACAGGCCCACAGGATAAACAGATAGGGGATGTTAGGTATCAAATACTTTTTGAGTTTATCTGTCCTCACGGGCCGCCTCCTTTACTCGTTCTTTCTTCCGGGGCTTTTCCTTTGCAAGCTGATCCTCAGCCCGTTTGAGCTGTTCCCGGATGGGGACACGGCTGGACTTGGAACGCTTCAACAGGCGTTTGGAGTATTCAGAAAAGCAAGCTGTCACCGCGTCCGCCTGGCCGCTTTTGAAAAACAGCAGGTATTTGTCCGGCCCGGTTTTATAAAAGGCATAATCCACATTGAAGCGGCGGGCCACCCGGTCAAACTGCCGGGGAGCTTCAATTTCAATGCTGTTTGTGGCGGCTCCGTGGGCCATGAGCTGGCGCACCGTTTGCCTGCCGTGGGGCGTCTGGTGCTCCCGGCGGGTCTTTGCAATTTTGCGGCCCGCCGCTTGGAGCGCCTGGGCCAGCACCCGCGCCGTCAGCTTGCTGGCCTTTATGGATAGTGCTATGGTACGTCTGGAAACATCCTCGTCAACCAGCTATATCCCTCCTTTCCCCGGCGCACCTTGGGACAAAGTGTCTCCAAGTTCCGCCGTTCTCTGGGCCCGGCGCGTTAGTGGCGGCCCTGGCCCTTGACCGTCAAAATGCCGTCCAGGGTGGTCGCTGTGATCCCCAGCCGCTGGGCCACCGCAATATCATTTTTCATCGCCTCGGTGATAGAGTGGCCGCACACCACCAGCACACGGGAACGCCGGAGCAGGTCGCGGGCCATGTCGATGCCGTTCTTGTGCTCCTCCGGCACCGCATCATTGAGAAACAGGGGCAGATACAGCGCGGGGCAGACAGGCGAAAAGCCCGCCTCGTACACGATGCGGCAGTACCGCGCCGCCCGTTCCATATTGTCATCGTCATCGCCGCACCATGCGGCGGTAATATAAGCAAGGGGTCGTTTCATCGTCAAAACCTCCGTAACTGAATTGTTGGGCCGGGTCAACCCTATCCCCCCGCCCTTTCCCTATCCAGGGAAAGGGAGCGGCTCTGGAGGATATCCCCCCGCCGCGTGGCCGGAGATAGCACAGCCGGGGCAGGCCGTCAAGGGCAAGCCACCGCAAGCGGCGGGGCGTTCCGCCCCCTTGACAGCCCACCTCCGACTGTGCTTTTTTATCCCCGGCGACGGGGGATATATCACCACAGAGCCCTGCTTTTCCGGGGCCCGGCACCTTGGGACAAAGTGTCTCGAAGCAAAGCCCCGTTACTTTTCCAGAGTGTTCTTTTTCTCCGGCTTTGCCAGTTCGGGCGGCTGTTTCTCTTTCCAGTCGTCCAGCAGGGCCATAATCTGTTCTTTCATTTTGGCGGGAGTGACCTCCTTGCCAAAATACTTCGACAGTTCAGATGTTGAAATAATCACGCCGCGATCCTCCTTCTTTTCTTCACTCAAAATCCCGTCAATCACATCGCCGTTGAGCTTGCCCTCCTTGTCAAGCTCCCGGAGCCGCTTGGCCTGGTTGACCGAGGGGGAGGACTGCTCCCCCTCAATGGAAACAGCGATCAATCGCTGGTTTTCCGGGCGGATATAGGACAGCTCCACCGCAGGCATAAAGCCCAGCTTTTTGGCGTCCGTCATATCCAGGAGCTCCGGGACAAGAGAATTAAGCCGGATATAACGCATGACTTTTTTATAGTTCATATCGTGATCCGCACCCACAATCTCAACAGAGCGTTTCCCCAGGGCCTGCTCCTCCTGGCTGTTGCCGGGGCGGGCCCCCTGGTGCTTGATAGCCTCCACCTCCAAATCCAGCAGGCGGGCCAACTCGCTGGGGAGGGGCTCCCCGCGCTGTTTGTTGCTGTTCCGCATTTCCCGGACGGCTTCAAAGTCCGTCATGTTGCGGACAATACAGGGCATTTCATCCAGCCCGGCCCGTTCACTGCCATGATGACGGCGGTGGCCCGCGATGATCTCATAGCCCTGGCCGTCCTTTTCCGGGCGGACGGTGGCGGGGGTCATAACGCCATGCTCCTTGATCGTCCCCACCAGGTCATCCATCGCCTTATCGTCCTGCACCTTGTAGGGATGCTCCCGGAACGTGTGGAACGCATGGAGCTCGGACAATTTCAAATAGACAACCTTGCCCTCCTCAACCGGGCGGGGCGGCTCGGCTGGGGTAGGCGGCCGGTTGATCTCCGGGACAGGGGCCGCCGCAGCTTTGACGGGCCCGGCCTTGCCCTTTGGCGGAGACTTGGGCGGGCCCATCCCGCCGGAGCCCTTTTCCGGGGTTTTCTTTTTACTTTGGGACACTTTGTCTCGCGTGGACGGCTGAGCCTCGGCGCGGGCCGCCTTGTCCCCCTTGGGTGGGCGGCCTGCGCGGGGCTTGGCCGTCTTTTCCGCTTTTGGAGACTTCGGCTCCGCCTGTTCCTTTGGCGGACGGCCCCGGCGCTTTTCCGGCTTTTCCGCTTCAACGGCGGGAGCCTTGCCGCCCTTATCATCATCACCCCGCACATCCGACAGGTTGATGACCTTACCAGACGGAGCAGGGCCGCCCTCGCCCATACCGGGGAGCGTCACCTGTTCGGCCTGTTCCGGCGCGGGCGGTGCGCCGGGCCCATCCGGGGCTGGGGACTCCGGGAGCTTTTCTCCCTCCGGGCCCTTGTTCAATGTTTCATCTGCCATTCGCTAACCTCCTTTTTTGTGGCATGAAAAAAGGCCAGACCATACGGCCCGGCCAGCGAAAAATATTCCCCCTTTCCATTTTTAATTTTTGATTGATACCACTCCTTTCCCTGTCGAGCCATGAAAAAAACGCCCCTTTTGTTGATACAAAAAGTGGCGTTTTAGTGTAGGTTGGCTCGGTTTTTGTTGTGATTTATTATTATACCTTTGTCAAAGACGGTTATGCGCGTTGAAATATTCCTGAATGATAGCGGGAGTAATATCTGTCAGGCAGGCTTTCTTAAAGAATGGGATCATATACTTTTCAACATTGATCCGGTAAGTAAAGTCGTAGGTATGGGGGTTGACCTTCGGCTTTTTATATGTTTCCAACCAAGTCTTTGCCCAGCTTTCAAAAGTCTGCTCTTTGTCCACAAAGCCCACGCCAGTGCGGTTCGCCACTTCCCGCTGGATCTTCCATTCCTCAGCCTGCCGCCGCGCGTCGTCTTTGCTAATGGAGCTGTAAAAGCTCTTGCGCAGCAGCTTGCCGTCGAGCGTCTTACCAATGGTAATTTTGACTTCATACAGCCCGCCCGCGTGGTTGGGCTGTTCTTTTTTTGGCCGGGGCATTGTCGCGCCTCCTTTCATTTCATTCTAAAACCTTTTTGATAGAATTATCAAAAACATGCCCACTAGTGGGCACGCTTGCCGAAATCACTCGGCCCAAAATTGGGCGCAAAATTGCGCTCAATGGAATTCCCAAATTGGGGGGGGTAACATTCAAGAAAGTAATCGCTGACATGAAAATCCAATTCAGTATTTACCGGTTGAAAATCCAGCCCGTTAACCTCCCCAATTTTTGGGGCAGCTATCAACAAAAAAGTCACTCGGCTAACGTGTCGCCCTTAACGACACGTTCAACAGCACTCAACGTTTCCGCCTCACGGAGACATAACGCTATCAGTATAATTTCGGAATCACCGACAACATGCGGTATTCGGCAAGTTCTTCCGAAATTCCAAGGTAGTTTGCAATCTGTGGGATTGTCCACTCCTGGAATTCCCGGAGGTCTGCGTCAGTCCACAAGAGGTCAACCGCAAAGTGCCATGCGGCCTTCTCGAATTTACCGGGCACCATTAGCGTGTGAGCATCCATAAAAACACGATTGAGACCTTTATGTAAAACGGCGTGGCCTAATTCATGTGCACACACCAACTTTTTGTTTTGCTCCGGGAGAGAATCGTTAATATAAATAATGGATGATTTTTTATAGCGCTGGAAAAGACCATGCGTTTCTGCTTCCAGCGGTACAAAAACCAAGAGTATCCCAAGTTGATCTGCAATTTCAAAGGGATTGTTTGTCTGATACCGTTTTCTTAGATATTCAGCTGTATTTTTAGGCAAACAGCATCATTCCTTTTTATACTTCTTGGGGGTATATTTTTCTTTGTTCTTGCGGCGAACCATTTCCATGCCGATTTGCATAGCAGAGATTATGGATTCTTTGGCCTCTTGGCTCAGGGGAACCCCATCAAACATAAGGTCGTCCGCATCTTCCATGCGTTGCCGAATGGCCTCCAATTCTTTCGCAATATCGCGCTTGTCCTTTTCAGTAAGGACAGGCGTTTTTTTGTTGTCCTCATTTCCGAGCAGGTAATCGACTGTCACATCGAAATACGCTGCAATTTTAGCAGCGGTCTTGGCGCTTAGACCTCTCTTTCGTCCGGATTTTAATTCTGTCATAAGGTTTTTACTTAGAGAAAGATCAGCACACATCTTGTATCCTGTGATTCCGCTTTCAGCACAGAGACTAGAAAGTCTTTCGTACAAATTAGCCATACATATAACTCCTTTTTTGTACAAATGGAAGAATCACCTTTTTGGGTTATAAAAACGCTTGACTATAACCTTAAAAAGTATTATAGTATGGCTAAAGAAACCCGAAAAAGTGATATTTTCAAAACTTCACTTTAAATATATTACACTTTCGGGTAATTGTCAATGAACAAATTGACGAAAAGGAGGTAATGTTTTTATGTGTAAAACCGAACTTACTGAGTTCGGAAAGGAAGTCAAGTTCGAGCTTGTACTCAGAAACAAGACGCAAGAATGGCTGATGGAACAAGTTCGCGCGGACACAGGGCTATATCTGGACAGCCCTTACTTGCGCAGAATTATGATCGGCAAGGCAACCCCCGCCAAAATCATTGCCAGCATTCGGAAGATTTTGGACTTGGCAGATTCAGATTAAATGAAAGGAGCGAGACGGATGACAGACAAATTAACAGTATTCAACAGTGACATTATCCCGGTATACACAACGGAGGACGGCAGAAGGGTAGTAATTGGGCGAGAGCTTCATGAGCGGCTTAAAATCGGCAAGGATTATTCCACTTGGTTCAAGGACATGTGCGGATATGGTTTCTATGAGGATGTGGACTATTCCCCATTTTCGGGGGATAGGTCTGACGGGCTTCCGGGCAAGCCTCGGACGGAACACCTCCTGACCTTGGAAATGGCAAAAGAATTAGCAATGATCCAGCGATCCCCGGAAGGTCACACCATCCGGCAAAAGTTGATCGCCTTGGAAACTAACGTGTCAGAACTGTCACCGGAACTGCGCTATCTCATCAAAATCGAGATTGAGCAGAAGCAGCAGGCAAAGGCGCTTGAGGACATGAACCGTAAGCTGGATGACACCTGCGAATTGATCGCGCTTGATCCAACATCATGGAGGAAAGAAACACAGGCGTTGATTTCCCGGATCTCGGACAAGCTCGGGGGATTCGAGCACATCAGGGACGTTCATGAAGAAATCTATAAACTGGTGGACCTCCGGGGCGGTGTAAACCTTAAACGGCGGCTTGAAAATAAAAAGGCACGGCTGGCGATGGAAGGAGCGCCGAAAACGACGATAAAGAATTTGAACCGGCTTGACGTGATCGGCGACGACAAAAAGCTCATTGAAATCTATGTACATATTGTCAAGCAGATGGCCGCGAAGTATCAGGTGGCAATAAATGAAAAGGGCGCGGTTTCCGGTACATCCTAAGTCTAGCATCTTTACTGTCCAATAAAACTCCCTGTGAACGAGAATGGAACGTACAAAATAATGGAAAGGAATTAGCGATTATGAACAAAGCAGTAAAAGGAATTCTTGCGACCCGCCTAATCGTGGGACTGCAAGATACCTATTGGTCATTTCGGACAGACTGGATTGCAGTTAAAGGCTACTTTACAACTTACCTGACCGGAGTTTTGGGAAGGCCACACCCAAGATATGCAGGCATTACGGCTGATACAACCGATAAAAGACTGTGGCAGATGGTTACGATGGGCGCACCTCTGCCAATTCTTCCAAAATTTCAAGGCAATGCACAAATACAAGAATTTGGCTACATGCTCGGCTGGCACATGCTGGGAGCTTACCGAAATGGATTACGGATTAACCGAAGGTTGAAGGAATTTTGGAAGCCGAAGCGGGGATGTGAACGATGAAAAGCATGTTAATTCGTAAGACGGACCGCGCCGCCGAGCTGGGGACGCTCAGGGCGGAATTGAGCTGTCTGGAAGATCGGATGTTGACGGCAGACGCAGAAGGCGCGCGGGTTCTCAGGAGGCAGATTCGGCAGGTTCAACGGAACATCCGGCGAAATACTGCGATTTTGGAAGAAAATAAGAGATCGCAAAACGGCAAAGTATCAGTCTGCACCAATTAGATCAACCTTTGTGTCGTATGATTTTGAAAATCGGGCGATACGGACTTTGCGAAAAATCGGCGGGCCGGTCAAAATGAAGGCGGGCCCAGAAAATTAAGAAAGGAATTTGAAAATGACAACAGCTTTAACCCCAGTCGAATTTAGGGGACAGAGATTACTTACCACAAAACAGCTTGCAGAAGTCTATGAGGCCAGCGAACAGCAAATTCAACAAAATGCCAACAATCATCAGGACAATTTTATTGAAGGTACGCACTACTTCCTGCTACAAGGCGAAGCACTGAAAGAGTTTAAAAGGTACTTCGATAATATCGAAGAAGCTATTGGCGTTAGCAAATTTGCTTCAACGCTTTATCTCTGGACTGAGCGGGGAGCGTCCCGGCACTGCAAGATTCTCGACACCGATAAGGCCTGGGAACAATTCGACAATCTGGAAGCTACATATTTCAGAGCCAAGGAACAATCGAAATTTTCTGCGGTCGATCAGCTCCGCCTTCAAACGCAAGCTATTCTTGAATTGGATGAGCGAACCTCTTATGTGGAAAAGAAGTTGGAGGTTGTTGAGGACAAGGTTGAGAACCAGATCACTTTACAAACGGGTCAGCAGAGAACCCTTCAAAGCGTAGTTGGAAGAAAAGCGTATGAACGAGCCGCGATTATTTATCCACCGGACCAAGTAAAGGGAAGTGTCCGATTGATCTATCAGGCGATTTACCGCGACCTTAAAAATCGTTTTGGCGTCGCCAGTTATCGGGATATCCGGCAGTCAGACCTTGCAGACGCGATTAAATTTGTGGAGGCGTGGATTGAACCGGCAGAGATGAGAAGTCGGAGGGGCGAAGGATGTTAAACACAAAGGAAACCACTGTCAAGATCGCGGAGCACTTTGACGACCTTTATCAAAAAGTGGCAGATGAAACGATTCATCCAAAAAATGAGTATCTTCGGCTGCTTATTCTTCTTCGGATGATGATTCGTTCGGTGCTGGCCACACAGAACCAGGCGAATTTAGATCTACGCTATTACCGGAGGCAAAAGAAGCTGATGGAGCGGCAAGGAATTTCTTTTGTTCTCTTGGATGCCGCGATCCTGCAAAAAGAGGAAGTTTATGACACAACTAAGAAAGCGCTCGTAAGGTTTGGCGAAGATGTTTCACTTTTATTGGATTCTTGGCAATACGCCGGCGCAACCTACGAGGAACTGTTCAACCTTTGCGGATCGCATCGCATGAAGAATTGGAAGAAAGAACGGCTGTTGATCGAAAAGGATCGAGAATTCAGCAGGCTAGCCTTTGTCTACAATTTAGATTATCCCGACGACGGCAGCGAATGGATTGAGGAAACGACAGACGCACCTTTCACACACGCCCTAAAGGAGTACATGTTCGACCGGATCACCAACACCGATGCCGGACAGCGGGCGGCGCATAAAGCCATTGAAGCAGTATTCCCGGGCCTATTTGAAAACGCCATGACCATAACCACCGATGTGGAAGGGCGCAGGTGCTTGGTTGACAAAGACGGTGAAATTGTCGGATATCTGGATGGAAGGAGTGGTGAAGATGTTAAGCCCACTTGAAATTCCGCTTCCGGTTGTACAAAAGCTGGACGAGCTGAGCGAGCTTATAAAGCGTCACCCGCAATACATACCAGTCCCAGAACTGTCCCGTTTTCTTGGCGTGAACCCGGATGGCCTACGCGCATCAATGGAGCACGGACAATGCCCTTTTGGGTTCCCGTGGCAGAAAAGCCCCAATGGTTACAGGAGCTTCAAGGTTCCAACGGTCCCGTTTTACCTCTGGTACACCCAGGGTGGGCCGTTCAAATGGCAGGCAGGAAAGGAAAAGGAGGATCAATTATGAATCAATCAAAACTCGAGGAAATCTACACCGACTTTATCAACGGCGATATCTACGGCACGATCCCTAAGACTGAAAATGCAAGAATCCTAATGGGTGGCGTTGACCAGATGCTTGAAAAAGTATCTGACAAGGATTTACGCAAAGAATTTCAGGATGCGGTCGGGCGTGCCGAATCCGCTGGAGAGGTACAGGGTTTTGTTCTTGGCTTCAAATATGCGGTGCAGCTTCTTGGCGAGTGTGCCGATGCTGGAAAGTGGGTGTGAGACCATGACGCAGAAAAAAGAAATGCCCGCCCGTAGCGGCAACTACGAAGCGAGCACAGCGATTAATGAACAACTACATAGTACCATACCGCGCCCTGAATGTAAAGAGCTAAAAGTGAGGGAATTACTTGCCCAAAAGCCAAGATATGCAGAACTCGTATTGGCAATGGCGGAGAACAATTTAAATTTGACGCTGGCAGCGCAGAAAAGTTTTTACTCATCCAATGCTTTTTATGATCGAAATCGGCGGCTTGTTGAATTGACGGGATACGATTGCCGCAAATTCTATGACGTGTTAGCTATGCTTTGGATTATTGAAGAACTTCAAGGAGGAAAGACGCTATGAACATCGGGAGAATTTTGGCAGATGTGAACCGCCAGCAGGAAGATGTGGGCAATCTATTGATCGTTCTGCATGAAGAATTGGAAGATCTTGTAACTATGGAAGATACCCCTTCCGCGATAGGGACACTTTTTATAGACCGGAAGGAACTGCTGTTTTCTTTACTAGGTGCCGCACAGGAGATTTTAAGAAAACAAGCCAGGATCACGGACGCTTTGTCCCGTACCGTAATCGCAGCGGGTGCGAAAGGCGGTGCGGCTCATGACTGAGATTCAAACACTGCGACAGGCAATCCACGACCTGACAGACAAAATCCAGTCCCCGGCGCTCCTGCATCGTCTATACCGGCTGGCCGAATATCTCTATGTACATAAGGAAGGCGGCGAGAGGAGATGACAAGGGACGACTACATGGAAATTGTGACCCCGTTTATCAAAGAAGCATGGAGCGACGGGAAGGCCGGGAAGTACCGGGATGTCTGGGAATCATGGGCGACAGACAAGGCGGATACGATACAGAAGGCGATTGGTCATGTGCCTGGTGTAAATACAGTCGAGTTAATTCACATGATAGGCCGGGACTGTCTCGAAGCGTGGGACAGAGCGGCCGCAGAAAGGCAGGTAACAAAATGATTTCAATGGATCGGGACGCATTCGAGAAGCTTTCAGAGCGGGACAAAGCCATACATACCCTAATCACCGAAGAGGAATACATAAAGGATTGTCTGGCGAAGGGCGACTATGAACACCTGTTCTGTTTTGGTAACTTTTCATGGTATGGCTACACGGATCTGGAGGCATATAAGCTCTGCCACGATCAAATCCCGGAGGACAAGCGGTATCATCTCCTGCTTGACATCTACACGAACGCGCGGAGCTTCAAGGGCATTAAACGCTATCTGAAGGAGCTGAAAAAGCTCCGACCGGAAGGCTACGATAAGGAGCTTCGGCCATTGGCGGACAAGGACGGCTTTGTCACCATTTATCGCGGGGCCTGGGTATTCAAAGGCAAAAAGCTGCAACCGGCCGATCTGAGCTATTCCTGGACGGTCAATGAGGCAATCGCCCATTGGTTTGCAACCCGCTTTCCGGGCGACTACGAACGGCACGTGTACCGTGCGAAGATCCTGCTGAAAGATGTGATCGCATATCTCAGTGACCGCAGCGAAGAAGAAGTCATTGTGTGCGGGGGTCTCAGGGACATTGAGGAAATCCCCATAGACGCGCAGAAGGGCGCACAGTGGCGCGAATCGATCAAGAATGAAATATGATGAATGGAAGGGCGCAGGCCGCTTAACGCGGCTTGCAAACCCGTCAGAAGGGAGATAACAAATGATTAAAACAGAGCTCATGAAGGTATTGGAACACGTGCCGGACGACTGCGAGATCTCCATTGAGTTTTTCGACTCGGCATGTGAGGAATTTATAATGCTTCCTGTAGGAGGCGTTGAGATTTCCAGCTATGACAATCTGGATAAATGGAACCTTGCGCTATGTGCACGGGAAGAAGCGCGATGATGAGGGCAGAGGAGGATGTGCATGAATAAAGGGATGCAGGGCGGCGCAATGCCGCCCAATCCTTTAAAGCTCTTTTGTGAGGGCGTGTGTGAAGTGCGCGTCCTTCTCGATGGGGCATATAAAACTATTTACAGCGGATACTTTACCGACTTTGACGCAGCATATCAGTCTGCTATACGGTGGGATGGTAAAGGCAATATCTATTTTGTGATGAACCCGGTCGTGCCGGATGCAATGGCCCGCAGGCTTGCCGGGAAGATGGACAAGGCTGGGAACGGCGACACCACAAGCGATGCAGATATTACCGGGCGGCGGTGGTTTCTGATGGATTTTGATCCGCAGCGGGCCGCCGGGATCAGCGCGACCGAAGCGGAAAAAGCCCTTGCACAAGGCGCAATGGAAAATGCGCGTGAGGTTTTGTTAGCGCACGGTTTCAAGGAACCTGTTGTTTGCGACAGCGGCAACGGGTTTCACCTGTTATTCCGAATTGACATGCCGAATGATCCGGCGCACGCGCAGCTTTTAAAAGATGCGCTCTCCTGTGCCGATATGCTTTTCAGCACCGACGCAGTGAAGGTCGACCTCAAGGTGTTCAACGCGGCCCGAATCACAAAACTATATGGATCAATGGCGGTGAAAGGACAAAGCACAGCCGAGCGGCCACACCGAAGAAGCGCGGTTTTGTGTGTTCCGGAACAGATCGAAGTGACTCCGACAGCGATATTTCATGATTTTGTGAAGGCGTACAAGCAGGAGCCGCCTATGAGAAACAGTAGGCATTATCGAGGCTTTGAGTTTGATCTTGACCGATGGATTTCAGATCATGGAATAAGGATTAAGGACACGATCAACACGGCGGACGGGACGCGGTACATATTGCAGGACGGATGCCCGTTCAACCCGGAACATAAGGGCAAGGATGCGGTGCTTTTCAGGCATCACAGCGGCGCAATCGGGTTCAAGTGCTTTCACAATTCATGTGCTGGGAATGGTTGGAAGGAATTTCGCTTACTGTACGAACCGGATGCTTACGACCGAAAACAGAGCGGCTTCCGGCCTACAGCGAAGGACAATTTTTCAGAGGTATCGCCGCCGGTCGAAGCGGGGACGGCGGTGAAAGCCGTTGACGAAGTTTTGAAGGGAAAGCCGGATACGCTTGACGCGCTGATTCCCGACGAGTTGCTTGACACGCTTTTTGACATGGAGGATGAAATTGCGCGGCAGCGTGAAATTGCAAAACTGAAAGCCGTGGCAAAGGAAAAAAAGTTCACCCGGGAGTTTGACGCGCTGATAAAGGCAAAAAAGGAGCAGACAGACAAAAAGCGCAGGACGGAACTGACCGCAAGCCGGCCAGAAGAGGAATACATCGTGTTGAAAGACATCCCTTTGCAGGGGCTTTCCGTGCCGCCCGGTTGGCATATCGGCGTGGGGCGCGGTGTCTGGCGCGTGGGGGAGAACGGATTGGAAAGCGCCTGTCCGCATCCAATCATCATTACAGACCGTTTGCAGAACGTGGACACTGGAACCGAAAAATTAAATCTGGCCTTTTACCGCGACTGGAGGTGGAAACAGATCCCCGTAAAACGATCCACATCCGGGAGCCGGACAGCTATTATTGCTTTGGCAGACAACGGCATACAGGTTACAAGTGAAAGCAGCCGATTTCTGGTGCAGTATCTTCATGATCTCGAAACGGAGAACGCCCAGGAGATCCCGCGCCGCAGGTCGATTGCGCGGGTTGGCTGGATTGGTGAAAAAGAGTTCTTCCCCTATACAGAAAACTGTGTATTTGACGGCGAGGATGAAATGCGGGATATGTTTGAAGGGGTTACCGGGGCCGGAAGCTATCGTGATTGGATCGACACGATAGGCGGTGCGAGAACCGAAAGCATGGCCTTCCGTGCACTATTGGCAGCGAGCTTTTCCGCTCCTATGCTCTGGATGTTTGAAGCTCTGTGCTATTGCCTTCATATCTGGGGCGGCACCGGGACGGGGAAAACAGTTGCGCTTTACGCGGCTATGAGCGTGTGGGGAGACCCGGCGCGGCTTTACCGCAGCTTCAATGCGACGGAGATCGGGCTTGAAAAGAGCGCGGGCTTTTGTCATTCGATCCCGCTTGCAATCGATGAGCGTGAGACATCCGGCAGCGACAGACAGACGGCCTTTGACAAGATCATTTACCGCCTGACCGAGGGGAGGGGACGGACAAAGGCAGACCGCAACGGCAACCTTCGCCAAACCGGTCACTGGCGCATTCCGATCCTTACGAACGGAGAAGCACCGCTGCTGGCGGACAACTCAAAGGGCGGTGCAATGGGCCGCGCGATTGAGCTTTACTGTGCACAGCCGATTTTTGACAATGCGCCGGAGCTGGCTGGATTTGTGAAAGCGAACTATGGGCACGCTGGCCGCGAGTGGATCAGGCGGCTGATAGAAAAGCGCTCTGTGAAAGCGGGCCTTCAGGAGATGCGGGACACCTTTGAAGGCTTTCAGGGATTTTTACGGGAAAAGGGTGACTTTAATGACAAGCCGATCGCTTCGGCGGCGCTGATACTCACAGCAGATTTCTATGCTTCATGCTGGATCTTCCGAATGGAGGAAGGCGCGGCAATGATCCGGGCACAGGAGCTGGGAGAATATATCATCGGAGACCTTCTGACAAAGGAGGATGCGGACACAACCGGGCGTGCATGGGACTATCTCTGTGGATGGGTAGCGACGAATATCGGGCATTTCAGGAGTTTTGCCGATCCCTGCTATGGGATAATCGGGACAGGATATGTTTATCTGCTTGGCAGCTGCTTTAACGATGCGTTGACCGAGAAGAACTTCAACCCGATTGCAGAGGCGAAGGAGTTCGCGCGGCGCGGGCTGATCCAGCGACCGGATAACGGAAAACGCCTACAGTTTCAACAAAGGATCAACGGAGTAAGGACGACGGGATACCGCTTGAATTTGGATGTACAGGACAGTTCAGCCTGTACACAGTAGTACACACCTGTACGCACTTGATTTTTTTTGGTGTGTACAGGCTAAACCCGCACACGAAGCCGGTTTGCAGTAGGTTGTACACACTGTACACACTAAAAAACATAATAACACTATATAACGCGCGAGAATAAAAGAGGATAATACAAATTCTCTCTTTTCTATTCCCCTATATATATCCCTCTGCGAAATTGGTGTGTACAGCGTGTACAACGAGTACAAAAGCTAGTAAACCGGCATGGATAGAGCGTTTGCGCTGTACAACTCGATATCTTGAAGGGCGTTTTATTGTGTACAGGTGTGTACAGAAAAGTTAACATGCATAAAATAGGGAGTGATTAATTGTGAAAAATGAACATCTTGGTATTGCGACAGAGGAATGGAAACAGATGATGCCGATTCCCGCGCACCTGAAAGCGCTTGTCGAGGTTGAAGAAGATGACGGAACAAGCAACTATATAGATTTGGAAGCCGAAGGCTGGGCAAATGTTTGCTTGGTGTTGGTTCGCCGGAGATATGGAAACGGAGAGGTTCAGGACAATATTGAACTGTTCCAGATGGACACATTGGGGTGGGGAGAACTCGTCGACGAATACCGCCTTGTCCCGCGAGATTTTAAGGGCAAGCTCCCGAAGAAGGGGCCAAACGGCGGCATAATGATCGAACAAATACAAGATATATAACACACTTGCAATTAATTTGGATATATGGTACAATATGAGGTAGAAAGATATGATCAAAAATGGATGGTATTATTGCGACAAATGCGGGAAGAAGGCATTTCCGGTAAAGCCGACAACGGAAATCCGAGAATTGCCCTTTAAGTGCAAAAATCAACGGTGTCCGCAAAGAGAGCAGATTATCAGCATAAAATCCAATACATAGAGCCGATGAGCCATTGAGCCGACGAGCCGATTAACTATCAGGAGAAGCCTGGTAGTTGACCGGCTCTTTTTATTTTACTTATGAAAAATCTCGAAGAACTGAAAATCGAATATCTCAGCCAATTAGAGCCCATCAGGAAGCGCAGGGAGACTTTGCAAGCGAGCTTGAAAGGCTTATGTGGGAAAGAACGAGACGAACTGGAAAAGCGCATTAAAGGGCTTTACCGCTCGGAACAGAGCCTGTTATACAGTTTGTCGCAGATCCAGGCGAGCATTGACGGAAAGACAAAGTGTTGATATGCCGCAAAGGGTGCATGAACCGGATGCGGTACAGTGAATGCCGCCGGAGAACGCGAGATGCTATGCGCAGCACGGAAACGTGCGGAAGGCGCGCCGGGGTCAAAATACCCGATGAACCGTATGCTCCCAGCCAGTATGCGGGGAGGGCCACACAAGGTTGTGCGTGATCCTGTGCTGGAGTT
>NZ_QSBX01000008.1:90805-141665 GCF_003465835.1 Anaerotruncus sp. AF02-27 | reverse complement strand
GCATCATAGGGCTTTGCCCGCATATGAAATACCCCCGGCTATGCCGGGGGATTATTATTATAATATTTGATGAGCGCCTGGGTACCGTCGTCCCCAAAGCCCTCCTCCTGCAGCTGCTGGTACATGCCCAGCACCACTTCTGCTACCGGCAGCGAAAGGCTCACGCCGTCCGCGCCCTCCTTGGCGATGACAAGGTCCTTGATGTAATGCTTGATAAAAAAGCCCGGGGCGTAGTCGCCGGTCAGCATGCGCGGCGCGTTGTTGCTCATCTGCCAGCTTCCTGCCGCGCCGGTGCTGATTGCATCGAGCACGCCCTGCAGGTCGAGTCCGGCCGCTTTTGCGTAGGCGAGCGCCTCGCAAACCCCCGCGACCGCGCCAGCGATGGCGATCTGGTTGGCCATCTTGGTGTGCTGACCCGCGCCTGCCGCGCCCATATGGCGGATATTCTGCCCCATTGCGGAGAAGATCGGCATGCAGGTGTCGAAAGCCGCTTGATCACCGCCAACCATGATGGCGAGAGTCGCGTTTTTTGCCCCCACATCGCCGCCGGAAACCGGTGCGTCAAGTGCAAAAATGCCGCGCGCTTTGGCGGCTTCATAGATTTCGATGCTCAGCTTGGGGCTGGTGGTGGTCATATCGATCAGATAGGCGCCTGGCTTCGCGTTTGCGAGAATGCCATCCTCGTTAAAGTAAACCTGGTGTACATCCTTTGGATAGCCGACAATGGTGATGACCGCGTCCTGATCCTTTGCACACTGTCCGGGGGTATCCGCCCAGGCGGCCCCTTCGGCAATGAGCCCGTCGGCTTTCGATTTCGTGCGGTTGTAGACGGTAAGCGAAAAGCCTGCTTTCATCAGGTTGCGGGCCATGCTCTGGCCCATCACGCCGAGCCCGATAAATCCAATTTTCTTCATTGGGAAATCCTCCATTTCCATTTTTAAAATTCCATTTCTATTTTAGGCGCATCGAATCACAAAAGCAATAGTGCTGCTGTACGAAATGTGGTATACTGGGGACAGATTATGGGGAAAGCGGGGATAAAATCATGCAGTTTCATCCAACGGTTTACCGGTATCCTTCCCGGCGCAATGTTGTTTATGCCGGGAAAGGGATGGTTGCCACCGCCCAGCCGCTCGCCGCACAGGCGGGGCTGGAAGCGCTGCGCCGCGGCGGCAATGCAATTGACGCGGCCATTGCCGCCGCAACGGCGCTGGTTGTGGTGGAGGCCAGCTCCACGGGCATCGGCGGGGACGCGTTTGCACAGGTCTGGAGCGGGGGAAAGCTCTATGGGCTCAATGCCAGCGGCCCGGCGCCCCGTGCGATCAGCGCGGAGAAGCTGTGGGCAAAGGGGCACAAGGAGATGCCCAAATATGGTTTTGACGCGGTGACCGTTCCCGGCGCGCCGTCCGCATGGGCCGCGCTGAACGAACGCTTCGGCCGCCTGCCGCTGGAGACAGTGATGCAGCCCGCCGTTTCCTACGCGCGGGAGGGGCATCCGGTTTCAATTGCGAACGCCCGTGATTGGCAGGAGATGTACGCGCTCTACCAAAAGGATCTCAAAGGTGATGAATACCGCCATTGGTTCGAGGCTTTTTCGATCGACGGACACGCGCCGAAAGCGGGGGAAATCTTCCGCTGCAAGGAGCTGGGGGATTCGCTCGAATCGATCGCCAAGACCAAAGCGGAAAGCTTCTACCGCGGGGACCTGATGGAAAAGATCGTTGCTTTTTCCGACCGGTGCGGCGGATGGTTCGCGCCGCGCGACTTCACCGACTTCAAACCGGAATGGGTCGAACCGATCAGTGTCCACTACCGCGGTTACGACGTGCACGAGCTCCCGCCGAATGGACATGGGATTGCGGCGCTGATGGCGCTTAACATTTTGAACGGATTTGATCTCGGTGCGCACCGAGAAACCGCGGAAAACTACCATCTCCAGCTCGAGGCGATGAAGCTTGCGTTTGTCGATGCGAAGCGCTACGTGACCGACGGAAGGCACTTGTCGATACCGGTTTCGGATCTGCTGTCCGAGGAATATGCCGCCGAACGCCGCAAACTGATCGGCCGCGATGCGATCCTTCCGCAGGCGGGCAGGCCGCAGCCAGGCGGGACGGTCTACATTGCCGCTGCGGACAACGAAGGAAACATGGTTTCCTACATTCAGTCGAACTATATGTGCTGGGGGTCAGGCCTGGTCGTGCCGGGCACCGGCATCGCCTTGCATAACCGCGGGAACAATTTCTCGCTCGAGCCGGGCCATGACAACCTCATTGCAGGGGGCAAACGTCCGTACCATACGATCATCCCGGGATTTCTCTCCAAAGATGGGAAACCGGTGGGGCCGTTCGGCGTGATGGGCATGTTTATGCAGCCGCAGGGGCATGTGCAGGTGGTGGCCAATACGGTTGATTTCGCAATGAACCCGCAGGACGCGCTGAATGCCCCGCGCTGGCAGTGGATCGAAGGAAAGACAGTTTATCTCGAGCGGGAGGTTCCCGCCCATATCGCCCAGGAGCTTGCAGACCGCGGGCATAAAATTGTAATTCTGAACGACAACGATTGTATGGGAAAAGGTGAAATCATCTGGCGGATGGAAAACGGCGTGCTCTGCGGCGGCGCGGAGCCGCGCGCGGACGGCACGGTCGCCGCGTGGTGAAAACAGAAGAAAGCAGCGCGTCCGCGTGCGGACGCGCTGCTTTCTTCTGTTTTTTACTTTTGATGCTGCCGGAGCAGCTCGGCATAGGCGGAAAGATCATCCGGGATATGGACCATTTTGCCGGTCCAGGCCGACTGGACCATGGCGCAGGACATACGCAGGCTGCCAAGGCCGTCTTCGCCGCGTGCGATGAGCGGTTCGCCGCGCAGGATCGCGGACGAGAAATTTTCCAGTATCCCCGCGCGCCAGGAGGCGGTGCCTTCCACTGGAATTTCGCGGACTGTGCAGGGTACCTTCTGATCGTACGGCTTGCGGTCGAGCTTGCGGTATTCCGGCTCTGGGCACTCCGCCTGGTAGAGATGGATTTTTCCATCTTCAAAAACCAGTTTTCCGTTGTCGGCGGCGATTTCCAGCCGGTTGGTGCCGGGCAGCTCGCCGGTTGAGGTGATCAGTGTGCCGGTCACACCGGAATTGTATTCCATATAGGCGGTGACGTCGTCTTCCGTCTCGATTGGATGATATTTGCCGAAACTGCAAAAGGCCTGGATGCGGTCGGGCACGCCGAACATCCATTGCCACAGATCGAGGGTGTGGGAACACTGGTTGATCAGTACGCCGCCGCCTTCGCCCTTCCAGCTTGCACGCCAGCTGCTGGAAGCGTAGTACGGGTCGCAGCGATACCAGTCGGTGATGGTCCAGCCGATCCGCTTCAGCCGGCCAAGCTGTCCGCCCTGTACCAGCTCGCGCAGTTTTTGATAAACTGGTTCTGTGCGGATATTAAACATGATTCCAAACACCTTGCCGGACTGCGCTGCCGCGCGGTTCATTTCCTCAACGCTTTGCGGGTCGATACCAGCGGGTTTTTCCACCATCACATGCAGGCCGTTTTTGAAAGCAGCAATCACCTGCTCCGGGTGGAATTTGTGCGGCGTCGCGATGATAACCGCGTCAATAAGTCCGGAACGGAACATTTCATGATAGTCGGTGAAAAAGGGAAGATCGCATCCGAAAGCCTCCCGGCAGCGCGGCAGACAGCTGTCGCTGCGGCTGCTGATGGCCGTGAGAATGCCGTCCGGGACACTTCCGTCCAAAAGAGATTTTCCATGGATCAAACCGATAACGCCCATACCGACAATTCCAAATCTGACTTTCTCCAAGCTGTTGCGCCTCTTTTCGTTAGGATTTTATACAGTATAGCATAATCGCGCGGTGGTTCCTAGTCTGGAATTTGCCAGCGGTGGATTTTGATGACAGACTGGCTGGCACGGAATGATGCAGAAATCCCCACCCGGATTGGAGTGGAGATTTCTTCTTGCGGGATGCATGATTTTCAAAAAAAATTGCCACTTTTCTGGTGAAAGCCATGAAAGGGGAACTGGATATGAAATGGCAGAAACTTTGGATTTATCCGCTTTGCCTGTCGATGCTGCTGACAGCCTGCGCGCCCGCGCCGGTTTCGTCCAGCGAGCCGCAGCAGGCGGTGAATAGCGGGGAAACGTCAGAACCGGCGGCGCCCGCGCCATCCGGCGCGTCCGCCGCTTCGTCTTCCGAACCCGGATCGCAAAAGACCGAAAAACTGCCCGCTGCGGTGGGCGGCGTGCTTGACGCGCAGGGTGTCGGCGCGGTGAACGGATTTGGCTTCCGGCTGTATGAACAGCTTTATAAGGAGGATGAAAACACCTTCCTGTCGCCGGTGAGCATCTATCTTGCATTCGGGATGCTGCAAAACGGCGCGGCAGGGGAAAGCGCCGAACAGCTCGGGAATCTGCTTGGACAACAGGATACCGCCGTGCTGAACGCATTCTGCCAGCAGCTGCAAAAACAGCTCCTGGAGGAACGCGGGGAGACCGATATGCGGCTTTCCAATTCGCTTTGGATGCGGGAGAGCGCCGCTAAGGATATCCGGCAGGAGTTTGTGGACGCCGTGCAGTCGGCTTTCAGCGCACATGTGGAAGCGCTCGATTTTGACAGTGCCGAGGCTGCCGGGAAGATCAACAACTGGATCAAAAGCAATACCAACGGCCTGATTGAAAAGCTGATTGAAGGGGAAATTGATCCGAACACGGTTATGTATCTGGTCAACACGATCTATTTCAAAGCGCAGTGGGAGGATGCCTTCGATCCCGGCCGTACGCGGGAACAGGATTTCCATGCGCCGTCCGGGGATATCAAGGTGCAGATGATGCGGCGCGAGGCAAACTTTGATTATCTGGAAAACGACCAGTATCAGGCAATCCGGCTGCCATATAAGGATGGAAAGACTTCTATGATTGTCCTGCTGCCACGGGAGGGTGAAACGAATTTTCTCAAGACGGTAAACGCCGGGCTCATCGAAAGCGTGCTTGCGGATCTCGTATCGCGTAAGGTGTTCTTCGGGATGCCGAAGATGGATCTGCAGTATGGCACCAGCCTGATCGATGCGATGAAGGCGCTGGGTGTGACCGACGTGTTCGAGGAAAACGCGGATTTGAGTGGTATCACCGGCGACCAGAGCCTCTATGTGAGCAGCGCGGTCCATAAGACGGCGCTTAAGGTCGATGAGGAGGGCACCGAGGCCGCCGGCATGACCGGGCTTGGGATCGCTGGCAAATCGATGGCGCTCGATCAGACCGTAATGGTCTGCGACCGCCCGTTTTACGCCGCGATTGTGGACAATGAAACCGGGCTCATCCTATTCGGCGGGGCAATTATGAGTCCGTAAAAACAAAGTGAAAATACCGTCCGGCGATTTTGCCGGACGGTATTTTTGTGCTATGATATTTGCAGCTGTTTTGATGGAAAGGGGAAAACGCCATGCGGCTTTTTATCGCGGTGAATCTGTCCGGGGAGGCTGGGGAACAGCTCTGCCGGACAATCGGGCATTTGCGCAAACTGGCTGTGCGCGGCAGCTTTACCCGGCGGGAAAACCTGCATCTGACCCTTGCGTTCCTTGGAGAAACCGCAGAGGTGGATACGGCCAAAGCGATCCTGGATGCGGTGGGGCGATTTGGACCGATTCCGCTTGTCTTTTGCGGGATTGGGAGCTTTTCCGGACGCGGATCGGAAAAACTCTACTGGGCCGGGGTGGAAAGATCGAGCCCTTTGTATGATTTGCAGGCAGAGCTCTGCAAAAATTTGCGGGAGGCGGGCTTTGCGCTCGAGAGCAGGCCCTTTTGTCCGCATATCACCCTTGGCAGAGAGGTGATTCTCGCGCCAGGCGTCGATGCAAAAAGGCTGGAAGGGCTTATGGAGCCGGTTGCTATGCAAGCGGAGCGGGTCAGCCTGATGCGTTCCGACCGGGTTGGAGGGAAAATTGCCTATACGCCTGTTTACGAGCGGCTGCTTTGATGCGGTACAGTCCGGATGAGGCAATTTCAACAGAATATCCGGCGATACGCCGCGCAGATTCTCCGCGCGGCGTATCGGATTTCCATGTCCGGATATGGTACAATATCCGCAGGGACAAGAGGCGGGGCCGTTGGCCGCGCGGCTTGGCGCTCCGCTGCGGTCCAATCTTGTTGGAAAGCCATTTGCGGCCGGGATGGGAAGCTTCCATCCCCATTTTAGAGGAAATCGGAGGATCGGTATGATCAAGTTAATTGCCAGTGATCTGGATGGTACGCTTTTGCAGAACGGCGCGCAGAAGCTGAATCCGGAAGTTTTCCCGCTTATCCGGGAGCTGCGCCGCAAAGGGATCGTCTTTGCCGCGGCAAGCGGAAGACAGTATCCGAATCTGCGCAGGCTGTTTTCACCGGTGTGGCAGGATATGATTTTTCTGGCGGAGAACGGTGCGCTGATGATGCAGCACGGGGAAGTGATCGCATCGTATCCCGTCGCGCGGGAAATCGGCCTTGCGATTATCCGGGACATCGAAACCTATGGACGCTGCGAGGTGCTGCTTTCGGGAAAACACACCTCCTATCTGCACACAAGATCCAAAGATTTGGCCGCCGCGCTGCTCTATGACACCCGCAACGCTGTGACGATTGTGGATGATTTTGCGCAGGTGGACGAACCTTTCCTGAAAATTTCAGCATTCGATCCGGAAGGTATCGAACATGCGGCGGCGCATTTCCAGGAGAGATGGGGCGGCGTGGTTTCGGCGGCTGTTTCGGGCGAGGAATGGATGGATTTCACGGTTGCCAACAAAGGTGGGGCCATCCGGCTTTTGCAGCAGAAATTCGGCTTTCAAAAGGCGGAAATGATGGCTTTTGGAGACAATTACAACGACCTGCAGATGCTGGAGGCTGTTGGGCATGGCTATATCATGGAGAACGCAGCCGAACCGCTCAGGGAGCGCTTTCCGCTGCATGCCAAACGTGTGGAGGATACACTGGCAGCCTTCCTGGAGGGAAGGCTGTTATAAAAAAGGCGGCTGCTGGGCAGCCGCCTTTTTTATAGTTCCTCGCGGAAAAGCCTCTTTTTCCAGATCCCGCTTGCATAAAAAGCATACGAAAGCGCTGCCGCAATCGTCCAGCCGACCGGCCAGGCGATCCAGATGCCGACGGAGCCAAGCCGCGCGGCCAGCACAAAGGCCAGCACCACCCGTAAAATGAGATCGGAAAAGGTGGCGATCATAAAGGGCACCATTGCGCCGGAGCCGCGCAGGACGCCATCTGCGATGAGTTTGACTGAAACGACAAAATAAAATGGTGAAACTACGCGCAGGAAGGCGGAACCCGCCGCAATCACGTCGGTATTCTCGGCATCGAGGAAAATACCCATCATTTGTCCGCTGAATACAAAAAAAGCCACGAAGAAACAGCTTACCACGCACAGTACCATAATGAGCCCGGCTGTGAAGCCACGGCCAATCCGATCGAGTTTTCCGGCGCCGATGTTCTGCGCCGTGAAGCTGGAAAGCCCGTTTGCGAGGGTGGTGAAAGAGGTGATTGCAAAAGTGTTGAGCTTGCCCGCAGCCGAGAAGCCCGCGACCACTGCCGCGCCGAAGGTGTTCACCAGCCCCTGCACAAACAGGTTGCCGACTGAGATAAAGCTCTGTTGCAAAATGCTCGGCACGGCAATGACCGCGACACGTCCAAGCATCGGGAAAGAAAACCGTTCAACCGCGCCCCCGGAGGGGACCGCCCGCAGCCGGAAAACGAGCGCCGCGAGCGCTGAGGCCGATGAAATCCCCTGCGCCAGAAAGGTGGCCCATGCCACGCCTGCCACCCCAAATTTAAAAACGATCACAAAAACAAGGTCGAGCAGGATATTGCCGAGTGACGAGGCGATCAGAAAATATAACGGGGTGCGGGAGTCGCCGAGCGCGGTGAAGATTCCGGTGCAGATATTATAGAGAAACACGAAGAGAAGCCCGCCGGTATAGATGCGCAGATAGAGCTCCGCGTCTGAAAAGATCTCCTGTGGGGTATGCAGGAGCCGCATCAGCGGGCCGCAGAACCAAAATCCCGACAGGGTGAGCAGAAAACTGAGCGCCGCGCTCGCAATAAGAGAAGTGCTGACGGCGGTTTTCATCTTGCTGAAATCCTTTGCGCCGAACAACTGTGAGATCACGACCGAGCAGCCGATATTGGAACCGGTCGCAACCGCCATGAAGATCATTGTGACCGGAAAGGAGGCTCCAACCGCGGCGAGCGCGTCCATGCCGACATACTGCCCGGCGACGATGCTGTCCACAATGTTATAGAGCTGCTGGAAGACCACGCTCAGCAGCATGGGGATGGAAAACCGCCAGAGAATTTTGGCGGGAGAACCTTCGGTCATATCGGTGAGCATTTCCGAACCTTCTTTACAATTAAATCCCGAACCATTATACTACGATGGAACCGGTTGGAAAAGCTTTTTGGCGTAAAAATGCACGGGGTAATTGACGGAATTTTCACATTGTCGTACAATGGAATAGAAATCAATCCAGGAGGTTCCTTATGAAACTGATGATTGCGTCCGACATTCATGGATCGCTCTATTATTGTGAAAAGATGATCGCATGCTGGAAAACAGAACGGCCCGAAAAACTGATTCTGCTCGGGGATTTGCTCTATCATGGGCCGCGTAACGATCTTCCGCGCGACTATAATCCCAAGGCGGTGATTGCGCTGTTAAACGGTATGAAGGACGAGCTGCTCTGCGTGCGCGGCAACTGTGAGGCCGAGGTCGACCAGATGGTGCTGGATTTCCCGGTTATGGCGGAATATATGGCGCTTTGGCTCGACGGACGGATGGTTTTTGCCACCCACGGACATCATTTCAACAAAGGGGCGCTTCCTCCGCTCAAAAGGGGCGATATCCTGCTGCATGGCCATACCCATGTGCAGGCGATGGAAGCGGTTGGGGACTATGTTTACCTGAACCCCGGTTCGGTCGCGATTCCGAAGGAGGGAAACGCCCACAGCTATATGACCTATGAGGACGGCTTGTTCACCATCAAGGATCTCAGCGGGAACGAGATCAGGAACTATAGCATCCGCTGACAGAAAGCGGACGATCAAAAAAGGCGGTGATGGAAATGGTCGCTTCCGAGCGGCGTGAAAAAATCAAAGAACTTCTGATGGCGGCGGGCCAGCCCGTCAGCGCAAGTGTACTTGCAAAGCAGATGGGTGTCAGCCGGCAGATCATCGTGGGGGATATCGCGCTCCTGCGCGCTTCCAATTTGACAATATCTGCCACCCCGCGCGGCTATATCCTTGCGCAGCAATCCGAACGGGAGCGTTGTTATACGGTCGCCTGCAAACATGGACAGGACCAGATTGCGCAGGAGCTGTACGCGGTGGTCGATAACGGCGGCGGTGTTATCGACGTGGTGGTCGAACATGCGGTCTACGGCCAGATTTCCGGCCAGCTGCACGTTTTTTCCCGCTACGACGCGGACTCCTTTCTGAGAAAGCTGCGCGCGAGCAGCGGTACGCCGCTTTCCGCATTGACCGGCGGCGTGCACCTGCACACCATCTCCTGCCCGGATCAGGAAACTTTCCGCCGCATCTGCGCGGCGCTCGCGGAAAAAGGCATCCTGTTTGAAAATTCTATACACTGAATCCCAAAGCGATTTTTTCGCGTATAAAAGGAGCGTCCCATCAGGGACGCTCCTTTGTAATCTGCGGATTACTTTTCAGGTTCCGCGGCGGCTTTTTTAGCCGGTGCTTTCGCGGCCCTTTTTGCAGCGGGTTTTTCCGCCTTTGCAGAGGTTTGCGCTTTGGTGGCGGGCTTTTTCGTGGCGGGCTTTTTCACAGCCGGTTTCTTGTCAGCGGGTTTTTCTGATTTTTCGGCGGTTTTTTTAGCGGGCTTTTCGGCAGCCGGAGCCGGTTCGATCGTCCACTGCTGATTCATGCCGTCCACGTCGTCCCAAATCTGGATGTTCGCGCCGTATGCGGCGACCATTGCCACAATGTCAAGGCAGCGCCCGGATTTTTTTGATTTGATGCGGACATAACCGTCGAGATCGTGTTCCAGATACCACTGCTGGGTATCGGTGGGCAGATCCTCCCACTGGTGGACCCAGGAGCCGCACTCGGTGCCGCCGTAGACGACGTCCAACGCCTTCCCGGAAAGTTTGTTAATCAGCTTGAAGGATGACTCGCCGCCGATGGCCTGCCATTGCTGCGCGTCGCTGCCGTCCTTATCCTGCAGCTGCACCAGGGCGCCGTTTTCCAAGCTCGCGTTTTCAATCCCAAGGGCCTTTTTGTTCACACGGGAAAGGATCAGGTAATACTGGTTTTTCTTGAAAGCCATCCTGTTCACACTCCTTAAGCAGTTGGTAGTTAATTTGCATATTTAAATTATACCCGCTCTGTTTAGATTGTCAAACGATTCCTGAAATTTACAGAGGATTCACCGACTTGGACAAACAGCAACGCATTTTATTAGTGGAATCACACAATTAAAATGGAAATATATTGAAAATAAAGGGAATTGACCAAACAGGCCAAGGAGAGTAAAATGGGAGCGTCAAAAAATAAAGCGGTGAGGTGACTGATTTGGACCCGATTGAACAGCGGATTCTTACGATTATCGATGAAAAAACGCCGGAACTGTATCGGTTTGCAAATGATATTTATTCCCGCGGGGAGCCCGGCTTCCGGGAATTTTGTACTGCTGGAAAAATTGCGCGGCAGTTTAGGGCGCTTGGCCTGCCGGTAGAGGAAGGGTTGGCGGTCACCGGCGTGAAGGCGCGGCTTGGCAGCGGCAGGGGTCCGACAGCGGCGGTCATCAGCGAGCTGGATGGGATCCGCTGCGCGGAGCATCCCTTTGCGAATCCGGAAAACGGTGTGTCGCATGCCTGCGGGCATCATGCGCAGATGACCGCGATGCTTGGCGCGGCGATGGCGCTTACCGACCCAGAGGTGCGCGAAGCGCTTGACGGCGACGCAGTCTTTTTCGCGGTGCCCGCGGAGGAGCATGTCGACGCTCCTATACGCCGGGAGCTGCGCGAGGCCGGGAAGATCCGTTTTAACGGCGGCAAGAGCGAGCTGATCCGGATTGGCGCGTTTGACGATGTGGATGTGGCGCTTACCACCCATGTTCATATGGTCGAATGCGGCAGTGATCTGTTGCTTGGAAATCTTTCCTGCAATGGTTTTGTTGCAAAGACGGTCGTTTTGCATGGCAAGGCGGCGCACGCGGCGAATGCGCCGCATCTCGCTGTAAACGCGCTCAATGCAGCCAGTTTGGGGCTTTCCGCCATCGGGATGCTGCGGGAAACCTTTCGGGAGCAGGATTATGTCCGTGTGCATCCGATCATCACGAAAGGCGGAAGCGCAGTCAATGTCGTGCCGGACGAGGTACGGTTGGAGATGCAGGTGCGCGCGAAGACGCTTGGCGCGATGCGCGCGGCAAGCGAAAAGGTCGACCGGGCATTCACCGGCGCGGCGTATGCGATCGGTGCGACTGCCGAAATTCTGGACGAACAGGGGTATCTGCCGATCATCGCGCGGGAGGCGGACGAGGTCCTTTTGAAATCGGCCGCGCTGCTCGAGGACGTGAGCTGGGAGCCGGTGGATATCATCCGCCACAACACCGCATCCACCGATGTGGGCGACCTGACGCATCTGCTGCCGGTCGTGAACTTCACCCACGGCGGATTTTCCGGATCATTGCACAGCCAGGATTTCACCATTACCGACGAATATAAAGCCCTGGCCGTTCCGGCCAAGCTGATGGCGCTTACCGTTTATCAGCTGCTCCGGGACGGCGGAAAGGAAGCCCGCCGAATCAAAGCGGAGTTCCAGCCAGTGTTTACAAAGGAAAGCTATACGGCTTATGTGGAAGGACTCGACAAAAAATAATAGAGAAACAGCCGCAAAAGCGGCTGTTTTTTTGCTTATTGGCCATTGGCCGGTATATTAAAATGACTTACGGCGAAACCGCAGACCTTCGCGAAGACCGTTTTCATGCGCCTGCCGGGCGGCTTCACCGGGCGCGCGGCGCGCGGCGTCCTGCCGGAAGTATTCTTCGAGCTGCCGCATGTCCTCCAGGATGAGCCCGTCCTCACCGGCGAGCGATTCGATGTGATGCCGGAATTCGTGGCGCAGTGTTTTACGCAGCTCGCGCTTGAGCGCCAGTGGGGCGAGATGGCCGAATACCCGTTCAAACGAGCCATAATAAAGAAAGACCGCCCGGCCGAGGAACCCGCCCGAATGGTACTCCCCAAGGATATAGAGATCATCGGCGCGGGCTGCCGGATTCGGTTTTGCCTCGGGCAGCAGGCTTACGCCGCCGTTGAGCTCGGCAAAAAAAGGCTCCGGCAGTTCATCAAGCAGTTCAGAAAGCATCTCCTGCATTTCGTCGATCGAAATCATCGCGGCCTCCTTGCGGTTTTGATGTTCCCAGCATAGCATGTTTGTGGCTTTGACGCAACTGTGGCTTGACAGAAAATACTTCCATGATATAATGAATCTGTATCAAATGAGACAGTTTTGGGGAGGAGTGCCTTGTGTCGCTGACAAACCGGCAAAAACAGCTGCTGCTCGGCAGTTTCCTGTTTGAGCAGATCCCCCCGCAGCTGGTGGAGGGATTCCTTGACGAGCTGCATGCCGAAAGCTTTGCGGCTGGCGCAGAAATCTATACAGCCAGCGCGTTCGCCCGCTCGGTGGGGTTCGTTACCAAAGGCGCGGCGGTTGTTCACAATGCGTCCGGCGTGCTGCTCAACACACTTGACGCCGGAAACTGCTTTGGAGTGGCGGCGCTTTTCTCGCCGGAAGAGGACTATATCGCAACGGTTTCAGCCAAAACGGCGGCACAGGTTGTTTTCATCACCGACCGGCAGCTGACCGGACTTTTTGCAGAGTTTCCGCAGACAGCGGTCAACTACATCGCGTTTCTTTCCTGCCGTATCCGGTTCCTCAATCGTAAGATTGAGCGTTTTACCGCGCCGAGCGCGCTGGAGGCCCTGCGCTTTTACCTGCTGGAGAATGAACAGGAAGGCACGGTGGTCGTTTCTCAGGGTTATGCACAGCTCGCCCGCCAGCTCAACATCGGCCGCGCTTCGCTTTACCGGAGCCTCGACGTGCTGGAGAAACGGGGGATTATCCGCCGCGCTGAGAAGACGGTTGCGGTTCGCATCCCGGCAGCCCTGAAACATCCATTCTGACAAAAATAATTTCCAATTGCATAAGGAGGACCTGTCCTATGAAAAAACGATCCGTCATTTTGCTGGCGCTCGCATTGACCCTTTCCTTTGCCGCCTGCGGCCAGGCAAAAGCCCCGTCTTCTTCCGTCATGCCTGAGAGTGCGCCCGCTTCCTCTGGAACAGCTGAGCCGGCTTCTGCCGAACCTGCCCTATCCGAAGCTCCCGCTCCGGCAGGACCCGTATTCACCATCCCCACCGACGATGTGGAGGTGCGCGTTGCGGCGCTCAAGGGCCCGACCGCGATCGGTATGGTCAAGCTGATGGAGGAAGCTGACGGCGAAGACCTTTCAAACTACAAATTCACGATGGCGGGCGCGCCGGATGAGATCGTCGGAAAAATCATCCAAGGAGAATTTGACATCGCTGCCGTGCCCACCAACCTTGCCGCAACCCTTTATAACAAGACCGAGGGCAAAGTGAAGCTCGCGGCGCTCAATACAATGGGAATCCTGTATGTTGTGGAAAACGGCGATACCATCCAGTCGATCGCCGACCTTGCCGGCAAGACGGTCTATTCGACCGGAAAAGGTTCCGTGCCGGAATTTGCGCTCAACTATATCCTTGCGCAGAACGATATCCTCGGGGAGGTAACCGTCGAATACAAGTCCGAGCACACCGAGCTTGCAAACCTGCTCGCGGCGGGCCAGGCGGATCTGGCGGTACTGCCGCAGCCGTTTGTCACCACCGTCACCATGCAGAATCCGGACATCCGCGTGGCGCTTGACCTGACTAAGGAATGGGATGCGGTTTCCGGCGGCGCGGGCGGCCTGACAATGGGCTGCATCGTCATCCAGCAGCAGTTCATCGAAGAACATCCCGAAGCGGTCAAGGCCTTTCTGGAAAACTACAGGGCCTCGGTCGAATTCGTGACCGACCCTGCCAATCTCGATGCGGCGGCCGAACTGGTTGTGGCGCGGGGCATCATCCCCAAAGCGCCGATCGCAAAAGCCGCAATCCCCGAATGCAGCATCGTATTCAAAACCGGTGAGGAGATGAAGACGATCGCCAGCGGATTCTATCAAGTGCTGTTCGACGCGGACCCCCAGTCAGTAGGAGGCAAGCTGCCGGATGAAAACCTCTACTTCCTCGGATAAACACCCGTTCCCGACAAGAATCATTGTGATCGTCCTCTGGCTGCTCCTGTGGCAGGCGGCTTATCTCGCTGTGGGGGAGGACCTTTTGCTGGCCTCTCCCGCAGCCACCCTTGTCCGGGTGGCCCAGCTCGCCGTGAGCGGCAGCTTTTGGGGAATCATCGTCCAAAGCCTCGGCAGGATCCTTACAGGATTCCTGTTGGGGCTCGTTTGCGGTACGGCGGTTGCTTTTGCCACCGCGCATTCCAGATGGGCCCACGCATTCGTTTCACTGCCGATGAATATCATCAAGGCAACGCCGGTCGCTTCCTTTGTGATCCTTGCGCTTGTGTGGATCAGCGGGAAAAACCTTTCGGTTTTTATCGCTTTCCTGATGGTGCTGCCGCTCGTGTGGTCAAATGTCCATCAGGGAATCAAAAGTACCGATCCGAAGCTTTTGGAAATGGCAAAGGTGTTCCGGTTGCCGCACGCCTCGGTTCTGCGTTCAATCACCGTGCCGGCAGCGCTTCCGTATTTTTTATCGGCCGCGCGGGTGGGACTTGGATTTTCGTGGAAAGCGGGCATCGCGGGCGAAGTCATTGCCATTCCCACGGCTGCGATCGGCACCCAGCTCTACAATGCAAAGGTCTACCTCGAAACGGTCGACCTGTTTGCCTGGACAGCGGTGATTATCCTGCTGTCGGTGCTGCTTGAACGGATGATGCTGGTGGGTTTTGACGCGCTGACCAAGCGCCTGAACCGTATGAAGCGGGAGGTGCGGGAATGAAGATCATATGCAGGGATGTTTCCTTTTCCTACGGTGAAAAGCAGATCCTGCGGGGCCTGAATTTTACGCTGCAGCCCGGCAGCCGAACCGCTCTGATGGGGCCGTCCGGCTGCGGAAAAACGACCTTGCTGCGCCTGCTTGCCGGGCTTGAACGCCCGGACACGGGAAGCATCGCAGGGCTTCCGCCGGAAGGGGTTGCGATGGTGTTTCAGGAAAACCGGCTGGTCGGACAGCTGACCCTTTTGGATAATCTTTCATTGGTAGCACCGCGCCGGCCGGCGCGGGAGCTGGAAACGCTGCTTTTGGAATTGGGGCTTGGGGAGGAAGCGGGGCGTTACCCAGCGGAACTTTCCGGCGGGATGAAGCGCCGCGCGGCGATCGCGCGGGCGGCGGCCTTTCAAAGCCCGCTGATGCTGCTTGACGAGCCGTTCACCGGACTTGATGAGCAAAACAGGGAGCGCGCCGCGCGGTTCCTTCTGCACCATGCGCGGGGCCGGGTCCTGTTTGCTGTGACCCACGATCCGGCCGAGGCGCGGCTTTTGGACGCCCAAATTTTGCAGATGCGGGACTTAGGGCGAAATGACGAAAAATAAGCCTGATTGCTTAGCAACTTATACAATAAATTTTGCTGAAAAGCGTTTTTGATTGGCCCGGATTTTTGTAGAAAAGGGAATAATATTGCAATATTTCAGAAAAAGTGTGAAAAGCGCATTGACGCACCGCGCAAATGTTGTTAGAATCATCACAATACAGAATCATGCAAATGCGATGAACAGGAATGGTTTCTGGAAGTTTCCGCCACAGAGAGCCGCCATCCGCTGAAAGGCGGCGTGAAAGCCCGGAGATTGATCCCCTGCGAGCAGTCAGCTGAACGGGAAACCCAGTAGGTGTGACCGGATTTCCACCGTTAACGGGAAACATATTCAACAACGAAACCGTGTTGCTTTGAGGTGGCCGCGCGGTCGGATTGTTCGATATGGCAGAGCGGCCGTGTACGTACGGCAACAAGAGTGGTAACGCGGGGCTTCGGCTTCGTCTCTTAAAAGTTTTAAGGGACGGGGCCTTTTTTGCGTTTCGGTTCTGTAACAGCAACTGTTTTACCGGCTGTAAAACAGAAGATTTGGAGGAAATCAAAATGAACGGCTTAACAATCATGGCAATCTCCCTGGTGGTGCTGGGCGGCGCGTATCTGGTCTATGGGCGCTACCTTGCAAAAACCTGGGGCGTAGACCCGAAAGCCAAGACCCCGGCCTATGAACTGGAGGACGGGGTGGACTATGTTCCCGCGGATGCCAATGTGGTCTTTGGACACCAGTTCGCTTCGATCGCGGGCGCGGGCCCGATCAACGGCCCGATCCAGGCGGCGATCTTCGGCTGGGTGCCGGTTCTGCTCTGGTGCCTGCTGGGCAGCGTCTTTTTTGGCGCGGTGCAGGACTTTTCCGCCATGTACGCCTCGGTGAAAAACAAAGGCCATTCGATCGGCATCATCATTGAAATGTATATCGGCAAGGTCGGCAAGAAGCTGTTCCTGCTTTTCTGCTGGCTCTTCTGCATCCTTGTGGTCGCCGCCTTCGCGGACATCGTCGCGGGCACCTTCAACGGTTTTGCCGCGGATGGCGCGATGATCGACGCGAACGGCTCGGTTGCAACCACCTCAATCCTCTTTATCGCTGCGGCGGTGGGGCTCGGGATGTTCCTCAAGTATTCAAAACAGAAAACCTGGATCAACACCACGGTGGCGCTTGTGCTGCTGGTTGCCTGCATTGCGCTGGGGCTTGCGTTCCCGATCCACCAGACCACTGGTTTCTGGCATATTTCGATCTTTATCTACATCTTTATCGCGTCGGTTGTTCCGGTCTGGGCGCTGCTGCAGCCGCGTGATTACCTCAACAGCTATCTGCTGGTCGCGATGATTGTCGCCGCGATTGTGGGTATCTTCGTCTATAACCCGTCGATCAACCTTTCCGCTTTCAACGGCTTCGTGGTAAAAGGTCAGTACCTGTTCCCGACCCTGTTCGTCACCATTGCCTGCGGCGCGATCTCCGGTTTCCATTCGCTCGTATCGTCGGGCACCGCATCCAAACAGATTAAAAATGAAAGGGATATGCTGCCGGTTTCATTCGGCGCCATGCTGCTCGAAGGCATGCTGGGCATCATCGCGCTGATCTGTGTGGCATTCCTTGCCTCCGGCGCAACCCTGCCGGAAGGAACCCCGCCGCAGGTCTTTGCAAGCGCAATCGCAACCTTCCTCACCAAGCTGTCGATCCCTGAATCGGTTTCCACCACCCTGATCCTGCTGGCGGTTTCCGCGTTCGGGCTCACCTCGCTCGATTCGGTGGCGCGTATCGGCCGCCTCTCTTTCCAGGAATTTTTCGCCGATCCGGACGCTGATCCGGCGAACCTCAGCCCTGCGATGAAGCTCGCTTCGAATAAATATTTTGCCACAGTCATTACGCTGGTGCTCGCGTTCATCCTCGCAAAGATGGGCTATGCAAATATCTGGCCGCTGTTCGGCTCGGCCAACCAGCTGCTCGGCGCGCTCTCGCTGATCGCCTGTGCGGTTTTCCTCAAACACACCAACCGCAAAGGCTTCATGCTCTGGATCCCGATGGTCTGCATGCTGGCGGTCACCTTCACCGCGCTCACCATGAAGATTGTCCAGCTTGCCACCGGCCTTTCCGCCTCGGCCAATGCCTTTGGGGACGGCCTGCAGCTTGTCTTTGCAGTCCTTCTCTTCGCGCTTGGCGTTGTGGTCGCTTTCCAGGGTATTCGCAAGCTGACCGAAAAGACCGGCGCAAAAGCCGCTGCGTAATTGTAATGATTAAAAAGGCGCGCACCGCTACACGGTTCGCGCCTTTTCGCGTTTGGGTCAGATGGCCGGGGAGAGGGAAACCGCCAACAGCCGGCCGAGGAACACGCCGAACACGCAGGAAAGGACGCTTAGGACGGCATAAAGGCTCCCAAGCACGGCCTGTCCGCCTTCGAGCAGGGTTAGGGTTTCCAGCGAGAAGGTGGAAAAGGTGGTAAAGCCGCCGCAGAATCCAGTTTTTAAAAACAGGACGAGTTCGCGCGGCAGCTGTGGGAACCGTTCGGATACACCAATGACCAACCCAATCGCAATAGCGCCGAGCAGGTTGGTGAGAAAGGTGGCCAGCGGGAAATCTCCCGACAGCGGCAGCATGCCGAGCAGATAACGGAGGATCGCGCCGGCCGCGCCGCCGATCCCGATTAGCAGGCAGGTTTTCATTTTGGACACTCCTTTTGACAGCCGGTATGCTCAGGGACGGCCCATCTCCATACGGTCGGCCTCGGTGATCGGGCGCAGCACGCGGCAGGGAATGCCCACCGCGAGCACATCCGGCGGGATGTCCTTTGTGACCACGCTGCCGCTGCCAATGACCGCGTTATCCCCGATGGTTACCCCGGGATTGACAACCACGCCCGCGCCGAGCCAAACATTGTTGCCGATGGTGACCGGACGGCCGAATTCAAAACCGCTGTTGCGCTGTTCCGGGAGCAGCGGATGGGTCGCGGCGGCAATGACCACGTTTGGGCCAAACATCACATGGCTGCCAATTTGGATTTTCGCGCAGTCGAGCAGGGTGCAGTTGAAGTTTGCATAAAAACCGTCCCCCACCGCAATATTATAGCCGTAGTCACAATGAAACGGCGGTTCAAACCAGCAGTCATATCCCGCGTGGCCGAGCAGCTCCTCCAGAATTTTTGCATGCTCGTCCCAGGCGCCGGGCGGCAGAGCGTTGTAGCGCATGGTGAGGGAGCGGGCGCGCAGGCGGTCGGCGACGAGCTGTTCGTCCCCGGGATGATAGAACCCGCCGGACAGCATCCGTTCTTTTTCGTTCATGGAAGGCCTCCTTCCTTCCGGCGCGCCGGAAGGCTTAAATTGATATCATTATATCCAATTGGCGGCCGCACATCAAGCGAAACCAGCGGCGCAGGAAAAAAAGTCCACTGCCCGGTAAAGCCGGACAGTGGAGCGGAAATCATCTATTTTTCATTTTCAGGCTCTTTCTCCCAGCTGGCAAGCTCGACTGAATCGCCGCTCTCCTCTTCGAGCGCGTCGCTCATCAGCTTGATCATTTCCAGCGTGCTGCGAAAACGCCGGGTTTTTTTCTGGTCAGCCCATTGGATCGTTCCCTGCCAGGTGGCGTTCTGCCGGAACTGTACCTGGACGATAAAAGTGGCCTTTTGCCCTTTTTCAGTTTCAAAAATGCTGTCATCCATATAGCGTTGAACCTCCTTCGCTTTGGAACGTGCCGGCGGCGCGGTGTTTTCCTTCCGGAAAGAACGGTAGTCGAAATAAACCTGCGGAAAGGACAGGGCATCAAACAGCCGGTCCATCCGGGTCGCCATATCGATGACCCCATGGAACTCGATGGGATGCTCTGCGAACGGATTATAAAGGCGGCCGGCCATTTCTGCAACGAATGCCTGGTCAATGCAGACGAGCGTTCGGGTGACATTGCTGGGAAGCATTGTGGAACCACGAATCGGCAAGCAACAATCCCCCTTTATAATTTACTGTTTTTATTATTGCATGGAACGGTCATACGACGGTCACAATTTCGAATCCAGACAAGATTTGATGTTGAGCAAATATGACCGCGTTTACAAAATGCGACAGAAACAGGAAAATCCAGCCAAAAACCGCCCGGCTGCGGTGAGCTTGCAGCCGGGCGGTGTCTGTTTTTCAGAGGATCGGGTCGAGGGGCTGTAAAGTGGTATGGAGCTTGACATCCTTCAGCTTGCATTCGGAACGGAACTTTTTACAGATCCGGCTGATAACCATCTCGCCATTTTCATAGGTAAGCGTAGGCAGCATGAGGACATATTGCGTCGAAGAAAAGCGGGAAATCACGTCGCCGCGGCGCAGGCTGGTACGCAGCGTTTCGAGCAGCTGGTCCATGATCCTGCTGAGCGTCTGCGGATCGGGAACCTCATCTTTCGAGTTGGTCACAGTGATGAGCCCGATAAAGACCGACTGGCCGGTGCGGGTGGCGGTGCGCGCTTCGAGCCGGTACATGTTTTTAAAGACCTCGTAGTCGCAGTAGAACGCGCCCTTGACGGCATTGCGCTCACTCAGGTCCTCCTTGATGATACCCAGGTCGGTTTCGACATTGTTGACCGATTTGACAATCTCGCGGTAGAGGTTGCGCATGGCGTCGGAGGGCCTGACGCCGAGCTCCCGGTAGAACAGATCGGTCACATAGTTATAATGGGCGAGCGCCTCGCTCTGCTTATTCTGCTTGACCAGCGCGTGGATCAGGTGTTTATGCGCGCCTTCCTCAAATGGATCGATCACAATGGCCTGTTCGCAGATAATCCGGATGTCGTCGAACTTTTCCTGTTTGATGAGCAGCCTGATCGCCTCATAGACACATTTGAAATAGATCGACCGGTAATAGCCGGTGAGGGGGACAACCCACTCCTCGCAATTCGACCCGGGCAGGAAATCACCTTTGTAGAGATCGAGCGCCTTGCGGTACTGCTCGATCCTGAATTCGCTCGGCTGCTCCACATCCGAAGCGATCCGGAAGGTCTTTTCAAATTCTTCAATATCCACCACACAGGGAAGCTGGTTGTTCCAGCGGTAGGAACCGCGATGAAAAATGATAATCTCTTTGGCAAAAGGGATTTCGTGGTTGGTGAAGAGGTTGCGAATCCGGTAGATCAGGTTTTTGAGTGCATTGGCGGGATTTTCGCTGCCGTCATTCGGCCAGAGCGCTTCAATCAGCTCGTCCTGTGAAACCGTCTTGTTGCGGAATGCAATCAGATATTCCAGAAGGTTCCAGAGCTGGTGGGTCCGGTTGAGGGTGTCGCTGAGGACCTTATCCTGCACGGTTAGCTTAAATCCACCGAGCATGCTGATGTAAATGGTATTGTCCTGCGGCGGTTGAACAGACTGATCCATGACCGAATTCCTCCAAAAATAAAGCATTATGAATAAATAGTCGGATTCTCTCAAGCTAAGTTTATCATATTTTGGGTAAAAGTAAAGTTCTTTTTAGACGGAATTTGTGACCGCTTATTCAGATCAGAAAATCTTTTCGGCCGAATATGAGGATAAAATAGGCTTTGCTTTTTCTGTCAAAATGTATATAATAAAAACATCTAACGATATCCTGCGGGAGGTCTATAATGGAAGAAAATCCGAATCCCGTGAACCGGGAACAGAACGATACGTCCCCACAGTCAAAAAATCAGCTCCAAACACCCGCGCCGAAAAAGCCCAATGGGCGCAGAAACCGCCTGCTGCCTGCTTTGCTTGCGGTAATTGGTGCGGCGCTGTTGGGATATTGCGCATGGACGTTCCTCTTTGCCGGGCAGGGGGCCTCCGCGCCCGCGCCCTCCTCGGAAGCGCCGTCTGTTTCTGCCTCCGAACCGGAGCCGGAACCCGGCTCCTCCGAATCTGAACCGGCCGATCCGCTCGCACCGTACCGGGAACAGGTCTATCCGGTCGGCAAGCTGGTCGGCACGCACGGACGTTCCGCCTATGTGGATAAATCGATGGTTTTGCGTGTCCCGCGCCTGAACCTTGTCTCCGAGGTGCGGGGCGGCTCGGATGACGAGACGCTCAAGGGCGGCGTTGGGCTTTACGAATATGGACAGGTTCCGGGCGAAGGGAACCCGAATGTCAGTATCGCCGGCCACCGGGATATCTATGGCTGCGAATTCCTCGATATTCAGACGGTCACCGACGGCGATCTGATGTACCTCGATTATGAAGGCAAGGAATATGTCTATGAATACGAGGGCACTGAGATTATCCAGGCCGATGACTGGGACCCGATCCGCATCAAGGATTATAACCGTCTGACCCTCACCTCCTGCGACCCGATCGGGACACACCTCAACCGGATCGTCGTTACCGGCCGTCTCATCGCGGTGAACGACCTGCCGGAGGAATCCGCGCCTAGCGCGTCCGGGGAAAGCGAGACGCTGGAAACGTCCGGTGCGCCTGCCGAACTTTCGGCACCGGAAACCATGACAGAAGGTCAAACCTGACATTTTGAGCAACACAGCAAAGGGGTTGCTGTATGAATATGTTTCGTTCCAAACAAATGATATTGGCTTTGCTTGCGCTGATGCTTGCCGTTTTGACGGCGGGCTGTTCTTCTGTGTCCCAAAACAACCTCCCCAGCCAGCCGCAGGTTCCGCAGGCCTCCCGGCCGGTGCAGGACGGGCTGAACCCGTCCGAACAGGAGAACCAGCTGCTGCCGCAGGGCGGAGGGCTTACCGAAATCCTGGATGGGGAGGTCCCGATAGCGGCGCGTCCGGTGCAGACCACCATCCGCGTGCCGGATGCGTCCGGCGTGACGACCTATTCGGGCGGTGGGGTGACCATCGACGCTTCGAATACTTCCGAAGGGTATGTGATGGTCAAGTGTTCGGCTGGCGGAAAGATCAAATTGCAGATTACCGGCAGCAACAAGACCACCTACACCTATGACCTTGGAAAAGGCGGCTATGAGGTATTTCCGCTGACCTCCGGAAGCGGAAGCTATTCGATCAAGGTCTTTAAAAATGTTTCCGGCAATCAGTACGCGCAGCTCTATTCAAAATCGATCAAGGTCGAGCTTTCGAGTTCGCTGCTGCCATATCTCTATCCGAACCAGTATGTGAATTTTTCCGCCGATTCCACCACCGTCCAAAAAGGAGCGGAGCTCGCCGCGGGAGCGGCGGACGACCTGGGCGTGGTGCAGGCAGTCTATAATTATGTGATCAGCAACATTACATACGATTACAACAAGGCTTCGTCGGTCAAGTCGGGCTATCTGCCGAAGGTGGACAGCGTCCTCGCTTCCGGTAAGGGGATTTGCTTCGATTACGCCGCGGTGATGGCGACCATGCTGCGCACCCAGAATATCCCCACGCGCCTGGAAGTCGGTTACGTATCGGGCGGCACCTATCATGCGTGGGTGAGCGTTTACCTCAAGGAGATCGGCTGGGTCAACGGGATCATCTATTTTGACGGCACCAGCTGGAAGCTGATGGACCCGACCTTTGCATCGAACGGCAACAGCAGTGACAGCATCATGCAGTTTATCGGCAATGGAAGCAACTACAGTACCAAGTATGTCTATTAGAATCTGCCTTACATAGAGGAAGGAGACCGGACCATGGCAAACAGGACGGGCGGGATGCTCTCCCCCAATGAAATCTCCACATTCTGCACCCAGATCGCAATGATCCTCAAATCGGGGATTCCGGTGAGCGAAGGCGTTGCAATTATGCGGGAGGATATGAAAAATTCCGATGGACAGCGGATCATCGGGGTGATCCAGGACCATGTGGAGGCGGGCGAACCGCTGCATATGGCGCTTGCCGCAACCGGCGTTTTTCCAAAATATGTGATCGATATGACCGAGATCGGCCAGCAGTCCGGCCGGCTTGATGAAGTCATGGATTCCCTCTGCGACTATTATGAGCGGGAGGAGAGTATCGCGCAGAGCGTCAAAAGCGCAATTACCTATCCGCTCATCATGATTGCGATGATGGTAATTGTCATCGGTGTGCTGATTGTAAAGGTTCTGCCGATTTTCGCGCAGGTGTTTGCACAACTCGGCGCTGAGATGTCCGATTTTTCGGTGGGCATCATGAACTTTGGCAGCGCCGTCGGCCGGTATTCCGCGGTGATTGTGGGCGTGATCGCCGTGTTGGCGGCCGCCTATTTCGTGATGCGTGCGACCAAGGGGGGCCGCGACATGCTCAGTCGTTTCCGCGCGACCTTCTTCCTCACTCGCAAGCTGTCCGCCAAGATTGCTTCGGGACGGTTCGCTTCGGCCATGTCGCTGATGCTCTCGAGCGGGCTCGACACCGACCAGTCGCTCGAGATGGTCGGGCATCTGGTGGACAATGTGACCATCAGCGAAAAAATCGCCGCCTGCAAACAGTATATTGCCCAGGGCGTTTCCTTTTCGGACGCGCTGGCGAAAACAGAAATCTTTACCGGCGTCTATGCCCGGATGATTTCGGTTGGATTTAAAACCGGTTCTGTCGATACGGTCATGAAAAAGCTGGCCGACCGTTATGAAGATGAGATCGACGCGCAGATCGGCAGCACCATTTCGACTTTGGAGCCGACCCTGGTGGCGGTGCTTTCCATTATAGTCGGCATGATCCTTTTGTCGGTGATGCTGCCGCTCATGGGCATCATGTCATCGATCGGCTAAAGGGCCGGTTTTCCCTTGCGGGCAAAGCCCGCAGGCCCGCCGCCTCTGGCGGCGGTGCGGCGAAGCCGGTGAAAACCGGCTGTGCGTGCCGCCTTTGCGGCGTGAAAACTTGAAAGGGAGGACGGTGGATGAAAAACCGCTTTGCGAAATCCAGACGCAGCCATATGCTGCTGCGCGGCCTGGTGCTGCCGGCCGTTTTATTCGCTGTGATCTCGGTTCTATTCGTGCAGGGCATCCAATCCGTTTCGGCCGCAGCCAGCGCCGAGCAGCTCAAATCCACCCGGCAGGCGATCACCCGTGCGGCGGTGCACTGCTATGCGGTGGAGGGCGCCTATCCACCAAGTCTGGAGTACCTGGAAGAGAAGTACGGCCTGCGCATCGACCGGGAAAAGTATCTGGTGGATTACCAGTGTTTTGCTTCAAATATCATGCCGGACATCACGGTGCTCGGTTTGGAGCCTGCAAAAGATCCCAAATAATCCTGGAAAGGAGGCGGCGCGATGAGAACGCCCAGAAAAACCCACGCCCATATGGTGGACCTGCTTTTTACGCTGGCGCTGTTCTGCGTCTTCGCGGCCTCGTCGCTGATGGTGGTGATCATCGGCGCGAACGTTTATAAAGGTACCGTTTCCAGTATGAACGGAAACTTTAACCTGAGGACCTCCCTTTCGTATGTTGCGCAGAAAGTCCGGCAGAACGATCTTATGGGCGGCGTGCGGCTCGAACAATTTGGGGAAGGCAATGCCCTGGTGCTTGAACAGGAGCTTGAAGGAGAAACTTACCAGACCTGGATTTATTATGACAGCGGCGCGATCAGGGAACTTTTTGTCGCGGAGGGGGCGGATATGAGCCCTGCGGACGGCGAAGAGATCATGCGGGCCGGCGGTTTTACGGCTGAACAGGCAGGAGAAAGCCTTTACCGCTTCACGGTGACCGATGAAAGCGGCAAAAGCGCGCAGATTGCGGTGAGCCCGCGGTGCGGCTGATACGGGGACCATGGAAAGGCAGGTGACGCCCTGTGAAAATTGAATTGAAGCGGCGTTCTTCCAAGTCGGGGTTATTCCTGATGGAGCTGATGATCGCGATCCTGTTTTTTTCGCTTGCAAGCGCAATCTGCATCCGGCTGTTTGCTTGGGCGCATCTGACGAGCGTGTCGAGCAGCGAACTCAGCATGGCGACCGTTACAGCACAGACTGCGGCCGAATGCTTCAAAAGCGCGGACGGTTCGGCGGAAAAACTCACCCAGCTTCTGGACGGCGCACAGCCTGCGGGGAACGGCGTGGCGGTTTACTACGATCGGGACTGGGCTCCGGCAAGTGAATCCCTGGCCGCTTACCGGTTAAATGTGGTGCTTATCGAAGGAAACCCCGTAATTGCGCGGATCGATGTGGAAAAGATGGGCGGGGAGACAGTCTTTTCACTTGAAGTGGGCGAATATCTGGAAAATGAAGAATACTATCCGCTGGGCGCGTAAGCCCGCCGGAATACGATACGAAAGAGGAGGGATGCAGGATGAAGCGGAGCGCTGAAACCGGCGTGAATGTCGGCGGCGCATCGATCCTGGTGATCTTTGTGCTTTTGTGCCTGACAACCTTTGCAACCCTTTCGCTGGTGAGCGCGAACGCGGATCAGAAGCTTTCCCGGAAAACCGCTGAAGCGACGGCGGCATACTATCAGGCGGATGCTTCGGCACAGACGCTGCTTGCAGAGATTGACTACCAGTTGAAACAGATCCCACTGGACAGCCCCGAAAGTTATTTTTCAGCCGCGGAAACCCGAATGCCCGGCGGTGTAACGCTCGAACAGGACGCGGGATCGTTTTTTGCATCTTACGAGGTGCCGATTGACGAGAGCCACACACTGAAGGTGCGGCTGCTGCTCATTTATCCCGGCGGCGCCGGCCAGCCGCGTTACGAATTGGCCGCCTGGCAGTCCGTGTACACCGGAGAATGGGAAGCGGACGATACCCTCAATCTTTGGGATGGCGGGGAAGAAATGAACCTGATGGGCTCCTGAGCTTTTGGAAAGGGAATACGGATGGATATTGCTGCAATTTTAACCGAAGCGGTCCGGCAGAAAGCGTCGGACATCTATGTGGTGGCCGGCCTGCCGGTCTGTTACAAGGTGAACGGCCACATCGTGCGCACAAATGAGGAGAGCCTCATGCCCGCGCAGACGGAGGAATTTGTCCGAGGGGTCTATCAGCTTGCCGGGGGACGGGACGTGAACGATGTGCTGCTCGGCGGGGACGACGACTTCTCCTTTGCAATCAAAGGGGTTTCACGCTTTCGCGCGAACACTTATAAACAGCGTGGTTCGCTCGCGTCGGTGATCCGGGTGGTCACTTTCGACTTGCCGGATCCGAAGGACTTGGGCATCCCGGAGGTCATTCTGGAGCTCGGCAGCCGTTCCAAAGGGCTGGTGCTTGTCACGGGGCCCGCGGGCAGCGGAAAAACGACCACGCTCGCGTGTGTTATCGACCGGATTAACCAGACCCGCAGTTCGCATGTGATCACACTGGAGGACCCGCTCGAGTATCTGCACCGGCATAAGAAGAGCATTGTGAGCCAGCGCGAGATTACCACCGATACCGACAGCTATGTGAAGGCTTTGCGTGCGTCGCTGCGGCAGTCGCCGGATGTGATCCTGCTTGGGGAGATGCGTGACTATGAGACGATCAACGTGGCCATGACGGCGGCGGAAACAGGGCATCTGATCATTTCAACGCTGCACACGATCGGCGTGGCGAATACCATCGACCGCATCATCGACGCATTTCCGCCGAATCAGCAGCATCAGATCCGCATCCAGCTTGCCATGGTGCTGCAGGCGGTGGTTTCCCAGCAGCTGATCCCTACGACCGACGGCAAGGTGGTGCCCGCGTTCGAGATCATGCTTGTCAACGGCGCGATCCGCAATATGATCCGCGAATCGAAGGTGCATCAGATCGACACGGTGATCTATTCGTCGGCGGGCGAGGGGATGGTCACGATGGATGCGAGCCTGTTGGCCCTGTATAAACAGGGAAAGATTTCCGAAACGGATGCAATTGCATATTCCACCAATCCGGATACGATGGCCAAAAAGTTGAAACTTTAAGAGAAATCCCTAAAGAGGAACTGAATTCCATTCGGTTCTTCTTTTTATTTGTAATAATGCACTAGAAAATTTCGATAAATTTACCACATAGTGACCAAATCACGAAAATGTAAAAAAGACTTGATCTCTTGGTAAAAAAGGTGCAATATGGTAACAGAATGAAGGAAGGACGGATTGGAATTTCATGTTTACGCGCAGAGATCTCTTTAATCTGATCGTGCCGCTGGTGATCGAACAGATCCTAAACGCGACCATCGGCATCGCGGATACCGTCATGGTGGCGCAGGTTGGGCAGGTTGCGGTATCCGGCGTTTCACTTGTGGATTCGATCAATCTGCTGCTCAACAGCATTTTTGCAGCCCTCGCAACTGGCGGCGCCATCGTGGCGGCGCAGTACCTCGGACGAGAGGATCGCGAAAATGCCAATATCGCCGCCAAACAGCTCTTGATGGTGACAACCGGGGCTGGGCTTCTGGTGGGGGCTGTCTGCCTGATCGGGAAGGCTCCGATCCTTTACGCGCTGTTCGGTTCGGCGGAGTCCGCCGTCATGCAGAATGCGCAGACCTATTTCTGGATCTCGGCGCTGACTTATCCGCTGATCGCGCTCTATAACGTGGGGGCGGCGCTGTTCCGCGTGCAGGGGAATTCCCGCGTTTCGATGCTGGCCGCGCTCATCATGAATATCATCAATATCTCACTGAACGCGCTGTTTATCTTTGGATTTCATATGGGCGTCGCGGGCGCGGCGCTCGGTTCCCTCGCGGCGCGTGCGTTTGCCGCGGTGTTCCTGATGTTCCTGCTGCATAAAGGCGAACACCGCATCCATTTGGAGTGGGAGCAGGGAATTCGGCTGGATGGGCGAATGGTGAAGAATATTCTTCGGCTCGGTATCCCAAACAGCCTCGAAAACAGCATGTTCCATATTGGCAAGATCCTCGTAGCGGGGCTCATCACCTCATTCGGGACGGTCGCGCTGGCCGCGAACGCTGTTTCCAACAGCATCCTTGCAATGGCGCAGATCCCGGGCGCGGCGGTCGGTCTGGCGATGATCACCGTTGTGGGGCAGTGTGTCGGCGCGCGGGATTTTTTGGCTGCGAAGAGCTACACCATCAAGCTTATGGGGGTATCCTATGGGCTGATGATCGGCTGCAACCTGTTGGTCTTTTTCTTATTAAACCCAATCATCGCCTGTTTTGCGCTTCCAGCGGAGACTGCTGAAATCGCCTGGGAAATCTCCGCGCTGGCCTGTGTCATGGACTGTATCGCGTGGCCGCTCTCATTCACGCTGCCGAATGGCCTGCGGGCCGCGAACGACGTCCGGTTTACCATGACCACTTCGATCTTGTCAATGTGGATCTTCCGGGTTGGATTCAGCTATTTTTTGGGGCAATACCTTGGCTGGGGCGTGTTTGGCGTTTGGGCCGCGATGTGCATCGATTGGATCTTCCGGTCGGCCGTATTCACAGTCCGATTTGTACGAGGCAGATGGATGAACAAAAACTTTATCTGAGATTGGATGGCTCGGGTCAATGGTGAAGCATGGATTTTTATGGTTCGCAATTGGGGCTGTGACAGCATGTTTAGCCTGGACAGGGAAAATAGTTTAAGATGTGAGGCATCAGTAGTTGTTTGAAAGGGCTGAAAGACGCGGCAACACCCCCGGATGCGGTTTGATTTTCGCATCTGGGGGTGTTGTAATGTGCCATGAAACTGCTTTTGCAAATATCTGGAAGATCTGTTTATCCGCGTCCCATCGGGCGGTTGGGATTTTGCGGATAGGACATATTGTTCTGCATGGTGCGGCTGGCCGGGTTTGGATTGCGCGGAGTGGGCCGGGAACCGTAGAAGGTCACAAATTTAAGCGAATAGAGGTCGCAGGTGATATAGCGGTCCTGTTCATCGTCATACAAGGTGACAAAATTGACGCCAGCGGCATAAAGGATGCCGGATTTGTCGACCAGACCACCCGTGCCGATGAGAAATTCACATGTGACATAGATGCCGATGTTGTCGGCCAGGACTTCACCGAAGGATTCCCGGTAAAATTCACTGGTGCTGTCCGGCTGGGTCACGGGATTCTGTGTCTGCTGCATATTGCTGGAGAGCTGTTCATTTGGCAAAACAAATCATTCCTTTCAGGTTTCAAAATAAGAGGAAGATGGATTATAAAAACAATGGTCACCGATGCGCGTCACCCAATAGCCGATTTTGCTGGGGAAATTCTGGCGGCAGTTCGGGGAGAATGGGTTATAAAACCACAGGGCCAGCTCCAGGTTGAGCAGCCGGTTGCCTGCGATCGCCCAGTCCGCAATCTCAAAATGGATCGGTTCCGGGCTCATGTTGTAAATATTTTGGGGATTGTATTTGCCGCGTTCGGTTTCGGACATGCAGACGAATTGGCCGGTCATATAGAGGATTTTCCGGATGCTGCCCTGTCCGACGCGCTTATATTCACCGCCGGTGGCGTTCACACGGTTCATGACGACGCTGGCAACCGCCTTCATGCCGTTGTCACCTTCCCCTCCAGCTTCGCATTGGATCAGCCGCGCAAACAATTCCCTGTCGGTCATGCACACACCACTCCTTTTTCTTGTTAATGAATATGTATGGCTTCCAAGTTTTATGATCCCGGAAAGAGGTCGTTAAAAATAGAACTTAAATTTTGTGAAATTTGAATTAGAAATCAGCAACAATGATAAAAATGAGTTAAAAAAATTGGAATAAATGATAGGGAGTTTTTGTTGACAAGCAGATACAATATGTTACAATAAAATTATAAACACGTGTTCACGAGGTAGGCGCAATGAAATCGACAGAAATTGCAAAACTCGCAGGCGTTTCCAGGAGCACCGTGTCGCGGGTCATCAACGGATACAGCAATGTGCCGCCCGAAACCCGCAGACGGGTGATGGACGTTGTTGAAAAATATGGATATTCCCCCAACAATGCGGCTCGCAACCTTGCGGGGAAGCCGAGCCGGATCGTCGGCTTGTTCATTGTCGACTTGGACGAAACGAGCGAGAATATCATCCACGCATCCCCGTTCTATTCGGCTTTTCTGACCTATGCGGCCGACCGCCTTCAGCAAAAAGGTTACCAGTTGCTGGTTTCGGTGATCAAAAACCGGATGCAGATGAAAAACATCCTGAATATGTTCCAGGAGAATATGGTCTCTGGCGGTATTTTCATGGGCGACCTGGTGCCTTCTTCGATTTTGAAGGCTCTGTCCGACGCGCATTGTACATCGATTTTAATCAACCAACGTGAATCGGTCAATTATCCCGGGATACTGACAGCGAATACGGAGAACTATTGGGGCGCCTACGAGGCGGTCAATACCCTGATCGAAAACGGGCACAAACGGATTGCGCACATTGCGGGTTCGATCGATAAGAGCTCGACACGCGAACGGTTTGAAGGTTATCGGGACTGCCTGCTTAAAAACGGAATTCCGTTTGAAGAAAACCTGGTGGTTAAAATGAACATCCACCGGGAGGAAAACGGATACTGGGCTGCCAAGCAGATTTTTGCAAACAACCAGGGCCGGCTGCCCACCGCGATTTTTTCCAGTAATGACCTGCTTGCCTTGGGTGCGATGCGTGCTCTGGGCGATATGGGTTTCCGGATTCCCCAGGACGTATCCATCATCGGGTTTGACAATACCGAGATCAGCCGGTTCACAACTCCACCTCTTTCCACGGTGGCGGCCAGCGTGGAAAAGCTTTCCAACCTGGCGATTGACAATCTTGTTGCGCTGGTGGAGGGGAAGGAATGTCTCAGGCAAAATCTAAAGTTGGAAGAATTTGAAGTGATTGTGCGGGAAAGTATCCTGAACATCAATGCCCCGGAGACGCCGACCGATACATAGGCGGTCGTTCTCCGGTTGCTTTTGGAGATTCATAAACGCGCTTTCACAAAAATGAGGCTATAAACCGCTGTTCTTTAAAAATATAGTGCATTATTTATAATTATTTATAAACGCGTGTTCATAAAAATTGAGAGAGGAAGAGATTATGAAAAAGGCATTGGAAGGCATCACCATCCTTGATTTCAGCCAGTTTCTGGCCGGACCGTTTGCCACGATGATGCTCGCGGATATGGGCGCTTCAGTCATCAAGGTGGAACGCCTGGACGTCGGAGACAACTTTCGGACCCACACCTTCTGCAATGAGTTCCTGAAAGGCCACAGCTCCCCAAATTACATGGCGTGGAACCGCAACAAGCGTTCAATCGCCATAGATTTGAAAAATCCAAAGGCAAAGGAGATCCTTTATAAACTGGTTGAAAAGACCGACGTTGTTGTCGAAAACTTTCGTCCCGGCGTCATGGATAAGCTTGGCTTCGGCTACGAGGATCTCAAAAAGATCAATCCCCGCCTGATTTACGCCAGCAATTCCGGGTTTGGCTCTTCCGGCCCGTATGTGAAACGGCCTGGACAGGACCTGCTGCTGCAAAGTTTTGTGGGCCTCGCCGGCCTGACCGGCCGTAAAAACGACCCGCCCACGCCGCTTGGGACCGGTCTGCCGGATCAGCTTTCCTCCTTCCATCTGGTCTATGGGATCCTTTCCGCGCTGATCTACTGCCAGCGCACCGGTGAGGGACAGCGTATCGAGGTCGATCTGATGCGTTCGTCGATGGCGCTGGAAAGCCAGGAATTTATGATGCTTCTCAATTCTGATGTGAAATATGAGCGTCCGGATTCCGGTATCGCACATCCGTTCCAGATGGCCCCCTTTGGAATTTACCGCTGTTCGGACGGGTATCTTGCCATTGCGATGGGACCGTTTGAGGTCCTGGTGGACGCATTGGGCGATCCGGATCTCCTTTGCTATGCCGATCCAACTGTACGCTATGAGCGGCGGGACGAAGTCTTTGCCGCGATCGAAGCAGTCACATCCACCAAGACGGTTGACCACTGGCTGGAAACGATGCTTTCACGCGATTTGTGGGTTGCCCCTGTCAAAGACATCACCGAAGTGGAATTCGATCCGCAGGTGCAGCATATGCACGCAATCGGCAGTTTTGAACATAGAAAAGCCGGGACCTTCCGGTGTGTCGCCCCGGCCATCACGATGAGTGAAACACAGCCCACCATCGATCTGGCGCCGCCGATGGTAGGTGAACACAGCCGTGAAATCCTGCGCGAGCTTTCCATGAGCGAGGCGCAGATCGAAGAACTTCTGAACGAGCATATCATCAGCGAGGAAATTTGAACCTGAGGAGTAACGAGTTTGATAGAGTTAAATGGGATCACCTGGGATCATAAACGCGGTTTCGATCCGCTGATTCATGTTACAAAGGAGTTTGAAAGCCTTCATCCCGATATAAAAATCACCTGGAAGAAACGTTCCCTGCGTGATTTTGGAGATTATCCGGTGGAAAAGCTTGCGGCGGATTACGATCTGCTGCTGATCGATCATCCCTTCACCGGGGAAGCCTGCCGCAAGCAGCTTTATGTGGATCTGGAAACCTGCATATCCCCGGAACATTTCGAACTGGTGCGAAAGCAGGAGATTGGCAGGTCGTTTTCCAGCTATTGCTACGATGGAAAACAGCTGGCCTTTCCGGTGGACGTTGCGGCGCTGGTCAGCGCCTCCCGGGACGATCTGTTAGAAAAGCTGGGGATCGAGCGTCCCCAAAATCTTTCGGAGGTTTTCCGTCTGCGAGAACGCCTTCCGTCTGGAATGGAAATCCTGGCGCCGCTTTGCCCCACCGATATCTGGTGCCTTTTCCTGAGCCTGTGCGCGGCGGACGCGGGGGACGCGTTTCTGCGGGAACAGGATGGGATTGACCCTGCTGTCGGTGGGCGGCAGATTGAGAATATCCGGGCACTTGCAAAAATATGCGGCGGAAACCCCTTCGCAATGAACCCGGTGCATGTACTCGATGAGATGTCCTGCCGGGAGGATGCGGTCTACTGCCCGTTCCTGTTTGGGTATGTCAACTATTCCATCCCGGGGAATTATCCGAATATCGTACGTTTTTACAATTCTCCGCTCTGGGAATCTGCACGGTATGCGCCGATTCTGGGCGGCGTGGGTATTGCGATCTCTAGCCAGTGCACGCATACCGGCAGCGCCGCGCGGTTTGTGGAATATGTCACGCTGCCCGAGGTGCAAAAGGGAATTTATTTTTCCGGCGGCGGTCAGCCCGGACAGCGGGACGCATGGCTTTCCAGTGAAATCAACCAGGCAAGCAACGGCTTTTTCCAAAATACCATCGAAACGATCGAACACGCCTATCTGCGCCCGCGTGTACCCAATTGGAACAGGTTCCAGGAAACCGGATCGGTGGCGCTGTGTGACGGGATTTCCAAGAATATGAAAACCGATACAATTTTGCAGAAACTCAATGAGCTGTATCATGAATATCTGAAAACCGGGGAGGGATTGTTATCTGCCAGTATCTGATTAAGGAAAAACAGGGCCCGGTTGGGTTTGTACGGTTCAACCGGCCGGACCAGCTCAATGCTATGAACCGTGCGTTCATGGATGAGATCGTGGAGGCATTCACCGAGATGAACGCGGACGACGAGGTGCGCGCTGTAATCGTAACCGGGAACGGCCGGGCTTTTATGGCGGGCGCCGACATCAAGGAATACGCTGTGCAGACCGATGCGCAGTTCCTCGCGTTCCAGGAACGCGGGACCGCGCTTTACCGCCAGGCGGAACGCGGCAAAAAGCCGTTTATCGCAATGGTGAACGGCTTCGCGCTGGGGGGCGGGTTTGAAATCGCCTGCGCCTGCGATCTGATTATCGCGTCCAAGGAGGCGAAGTTCGGCCTGCCGGAGGTACATCTCGGGCTGGTTCCGGGCGGCGGCGGAACCCAGCGCCTGATCCAGAAGCTCAGCATCAACCGCATCAAGCAGATGCTTTTCCTGGGAGACCAATACACTGCCGAACAGATGCGGGAATGGGGTGTGGTCAACTATGTGACCGAACCGGAGGAGCTGGAAGCGTTCACTGTTTCAATCGCGCAGAAGCTTGCCCGGCGCAGTCCGGCCGCGCTTGCGGAACTCAAGCGGCTGGTTTACCTGAGCACCTGCCCCAAGGACCTCGACGAGCGGATGACCGAAGAAGGCAATACGGTCCTGCGGCTGTTTAAAACGCCGGAGGCCAGGCAGAAGATAGAAGACTTTATGAACAAAAACAGATGAGGAGAATGAAAATGAAAAAGATTGCTTTGCTACTCGCCCTTATGATGATGTTCTCGGCCTGCGGGTCGAAGGCTCCGGCAGCTTCGTCCGGCGCGGGCGCTTCTCAGCCGGCCGCGTCCGCATCCCAGCCGGCGCAATCCGAACAGGAACACGTGCTCCTGAAGCTCAATCACGTCCAGAGCAACACCGACCCCGCGCACGCGGCGTTTGAAGAACTGGCGAAGAATGTGATGGAGCGCTCGAACGGCACGCTGGAAATCCAGGTCTATGCGAATTCTGAGCTGGGCAGCAACAAGGACAACCTTGAGCAGATCAAAAATGGCGCGAATATCATTGCCAATGCCGACCCGGCGCTGATGGCTGACTATGTTCCCGACTACAGTGTCATGAACGGACCGTTCCTCTTCAAATCGAACGACGACCTGCAGAAGCTCTATAATTCCGCGTGGCATGACGGCATCGAGGAGAAATGCAGCGAACAGGGAATCAAAGTGCTGGCGATGAACTGGTATTTCGGCGAGCGGCATATCATCTCGAAAAAGCCGGTCCAGACGCCCGCCGACCTCAAAGGCATGAAAGTGCGCGTCCCGTCTGCAACCATGTGGGCTGAAACGATGAAAGCCATGGGCGCTGTTCCGACCACTCTGCAGTGGAGCGAAGTTTACAGCGGCCTGGAACAGGGCGTTGTGGAAGCCGCGGAAGCGCCGCTCTCAACCATCTACACTTCGAAACTGCAGGAAGCGGCCAAAAACGTTTCGCTGACCGGTCACTTCACCGGCATCATCGGCCTGGAGATGTCCCAGCAGATTTGGGATTCGCTGTCCGACGAGCATAAAACCATCCTCACTGAAGAGGTAGCCAAGCAGGGGGAAAAATACAGCGCGGGAGTTATCGCGGATGAGGAATCCTGGAAACAGAAATTGATCGACGAAGGCGTGACCGTCCACGAGGTCGACCGCGCGCCGTTTGCCGAGGCTGCGAAGGCTGCGTACGACAAATTCCCCGAGTGGACCCCTGGACTTTATGAAACCGTTCAGGAAGCGCTGAAATAAGTCGGTAAGGATACCGGCTTTCTGAAAGGAAGATGTGAAGATGAAAAAAGGCGCCAAGCCGCCTGTGCAGGAACTCGGCCTGTATGCTGCGGGAGCTGCGATCTCGATCATGACGCTGATCGTTGCGGTAAACGCTATTTCGCGTTATTTTTTCAATTCCCCGCTGATGCAGGCGGAGGAGATCGCAACCTCCATGTTTGTATGGCTTATCTTCGTGGGGGCAAGCGTCTGCTACAAGGAAAGGAGCCACATTGGGATTGACTGCTTTGTCAATTTTCTGCCGCTGAAAGCGCGCCGGGCAGTTGAAATTGCGGTGGATGTCCTGCTGCTGGCGGTCAATTTCTACATGACCTATCTGAGCTGGAAGCTCACATTGTCGGCTGGCAGCAAGCTGACTCCGTCGCTGCGCATGCCCTACAGCGTCATTGACGCTGCGGCTCTGGTCGGGTTCGGCTTGATGTCGATCTATTCCGTTAAGTTTCTCATCGGTGATATCCGAAATTTCAACGCGCCGGAAAAAATCGAAGGACAGGAGGAGCCGATATGAATATGGGAATGCTGCCGCTGCTCCTTTTGTTCCTGCTCTTTTTGATCAAGGTTCCGGTGGCCTACTGCCTGATCGCTTCGACCCTTTCGTATTTCCTGTTTTTTGATACAGGCATGCCGATCGAAATGGTGGTGCAGCGGATGGTCTCCGGAGCGGAGTCCTTTCCGCTGATGGCGGTTCCGTTTTTCATTCTGGCCGGTACGATCATGACCTATTCGGGCATCTCGGCGCACCTGCTCAATTTTGCGGATGTGCTCACCGGGCACATGCGAGGCGGGCTCGGTCAGGTCAATGTTCTCCTGAGCGCCCTGATGGGCGGCGTGTCCGGATCGGGCAATGCCGACGCCGCGATGCAGAGCAAGATGCTCGTCCCGGAAATGGTCCGCCGCGGCTATGACATGGGCTTTTCCGCCGCGATCACCGCAACCTCGGCAGTCATCACGCCGATCATCCCACCGGGCATCAGCCTGATTCTGTTTGCTTTCATGGCGGACGTGTCGGTGGGCAAGATGTTCCTAGCGGGCTATGTGCCGGGTATCCTGATCACCATTGCCCTGATGATTGTGGTATCGATTATCTCTAAAAAGCGCGGCTATAAACCCTCTCGTGAGAAACGCGCGACCGGACGGGAGATCTGGGAAGAATTTAAAAAATCCATCTGGGCGCTGTTTTTGCCGTTCGGGCTCATCATGGGAATGCGGCTGGGAATGTTCACCGCGAGCGAGGCGGGCGCAATGACGGTGGTCTACACCGTCCTGGTCGGGCTTTTCATCTACAAAGAGCTCCGGTTTGAGCATATTCCCGCCATTATCAAGGAATCGGTTCTCTCGACTTGTACAGTTATGCTGATCATCGTGGCGGCGTCGGCTTTCGGCTATTATATGAGCTGGGAACGGATCCCGCAGATGATTTCCGAGATGCTTGTCGGCCTCACGGACAACAAATACCTGATGCTGATGATTATCAACGTGTTCCTGCTCTTCCTGGGGATGTTCCTGGAAGGTACGCCTACGCTGATCATCCTGACGCCGCTTTTGGTTCCAGTGATCACCGCGCTGGGGATCGATCCGATTCATTTTGGAATCGTCATGGTGGTCAACATCACCATCGGGGGCGTGACGCCGCCGTTTGGAACCATTATGTTCACCGTCTGTTCGGTGCTGAAACTGCGGATTGCCGATTTTATCAAGGATGTTTGGCCGTTTTTGGCGGCACTGCTGGTGGTGTTGGTGATGATCACCTTCATCCCGCCGCTTGCGACTTTCCTGCCGAATCTTTTGATGTGATCTGACGGAGGGGTGGAATGGATTACCGCAATTTAGGCGCGGCCGCGTTTTATGACGCGGATGGGATTGCCGCGCAGATTCACGACGGAGATACGGTGGCGCTTGGGGGCTGTGGTTCATCCGCCTTCCTCTGGCGCTCATCGGGGCGCTGGTCAGAAGGGGTGTAAAAGACCTTACCATCATAACGCAGGCGAGCGGTTACGCGCTGGAACAGCTGATCTGTGCGGGGCTTGTGAAAAAGGTGATCTACAGTTTTATCAGCCTTGATCTGCTCGGGCTTGCGCCGGCTTTTCGGTCGGCCTGCCAGAACGGGGAGATCGAATACGAGGAGTGGACCGCCTTACAGATGAACACCGCGCTGGAGGCCGCGCGGCTGGGACTTCCCTATGGGGTGCTCCAGCCGCCGGAAGGTTCCTCGTTCGACCGGGAAACCGGTTCCTACCGGCATGCGGATTGTCCGTTTACTGGCAGGAAAATAGGGCTTGTACGGGCACTTTGCCCGGATGTTGCGCTCATCCACGCGCAGCAGGCCGACCGGGAAGGAAATGTGGCGGTATTCGGGACGATGGGGCTGGACAAACTCTATATCGGAGCGTCCAAAAAAGCCTTTGTCAGCGTGGAGGAATTGGTGGAGCCGCATAATTTTTTACAGGACAGCCGTGCGCATATCTTTCCGCATTTTTTGATCAGCGGCTTATGCGTGCACAGCGGCGGGGCTTATCCAGCCTCCTGTCTGCCGTATTATGCCACCGATTATGAACGGCTGCTCGAAGCGCTGCCCGGGGAGCCTTTCCAGAACCCTTCAAAAGCGCGCCTTGCGAGGCTCCGCGAATATGCGGGGATGACCAATAACCGGCTGAGAAAGGCGATTGCGCCGTGCGCGCGGACCCCGGATCCGGAGGGTTATACGCCGGATGAACTGATGGCCTGCCTGATGTCCCGGCAGATCCAGGATCACATGGTGACGACGGTAGGTTCGAACACCCCGCTTGCGATGGTCGCCTATCTGCTGGCCAAGGGGACCCGCGCGCCGCACTGTACGCTGATCCCGTTCTGTGGGCTGGTCGATCTGCCGTATGGCCCGGCGTCCCTTTCCTTTGCGGAACCGGTGGCCTATCATGCGGCTGCTGCGCACTGGGCGATTGAAGATTTATGGCAATGGATTTACCAGAAGAGTCTCACCGCGGTGGAATTTGGCGGATGCGCCCAACTGGATGCAAACGGGAATATCAACAATTCCCAGATCCGCGGCGCGCAGGGAGAACTCAAGGTGCTGCTGCCGGGACAGGCTGGACTGGCAGATATCCCGAACCTGCATCACAATGCCTATTACTACATTACAAAGCATGAGCCGCGCCGGATTGGTGAAGCGGTCTCCTATCCCGGAGGCAGGTTCTGTTATGTCACCGCCGAAGAACGGGAGAAGCAGGGGCTGCCGGATGGCTGCATGCGGGTTATTACCGATCTCTGCGTTCTGGAGCTAGAACAGCAAAACCGCAGGCTTTGGGTCACGCAGATTCATCCCGGCGCCACACGGGAGCAGATCCGGCGGAATACGGGGTTCGACGTGATGTTCAGCCCGGACGTACAGGAAACACAGCCGCCCACGGCAGACGAGCTTTACAAAATCCGCCATGAGATCGACCCGTTCGGTTATCGCCGATTGGAGTTCACGGGCGGGGAAGAACGGATGAACCTAATCCGCGAAATCTTAGAAAAGGAAGCGGAACTAATAGAGGTAAAGGACAAAGGTTGAATCAAAATATGTGGAATTCGGACAAAGAGCTATTTGAAATGATCAGGACGGAACTGTATACCCCTGTGGTGGGGGACATCCTGGATGGATTGGGTTATTATCGCCAGTTCCTGCCGGCGGGGCTGTCCCCAATCCGGGAGGAGGACAAGCTTGTAGGCCGTGCAATGCCGGTTTTGATGACCGACGTCTACGGCCCGCAGAAGAAACCGTTCGGCTATTTGACCGAGGCGCTCGACCAGCTGAGGGAAGGAGAGGTCTATCTTGCCAGCGGAGGAGAGATGCGCTGCGCCTATTGGGGAGAGCTGCTGACCGCTGCGGCGCGTGTGCGCGGCTGTGTGGGCGCTGTGATCAACGGTTACTACCGTGACAGCCCGCAGGTGAAAGCGCAGGGCTTTCCGGTTTTCAGCCGGGGAAGGTTTGCGCAGGACTCCTCCGTGCGCACGCAGGTCATCGATTATCGCTGCCGGATTGAAGTTGGAGCAGTCACGGTCAAACCTGGAGATTTGGTCTTTGGCGACGTGGACGGTGTGCTCATTATCCCGCGCGCGGTAGAACATGAGGTGATTGAACAGGCGCTTGAAAAAGCGCGCGGGGAAAAGGTGGTGCGCCAGGCAATTGAAGGCGGGATGACCGCTACGGCCGCATTTGCCAAATTTGGCATTCTTTGAGAAGGCCGCGCCAGCTCCTATCCTGAATAAAACGGGCTCCGGGCATCGGCCTGGAGCCCGTTTGCTGTAAAGAAGCTTGCGAAAACAGCGGACAGAGAAGGGTGCCGCGGAACTTTCTATTGACTTTGCCGGATGGTTTGGCTATGATTAAAACCGTATTTTTATCCGGTTTTGGGGCGGATGAGACGAAAGGAATGGTTTCATGCAGATCGATATGCAGATTTTAACCGCGCGCCTCTATGGATTTCTTATCCTGATCGCATTCGGCTTTTTTGCCAAGAAGTGCGGGCTGCTGACCGATGAACTGCACGACCGGCTCAATACCATTATTATGCGGCTCATTCTGCCGGCGCTGCTGATCGATACGATGACCAGAAGCGCCGGCCCGGAAAATATACGGCTGTTTCTCCCAATGACAGCCGGTGGATTCTGCACCTTTTTGCTGCTGCTGGGGGCTGGATGGATCAGTGCAGTTCTGATGCGCTTTAAAGGGGATCTGCGTAAGGCGCAGATGGCGCTTATGAGTTTCGGCAGCCTCGGATTCTTTGGAATCCCGCTGGTGAAGGCCGTTTGGGGGCCCGCGGGGGCGGCTGCTTTCGGGATCTATTCGATTGTCGACAATATCGCCTGCTGGACAATTGGACTGGCGCTTTCGCGCGGGCAGACGGATGACAACGGGCCGCTTACCATGCGGGACCGGTTGGGAAAAATCCTCCAGCCCGCGTCGGTGGGCGTATTTATCGGACTTTTATTTATGCTGCTGCGGGTTCCAACCGATAATTTGGTAATGGAGGCGCTGGGACAGATCGGAAGCTGTTCCTCGCCGCTGGCGATGATCTGCATCGGCGCGAGTATCGCCCGGATCGATCTGCGTAAGCTTTACCGGGGATGGCCGTCTGTTGCGGTTGTGGTGATCAAGATGATCCTGGCTCCGCTGTTGGTCCACCATGTGGCTGGCTGGTTGGGAATCTATGAACCGGCTCGGATTTTTCTGACGCTCATTACGGCGCTGCCCTCCAGCAGCATGTTTGCGCTGATGTGCCGGGATTACGGGAATACCCAGGTGGACTACGCTTCGCAGGCGGCGATCATCACGGTGTTTTGCAGCGCGTTCACCCTGCCGCTGGTGGCGGGGCTGCTGCAATAACTGTATACATTTTTCAGCAAAGAAGCCCATCTTCCCTCGTTTGGGGAAGATGGGCTTCTTTGTCTTACATTTCTGTAGATTTTTGCACGAATTCCGGAAGAAACGGATGTGTATACATTTATCAGATTCAAAATCAAATTGAAATAATGGATTATTGACAATAAAAGCATATATTATCCTAACAATATAAACAAATATGGTAAAATAAGCTTGACATTGGGATGTTACAGGGCTATTATGTATACATAATATTTCAAATATATTTTGAAATATGAGAAAAATATGTATACACTTTGGAGGTAATTTTACATGGAACACAAGGTAAATCATTTCAAAGATGCCGCCGCAGTCGTATTTGACGAGCCGAAACGCACTTCGTTTGTGCAGCTCTCAACTGCGGACGGTGTGCGGCTTGGCTGCGGCGGCTGCGAAGTCCCGCCGCACAGCAGCAATCAAAACCATGTGCATGATGCGGACGAGGTGATGCATGTGGTCGAAGGCGAGCTCGAGTTCGTTTTTGCAGACAGGACCGAAGTGCTTGGCCCGCGCGACGTGATTTATGTGCCGGCCGGCGAGTGGCATCAGATCTTCAACCGTACCGAAAAGCCCGCCTACCATACCTATGTGTTCTCGGACCCCGCCTGTACCGACCTGATCCTTGCGCGCTACAATCAAAAATAATGGCCCGCATCTTTGTTTCCGTCAGGAGGCAAAGTTTATCCCGAGAAAAAGATAAGGAGAATGGATATGAAGAGAATTTTTGGTGTCCTGTTAAGCGCCCTGATGTTTGTAAACCTGGTTGGCTGCGGCGGTTCTGCCGCTCCGGAATCTTCCGCAGTCCCGGCGGGTTCCACGGCGGCTCCTGCTTCCTCCGCGGCCGGGTCCGCGGAAGTCACCCCCGAAGTTACCTTGATCGGCGCCCATGTTAACTCGGATGACAGCTCCTTTAATGTCGGCATGGTGGCCTTTGCCGACGCGCTGAAAGAAGTTTCCGGCGGCAAAATGGCGCTGGAAGTCCACGGTAACGGCGAACTTGGCGGCGATGAAACCGAGCTGGTTCAGAAGATGGCCACCGGCACGGTCGACGTGATTGCAACTTCCCCGAGTTTCCTGGCTTCCTCGGTCGCGGAAATGGACCTGTTCTCGATGCCGTTCCTCTACACCAGCGTTGACCACTGGAAAGAGGTCACGTCCGGCGAGGTCGGCCAGACGATGGCGCAGCTGCTCGAAGAAAAATCCGATTTCCGCATCACCGCTTATTGGATGTGCGGCATCCGCAGCATCTTCAGCACCAAGGAAATTCACAATATGTCCGATCTCAAGGGCGTGAAGATTCGTGTCCACAGCAGTGAAAATGTCCAGGCGATCTGGGCGGCGCTCGGCGCGCAGCCGACCTCCCTCGCGTATAACGAGCTTTATTCCGGCTTGCAGAACAAGGTCATCGACGCCGCGGAAAACGACCTCGGCAATATCCTGCTCCAGAAATTCTATGAGGCCGGCCCGTATATCGCGCTCAGCCAGCATGACTACGCGACCCGCATGTGCGTTATCAGCAAAGCCAAATATGACAGCCTGACCGACGAACAGAAAGCCTGGGTCGACCAAGCGGCGGAGATCTCCCGTGAGAAACAGTGGGAATATGACCTTTCGCTGACCGAAAAGGCCCAGAAGGATATCGAAGCCGCAGGCGGCACCTTCATCGAAGTTGAGGACATCGACCAGTGGATCGCCACCGCGACCCCGGTCATCGAATCGGTCGCGGAGAAGCTCGGCGTTTCCGAGCAGTATGCAAAGATTGTGGAACTGAGCAAATAAGGCGGAAAATTCCCGCGATGGGAAGGGGGCCAGGTCAGACGATGGCCTCCTTCCCTTATATGGAACTTCACACAGTATCTCCGAAAGGTAGATTTCTATGATTTTAACCAAGTTAAACAATATCCTGTTTAAAATACAGACCTGGTTTGCGGTTGCGTGTCTGACGGTCTTTTTCTGCGGGGTTGCCTTTCAGGTATTCTCCCGGATTCTCGGCATTCCGGCGAACTTCACCGAAGAGGTCTCCAACTATGCGTTTATCTGGGTGACCTTTATGGGAACGGCGCTGATGCTCCGGGAGAACCGCCATTTCCGTTTCACCGCGATCGCGGCAAAATTCAAGGGCAAGCTCTTTTGGGCCAACGAGATGATCTGCATGCTGATCCTGCTGGGCATCAGTCTTTTGATGCTGGTGCACGGCGCGCAGCTTACCCAAAAGTTCTGGACCTGGCATTTCACCTCGCTTTCTTCCGTCAGCCTCGGCTGGGCATGGCTCTGCCTGCCGCTTTGCGGATTCACCTCGACCATGTACTGCATCGAGGCGATCTACAAATTCATCCGTGATCCCTCCTCCCGCGAAATCGTGGATGAGGCGACCGCGGCAATCCGCGAGGCGGAGCTTGCGGAACAACAGGCCGGGCAGACACAGAACCAGAAAGGAGGCCAGCGCTGATGGGCGTTTCACTGGTCGGTTTGTTTATCCTTCTGCTCATCATGGGGCTTCCCATTGCGTATGTGCTGGTGGCGGTTGCCGTCGCGGGCATTATGGCGATGGGGACGGTCCCGCTTATCACGGTCGTACAGCGGATGTTCAGCGGGCTCAATTCTTTTACGCTTCTGGCAGTCCCGCTGTTTATCATGGCGGCAAATCTGATGAACCGCGGCCAGATTTCCAACAAGCTGATTGATTTCTGCTGTGCGCTGGTCGGGCACATCAAAGGCGGGCTCGGCTATGCGAACGTCCTGGTGTCGATGCTGTTCGCCGGTATTTCCGGCTCGTCGCAGGCGGACACCGCCGGTATCGGAAAGATCCTGATCCCCGGCATGATCGAGGAGGGTTTTTCGGAGGAAACCTCGGTCGGCGTGACCGCGGCTTCGAGCACCATCGGCATCATCATCCCGCCCTCCATCCCAATGGTCGTCTACAGCAGCGTGGCCAACGCTTCAATCGGCGAGCTGTTCCTGGGCGGCGTCATCCCGGGTATTCTGATCGGCCTGGGACAGATGGCGGTTGTATTTATCGCGTCGAAAATTCATAATTACCCCTGCCGCCCGCGCGTACCGCTCAAAGAGATCGCCCGGCAGGCGTTTATCAACCTGCCTTCGCTGGTGGCTCCGGTCATCATTGTGGGCGGCGTGCTCGCCGGGGTATGCACCGCGACTGAAGCGGCGTGTATTGCCTGCCTGTATGCGGGAATCCTGGGTATTTTCGTATTCCGTACCATCCATCCGCGTGATATTGCGGAGATCTTTATGGAATCCGCAAAGACGAGTGCGATTTCGTTGTTTGCGCTGGCTTCGGCCAATGCGCTCGGCCAGCTGCTGGGCTACTATAAGGTGTCCACGATCATCGCCGCGTTCTTTGAAAACGGTATCGTCAATAACCGCTTTATGTTTATGTTCATGGTGTTCCTGTTCTTCCTGTTCCTGGGTACCTTCATGGACGCCAACCCGGCTATGATCCTGTTTGTCCCAATGCTTCTGCCGATTGGGGAAACCTTCGGCGTCACACCGGTACAGATGGGGATCGTCATTGTCATCACGCTCGCCGTGGGCCAGGTCACGCCGCCTTATGGGCTCTGCCTGCTGATTGCAAGCGATATCGCGCACATGCCGATCCACCGGGCGTTCAAAGCGGTGCTGCCCTACATAGCGGTCACGGCTTCGGTTGCGGTGCTGCTTGCGTTTTTCCCGGACATTGCCTTTGCGGTCCCACGACTGATTAAACCGGATTGGTCGTTCTAAAACAAATCCACCGCTTGATTAATAGGGTTGGTTCATGTAAAATAATAGGATAAGAATTCTGATGATTTTACAATGAAACATCAATCGAGGGAGACCATGAAAAAGACGAACGATTCAATCAACTACCAGGCCTATACCATGATCCGGGATATGATCCTCTGCTTCGACCTGGAACCAGGGCAGCGCGTTTCGGATTTCACCCTTTCCAAGCAGCTCGGGATCAGCCGGACACCGGTACGGGAAGCATTGGCCTCCCTTGTGAAGGACGGCCTTGTCACAATGAGTGAAAAAGGGCAGATTGTCCGGAAAATTGACGCCGGCGACCTAACCGACCTTTGCCATATGCGCGAAGCGTTGGAAACAATGATGCTGCGCCTGACCATCCAGAATGGGGAGCTCACCGCGCAGGATATCGCGCAGATGCGCGCGTTCAACGACGAGATGATAAAGATGAACCAGGCCAACCAGATCCATCTGACCTTCGAAATCGATGAACGGCTCCATGATTATATCGCGGTAAAATCGAAGAGCAGCCGTATGCTTGAACAGTTCCGGGTGTCCCAGCTGCAGATGCGGCGCTACCGGTTCCTGACCCTGATCGATGACCAGCGCAGCGCGCTTACGGTCCGGGAGCATGCTGACATTATCGACGCGCTGGAAGCGCATGATATCCATGCCGCGGAGGAAGCGATGCGCGCGCACCTGCACATCACTGTCGAACGGTATAAAAACGCGCTGCAGCGGATGTCCGCGAAGGAGTGGATTCGGCTGATCCGCAACCTGACTTCACCCCAGGCGCTGAAAACCCTCTATCCCGGAAGGAGCGATATTGCATGAGTTATTTTGCCAGGATGAATCCTGCTGTCTATACCGAGCCGCACGGTTCGGTCAATTACCCCATTTTTACGGCTGAAAACGCACCGGTATCCGGCGTTTCGGCATCCGCCGCCGTCTATCTCAATGACGAATACCCCGTGCCCGGCGTCCATGAGGACAATGAAGGCTTTTATGTCTACGCTGGAAAAGGGATGGCGAAGGTCGGAGACGAGGAGACCGCGATTTCGGAGGGCTGCTGCTTTTATGCGCCCGCCGGGGTCAAGCATCAAATCAAAAAAGACAAAGATTGCGGGGAATTGAAGATATTCCTCTTCCATTTTTAAAAAGGAGTTCTCAGTTTCCCGGTCTTTCGAGGAGACTGACCGATGAAACATCCATATCTATATCCGCTTTGCATCCAATTGCCGGCGGCACCGGATCCGGACAACCCGGAATTCCTGCGCATATTGGGGCAGCTTCAGGCGCGTGGATTTTACGGCGTGGAGCTGAACTTGCTGGATTTTTCCGAAAAGGGGCGGCAAAGGCTCCAGACGGTTCTGGATGCGCATGGGCTGAAGCTCACGATGATCGCGTCCGGAGCATATGCCAAACAAAACGGACTTTCCCTGAGCAGCACGGATGAAACCGCGCGCGCCGCCACGGTGGATGCGCTGGAAAAAATCCTGAAATATGCCGGGAAATGCGGCGCGGGCGTGATCTGCGGCTTTCTCAAAGGCGGCCCGGACGGCAATCACGCCGTCTGCGCCGCGCAGATGCGGCGTTCACTCGGTGAGCTTGCCGGACGCGGGGCGCTTGAATGCGCGCCGCTTTACTTGGAGGCGACCAATCACTATGAGGCGCTCCTGGTGAACACGGTGGCCGAAGGCGCGGCTTTCGCGCGGGAGGCTGGAGGCCCGGTGCAGGTTCTGCCAGACACCTACCACATGAACATCGAGGAATGCAGCCCGGTGGCAGCGCTGAGCGCGTACGGGGAGCTCTTCCGGAATCTGCACATCTCCGACAACAACCGGTATTATCCCGGTTTCGGCGCGATCGATTTCCATGCGGTCCTGCGCGCGCTGCGCGGCTTAAATTACAACGGGACGATCACGATCGAAGGCCGCAATTTCGGATCGCTCGCGGAGGATATCGACCAGACCTGCGCATACCTCTCCGGCGCGGCACAGCGCGCGGCAAGGGAAATCGCGGTAGCCTGAAAAGAATAAAAAGAAGGGATTGGCCCCGGCCAATCCCTTCTTTTTATTTAACCGCGTTTAAAATAACCGCAGAGGAACAGCAGCCCGGTGTAGATGCTCCCCGCGAAGCCGCAAAGCAGCACCGAACGCATAAGCGGGAGGAAGGCGGCCGGGACGCCGCGCATCAGTATGCGGCTCACAAGCACCGCGATGGCGATGCAGAGGACCGGCTTGACGACCCGCTCGGTGAGATCAAATCGGAACTGAGTGACTTTGATGAGCCGGCCGACGCTTAACGAAAAGTTGAATACCTCGCTTAAACAGATGACGATGATATACCCCTTGATCCCCCAAAACGGCAGCAGGGCGTAGACCATCAGCATGCTGAGAAAGGCGTCGATCACGTTGTAGCGCATGACGCTGAGCTGTTCGTTGAGGCCCTTGAGCATGTTGTCCACGGCTGTATCGAGGTACATCACCGGAATGACAGGGGCGAGCAGCCGGATGTAGACGGCGGTATCCGGGTTTTGGGAAACCATCGCGCCGATCTCATGCGGAAAGGCGAAGAGCACCCCGCAGACCCCAAACGCGCAGAAAAGCGTGAGCTGGAACATCCGCTCAATCATCCGGCTGACATTCTGGTGCTGGCTGTGCGACTGGGCAAGCTCCGGGACAATGAGCGCGTTGAAGGCGTTCAAAAAAGCGTATGGGAAAGTGATGACCGGCAGCGCTACGCCATGCACCAGGCCGAACATGGCAAAGGAATCCCCGGCGGCCACGCCGCCCGCTTGAAGCCGTACCGGGACGAGCAGGTTTTTGACGGTGGCGAGCCCGGAACGCAGATAGCTGCTCAGTGCGACCGGCAGTGCGATGCCCAGCAGCCGGACAGTGAGCCCTCTGGATGGCGCTCCGGGCGTTTGATGGCGGCGGCTGTCCACACGGTAGAGCGCGTAGGCGAAGAGGAAGGAGGCCCCCTCCGCGATCACGCCGGAGAGGGTGATTGCAAGGCAGGCATGCTCTAGCCCTTCAGGCATCAGGAAGGTGAGGGCAAAGATGGTGAGGGTGATCTTGAGGAAGGACTCGAGAATCTGCGAAGCGGCGGATTTGGCTACCCGGCGCACGGCGGTGAAATATCCGGTGAGCGCACAGGACATGCCAATGAGCGGCATCGAAAGCGCCATGACCATGAGCGGCCGGATGGTATCCTCATTGTGCAGCCAGTTTGTACCGACCCAGTTTGCGCCGAAAAAGAGCGCGCAGCCCGCAAGACTCCCGAAGAAAAGGCTGTAGGCAAGGCAGCGGCGCATCGCGGCTCTGCCGCCCGCGCCGCCGCGGATCGTTTCCTCGGCAACCAGACGGGTCGCGGCGAGGTTGATGCCGGAGGAAGCCAGCGTTACAGTCAGCGAATAGACCGACATCATCAGCTGGAACACGCCCATGCCGACCGCGCCGAGCTTTTCGGAAATATAAAGGTTGAACCAGACCCCGGCGCTGCTGATGAGCAGGGAGGTCGCGGTGAGGATGCCGGCGTTGACCAAAAAGATCTGGATACGTTTCATAGTTTCACCACAATATTTGTTGATTACAAATAACTATATGAAATGCGAGCCGAAAAAAGCCCGTTTTCCAAAGGAAAGCGGGTGGATTTTGTCCAGCATTTATTCTTTAACAGTGAAAAGCGCTGGCGCGGCGATTTCATTTTTCGTGCCCAGCGCGGTGGCGATGATGCTGTTTTGTTCCTTTATGGCGTTATCCTCCAGATGTGGATTTTTGTGTGCCGTGTAATATCCAGAGATCCTTTGCACACAATAGATCGGGAAAAGCATTCTCTGAAAGGATGATTGAGCATGACGGCAATCCCTCGAAGGCTTCTGGCCGCGGCGTTTGGCGTGCTTTTGCTGATCGAATGCGCCGGCTGCAAAAAGGAGCAGGGAGAAATCCTGCCGCCGGAAGGCGAATATACATCGGGCGGCGGATACCAGCCGAAGGTGCCGGATGTCAGCGCGCAGCTCGAAGCGGCGATTGCAAAGAACAGCGATGTGGTTGGCTGGCTGCAGCTGCCGAACACCGCCATCAATGAGGCGGTGGTGCAGACCACCGACAACGAATATTACCTGCGGCGCGACGTGGAGAAAAAATATGCCTATGAAGGCTGCTATTATCTCGACTACGAAAGCCTCCTATTCGACGACGGCGCCGATCTTGCGCAGAACAGCATCATCTATGGACATAACCTCGGAGATCCAATGGGCGTCAAGGACAATCCGGATGGGGTGAAGTTCGCGCAGCTTTTAAAGCTCGATGATATCGAGATTGCCAAAAAGACCCCCTATATCTATTTCACCACCCCGGCCGAAACCCATATTTTTGAAATTTTTGCGGTTGTCTACTGCGAAAGCGAGACTACGCCGGTCCCATATCACTACGCGGAATACTCGGACGAACAATTCGATGCGCTCATCGCGGACATGAAAGCGCGTTCCCAATACACCTATGACGTAGATGTCGCGCCGGAGGACCGGATCATCACGCTTTCCACCTGTTCCTATAAATATGGTACCTATTCCCAGAATCCGAATCAGCGGTATATTGTATTGGGGCGTCTGGTAAAACCCGGGGAGAGCTATCACGAAACCGCGAATCTTACGGCCAATGCGTCCCCAAAAGCTCCGCAATTTTAGGAAAGTGATCTTGCCAGCCGCTGCTGAATTCGTATTTTTTTGGAAATTCCCGACTTGAAATGATGGCCGGCACGCCAGCATCTGCCTCTGGAGATTGCGCCGGACGAACGGTTGTGGTATGTTAGGCTCCGGATTGTAGAATCCATACCATTTTAGGAGGATTTCCAAATGAAAAAACTGATTTCAACGTTGCTGGCGCTGGCGATGGCTTTCGGCCTTGCGTCCTGCGGCACCTCATCCAGTTCTGGCGCACCTTCCGGTTCTTCCGGCAGCGGGCCGCAGGGAGATGCCGCCGCACCTTATAAAATTGCAATCATCACGGGCACTGTTTCCCAGGGCGAGGAGGAATTCCGCGCCGCGCAGGAGATGAAGGAAAAATATCCGGATATCGTCGTCACAGCGACCTACCCGGACAACTTCTCAAAGGAACAGGAAACCACCATCTCAAACGTCCTGAACCTCGTGGCCGATCCGGAAGTCAAGGCGCTGGTCTTTTTGCAGGCGGTGCCCGGCGCGGCGGCGGCCATTTCCAAAGCGAAGGAACTGCGTCCCGATCTGCTGGTGATCGCGGGCGTGACCGGAGAAGATCCGGCGGTCATCGCGCGGGAAGCCGATATGGTGCTGAATGCGGATGAGCTCGGCATGGGACGCACCATTATGGAGCAGGCGAAGGCGATGGGTGCGAAAACTTTCGTGCACTACTCCTTCCCGCGCCACATGTCGGTCGCGCTGCTGGCCGGCCGCCGCGACCTGCTGAGACAAACCGCGGAGGAACTTGGCATCGAATTTGTGGAAGCCACAGCGCCCGACCCGACAGGCGATTCCGGCGTGCCCGGCGCCCAGCAGTTTATCCTTGAGGATGTGCCGAAGATGATTGCCAAATACGGTAAGGACACCGCCTTCTTCGCAACCAATTGCTCGATGCAGGAACCGCTCATCAAGCAGGTTATCGCGGGCGGCGCGATTTTCCCGCAGCAGTGCTGCCCGAGCCCGTATCACGGCTATCCGGGCGCGCTCGGCATCGCGATCCCCGAGGATAAAGCGGGTGACGTTGGCTATATTCTTTCGGAAACCACCCGCAAGATCACCGAAGGCAAAAACGCCGGACGGATGTCCACCTGGCCGGTGCCGATCAACATGCTGTTTGTCCGCGCGGGCGTCCAGTACGCAATGGATTATCTCGACGGCAAGATCGAATCGGGCAGCGACATGGATGCGATGGCCGAAATCTGCGCAGAGCTTTCGGAGGGCACCTCCCTGCGCAAGCTCACCGAAAACGGCAAGGAATACGACAACTTTTTCACCCTGCTGTCGCCTTACTACACTTACGGCGGCGCCGCGGATGCGGCGGGGGAAGAAGCCTCCGCTTCCGAAGCTGCTTCGGAAATCTGAAGAACCTACCGGCGCGCCG
>NZ_QSBX01000008.1:27575-90795 GCF_003465835.1 Anaerotruncus sp. AF02-27 | reverse complement strand
GCGGGAATTTTCCCGCGGCCCGCGTTCTAACAAAACCAACAAAGCCAGGAGCGATGCGTTTTGCAGGAGACCACACCCGTCCTTCGTATGAGGGATATCAAAAAAGAATATTATGGAAACCAGGTGCTCAAGGGCATCTCGCTTGAGGTCATGCCTGGCGAGATCCACGCGCTCTGCGGCGAAAACGGCGCCGGCAAATCAACCCTCATGAACATCCTTTTCGGGATGCCGGTGATCCATGAGACAGGCGGTTTTACCGGCTCGGTCGAGATTGGCGGTGCGCCGGTCGCGGTGCGCAGTCCATCCGACGCGATGAAATTGGGGATTGGGATGGTGCATCAGGAATTTATGCTGATCCCGGGATTCACCATCGCGGAAAATATCAAGCTGAACCGTGAGCCGCTGAAACCTGGACTGCTCGGGATGCTGTTCGGCCAAAAGCTGCAGACGCTCGACGCCGGAAAGATGGCGGCCGATGCGCGTGCGGCGCTCGACCGGCTGGGGATGGATGTGGATGAACAGCTACCGGTGGCGGGGCTTCCGGTGGGATATATGCAGTTTATTGAGATTGCGCGCGAAATCGACCGGGAGAACACCCGCCTGCTCGTCTTTGACGAGCCGACCGCTGTGCTCACCGAAAGCGAAGCGAAAAGCCTGCTCAAAGCGATGAAAAAGCTGGCGGAGGACGGGGTGGGGATTCTGTTTATCACCCACCGTCTCGACGAGGTGATCGATGCGGCGGACAAGGTAACAATCATGCGCGACGGCGCGCTGATCGGGACGCTTAACAAGGAGGACACCACCATCGAGCAGCTTGCCGAGCTGATGGTTGGCCGAAAGATTGACCTTAAACAAAAGGAAAGCGCCTATTCGGGAGACCGGTCGCAGATTTCGGTTTCACTGCGCAATTTCCGGGTGCAGATGCCGGGCGAAATGGTGCGCGGGATCGACCTCGATGTTTATAAAGGCGAAATCCTCGGCCTCGGCGGTCTGGCCGGGCAGGGAAAGATCGGCGTGGCCAATGGCCTCATGGGGCTTTATCCGGCGGACGGGGAGGTTCTTGTCACCGGAAAGCCGCTCAAGCTGAACGATGCGAAAGCGTCAATCGCCGCCGGGCTGAGTTTTGTTTCGGAGGACCGGCGCGGCGTTGGGCTGCTGCCGGACACCGCGATTGAACTGAATATGGTCATCCCGGCGGCCGTGAACCAGAACCGGTTTCTGAAAGGGGTGGGCGTCCTGAGCCAGCTCGATATGGCCGCGGTACGTGAAACCGCAAATCGGTATATTCAGGAGCTCGACATCCGCTGTACTGGGCCCGCCCAGCCGGTGCGCCGCCTTTCGGGCGGAAACCAGCAGAAGGTCTGCATCGCGCGGGCCCTGCTGCTCGGCCCGGATGTGCTGCTCATCTCGGAACCGACCCGCGGAATCGACGTGGGCGCGAAAAGCCTGGTGCTTGACACGATCGTGAAACTCAACCAGGATGAAGGGCTCACGGTCATCATGACATCGTCGGAGCTGGCTGAACTGCGGCTGGTCTGCGACCGGATCGCGATCATAACCGGCGGAAAACTGGCGGGCGTCCTGCGGCCGGACGATGCGGACGCGGCGTTTGGGCTTGCGATGTCCGGCAGCACCGGGAAAGGAGGCGCGCAATGAACAATCCGAAATTGATGATTCAAAAGATGGGACTTCCGCGCCTCATCATCCTGGCGTTTTTGCTGCTGCTTACCGTGACGGCGGTTTTCCAGCGGCAGGACCTTGCGACACTCACCTCCGACGTGCTGGTGCGGTTCGGAATGAATCTGGTCATGTCGCTTGCGATGGTGCCGGCGGTGCTTTCCGGCACCGGCATGAACTTTGGCCTGCCGGTCGGGCTCTTATGCGGCATTTTGGCCGGGCTGATCAGTATCGAGCTGGGGCTTCTCGGTTGGGCGGGAATCCTTGCGGCAATCGCCATTTCGCTGCCAATTGGCGCGGCGACGGGTTGGCTTTACGGAAAACTTTTAAACGCGGTCAAGGGTTCTGAGATGGTGGTTGGCACCTATGTGGGTTATTCGGTCGTATCGCTTATGTGCATCGGCTGGCTGGTGATCCCGTTTCGGTCGCCGGAGATGGTCTGGCCGATCGGCGGGCAGGGATCGGGCCTGCGCTCAACCATCGCGCTCGCCGGGAACTATGACGCCATCTTCAACAACTTCCTCTCCTTCACCGTATTCGGGGTGAAGATCCCGACGGGACTCATCCTGTTTTCACTGTTTGCGTGCCTGCTGATGTGGCTGTTCACCCGGTCAAAAACCGGTATTTCCATGCAGGCCGCGGGCGATAATCCACGCTTTGCGGCGGCAAGCGGAATCTCGGTCGACCGCAGCAGGATGGTTGGCACAGTGCTTTCCACGGTGATCGGCGCGGTTGGGATCATTTTCTATGCGCAGAGCTTTGGTTTTTACCAGCTCTATAACGCGCCGCTCAATATGGCGTTCGCGCCGGTCGCGGCGGTGCTGCTGGGCGGCGCGTCGGCTGGGAAGATCCGCATTTCGCATGTGATCCTCGGCACCTTCCTGTTCCAGGCGCTGCTCACCATCGCGCTGCCCGTCGCAAACCAGCTGATGCCGGAGGGGAGCCTGTCCGAGGTCATCCGGATCATTGTTTCAAACGGCATCATCCTATACGCGCTTTCGCAGACGGGAGGGAAAGGAAAATGAATCGTCCAAAATCCGGCGCAGTCAAGCGCTTTCTGGTTGCGAATATCGTGCCAATCCTTTTTTCGGCAATTTGCCTTCTGGGCGTCCTTTTTTCCGGTTCGAATCCGGCTGTCATTCTGATGGATGTGGTCGCGCGCTTCGACCGCAATGCTTTTTTGGTGCTTTCTCTGATCATCCCGATCCTCACCGGTTTGGGTCTCAACTTCGGCATCGTGCTCGGGGCGATGGCCGGGCAGGCCGCTATTTTTATCGTCTGTGTCATTGGATTGACCGGTATGACCGCCGTTTTTATCGCGGCGGTGATCTCGATTCCACTGGCCGTGCTGTTCGGATGGCTGTCCGGCCTGCTTTTAAACCGCACGAAGGGGCAGGAGATGATCACCAGCATGATCCTGGGTTTTTTCGCGGCGGGCGTCTACCAGTTTATCTTTCTGTTCGCGCTCGGCGGGATCTTCCCGATTGACGCACCGGAAATCATGCTCGGCACAGGGGTCGGCGTGCGCAATACGATCGATCTTGGAAATATGAAATACGCGCTTGATAACCTCTGGAAGGTCGATCTATTCACCGGCATCACGTTGCTTGGCGCGCTGCTGCTTGCGGTGAACGCAATCCGTCTTCTGCGGCCGCAAAATCGTGTCAGGAGACGCATTTCCATAACCGTGCTCTGGGGGACCGTAACCGTGTTCGGTTTGGTGGGAGGCAGACTGCCGCAGTTTGCCTCCTATCAGATGCTGGTAAAGATTCCGATGGCGCCGTTTCTTTTGATCGCGGGACTGTGCCTGCTGATCCCCGCGTTTTTGAGGACCAAGCTGGGTCAGGAGATGCGCGCGGTTGGACAGGACATGGGGGTCGCGGCTGTGGCGGGCATCGATGTCAACCGTACCCGTATCATCGCCATTTGTATTTCGACGGTGATCGCGGCGCTCGGACAGATCATTTTTTTGCAGAACCTCGGCAATCTTTCCACTTACAATGCGCACGAAAATGTCGGCATGTTTTCGGCGGCGGCGCTGCTGATTGGCGGCGCGGCGGTCTCGAAAGCCACGGTTGGGCAGGCGCTGATGGGGACGGTGCTCTTCCACCTGCTCTTTAACGTCTCCCCGATGGCGGGCAAGAACCTGTTCGGCAGCGCCGAGATCGGCGAATATTTCCGGGTGTTTATCGCATACGGCATCATCGCGGTGACGCTGGCGCTTTACGCTTGGAAAAAGGTTGTGCAGCAGCGTGAAAAGAATAAGCTCCTTTGAATGAGGAAAGCGCCCCGGCCAAAGGCCGGGGCGCTTTCCTCTGTATGTCCTGGTATGTTCGTATTGCCACAAAAACTGGTGAATTTTTGGTTCCTGACACAATTTCAAAGCAGGTTTGGTGTGTTATAATGGGATTAAAGACCAAAAGCCGTGTTGGCGGCGGGGGTTCTTTTAAAAGTGTGAAGAAGTGTGGAAGGAGTCAAACCAATGAAAAAGTGTGTGGTGATCCCCGATTCGTTCAAAGGGTCGCTGGATTCGATTGAAATCTGCGACCTGGCCTCCGACAAGGTAAGGAAGTTTTTTCCGGACTGCGAAGTGGTCACGCTTCCGGTTGCGGACGGCGGCGAAGGCACAGTGGAGTGCTTTTTACATGCGATGCAGGGCGAAAAGATCGCGGTGCGGGTAAACGGCCCGTTTATGAAGCCGGTTGACAGCTTCTATGGCCGCTTCGGCGACCTTGCGGTGGTGGAAATGGCGGCCGCGGCGGGCCTGCCGATGGTGGAGGACTGCAAGGACCCGGTGGGTACCACCACCTACGGAGTGGGCGAGCTGGTGAAGCACGCGGTCGAGAACGGAGCCAAGCAGGTGATTCTGGGATTGGGCGGAAGCTGCACCAACGACGGTGGCTGCGGCTGCGCGGCGGCTCTGGGCGTGCGTTTCACCGATGCGCAGGGCAGCGAATTCGTCCCTGTCGGCGGTACGCTTGACAAGATTGCGGCAATCGATCTTTCGGCGGCAAAGAAACTGCTTTCCGGCGTGGATATCACCGTTATGTGTGACATTGAAAATCCGATGCACGGCGTGACCGGCGCGGCGTATATCTTTGGGCCGCAGAAGGGCGCGGATGAGGAAATGGTGAAGTTCCTTGACGCCAAACTGGTGGCGCTCGACAAGATTATGCAGAAGGCGCTCGGCATTGAGAGCGTCGCACAGCTGCCCGGCGCGGGCGCGGCAGGCGCGTTCGGCGCGGGTGTGGTTGCTTTCCTGGGCGGCAAGCTCAAGTCCGGCATCGAGACGGTGCTTGACATTGTCGGGTTCGACCGTGTGATTGCCGATGCGGATGCGGTTTTCACCGGAGAAGGCAAGATCGACAGCCAATCCCTGCGTGGCAAGGTGGTCATCGGCGTATCCCGCCGCGCGCAGAAACAGGGGGTGCCGGTTTACGCGATTGTGGGCGACGTGGGAGACGATGCGGCAGGCGCTTACGATATGGGCGTTACAGCGATCTTTTCGATCAACCGGGTGGCGGTGCCCTTCTCGGTGGCGCGCACCCGCAGCAGGCAGGATTTCCAGGGAGCGTTTGAGGACGTCCTGCGGCTGATCAAAAGCGTGGAAGCGCGGGCCGCCCGATAAATAGGAAAAAGAGCGTGGGCAACTTGGCAGCCCGCGCTCTTTTTATGCCTCCAGATACTGTTAATTCCCTTTTATTGTGGTACAATAGCCGCAGAGCAGTTATTCCACCGGCTTATACGCAGGACGATTCGCGCCTTTGGCGCTGCTGTCCTGATGCGCCATGATCCCGCACACATGAAGTGTGCGGGATCATAGACAAAAAATTCAGGGAAATGGCGGGATGGTTTTGAAGGTGTTTGATATCGTCGGCCCAGTGATGATAGGGCCTTCCAGTTCCCACACAGCGGGCGCGGCGCGTATTGGGCGAATTGCCTACGCGCTGCTGGGCGAGAAAGCGGTGCGGGCCGACATCCGCCTGCATGGCTCATTTGCCAAAACCTATAAAGGGCATGGAACCGACAAAGCGCTGGTGGCGGGTATCATGGGCATGAAGCCCGACGATCCGCGTATCCGCAAAAGCCTTGAACTGGCGAAGGAACAGGGCCTGGAGGTTTCGATCCGGCCGGAGTTTTTCGAAAACGCGCATCCCAATACCGCGCTGATCATACTGATCGGGGAAAACGGAGGTCAAGTGCGGGTACAGGGTGCGTCGGTCGGCGGCGGAAATATCCTGATCACTGAAGTCAATGGGATGCCGGTTGAGATCACCGGCCAATACGCCACTCTGATTGTCCTGCATCGGGACGCGCCGGGGACCATCGCCCAAGTCACCGAATTGATTGCAAGCCTTGGGGTCAATATCTGCAATTTTCGGCTTTCCCGCGAACAGAAAGGCGGCACGGCGGTTATGACTATAGAGGTGGATGGGCAGGTGGGCAAGGAGCTGAACGCCTGTATCCGGCAGCTGCCAAACGTCATCGGTTCCACCATGCTGCAGCCGATTTGACAAAGGAGAAAGAAATGGATATACATTATGATTCGATCGCAGGGCTTGTGAGCGCGGCACAGGAAAGCGGGGAAAAACTTTCACGGCTTGTACTTGCGCAGCAGGCAAAGGAGCTGGAAAGCACCGAGGAAGCAGTTTTTTCCCAGATGGAAAACCACCTCGATGTGATGGCCGCATCGGTTCGGGAAGGTTGTGCGCCGGGACTCCGCTCGGCCAGCGGACTGACCGGTGGGAGCGCCCATAAGATGCAAAGGGCTGTGGAGGCGGAAAAAACGCTTTGCGGCGGGCTGTTTGGCAGCGCGTTGACCAAGGCGCTGGCTGTTTCCGAACTGAACGCCGCGATGGGAAGGATCGTGGCCGCGCCGACCGCTGGGTCCTGTGGGATTCTGCCCGCAGCGATCCTTTCGCTCAAAGAGGCGCGCAGCCTGCCCAAACGCGACTGCGTGATGGCGCTGTTTACTGCGTCGGCGGTCGGTATGGTGATCGCAAACAAAGCGTCGCTTGCCGGCGCGCAGGGGGGATGCCAGGCAGAATGCGGTTCCGCTTCCGCGATGGCAGCAGCCGCCTTGGTTGAGCTTGCGGGCGGCGTGCCGCAGCAGGTTTCCGACGCGGTGGCCATTGCGCTGAAAAATGTGCTTGGCCTGGTGTGTGACCCGGTGGCGGGACTGGTGGAAATTCCCTGCATCAAGCGCAATGCCGCCGGTGTGGCGAACGCGTTGGCTGCGGCAGAGTTGGCGCTGGCGGGTATCGGCAGCGCAATACCGGCCGATGAAGTGATCGGCGCCATGAAGCGGGTGGGAGACGCGATGGAGCCCGCGCTCAAGGAAACCGCCGAAGGCGGGCTGGCCGCCACGCCGACCGGAAAACGGCTTGCCGGCCAGGTTTTCGGAGATTCGGACCTGCCGCGCGCAGGCGGCTGCGGCAGTTGTGGAAGGTGCATGCCGTAATAGCATGGCAATGAGGAATCTTTTTCGGGGGCCCTTTCAAAGGGAGCCGAAATGTGCTATAATTCATATATATATGGCTGGAAGAAAATCCGGCCTGATTGTATACGAAAGGGAACGCCGCTATGGAACCTTTGAAAAACCGGGCTTTGCGCAGGAAACTGGAGAGACAGTCTGCCGAATTGCGGGCGCGCAACGAGGATCTACGCGCGTTGACGGACAATATTCCCGGCGGGGTGTTCCGCTGTACTGCTGCTGAGCCGCTCACGCTTCTGCAGGTTAGCGACGGCTTTCTTTCGATGTTTGGTTACAGCAGGGCAGAAATCAAAGATCTCTTCCAGGACAGTTTTTGGCTGATGATCCATCCGGACGACCGGGAAAACGCCCTGCGGGAAGCGCAGCGCCAGCTTCAGTACAGCAATACGAAGGAAATCGAATACCGGGTGGACTGCAAAGATGGGCATGCCATGTGGGTGCTTGACAAAGGGCAGCTGGTCAAGTCGAAAGACGCGGCGGAACCGGATACCTATTACTGCATCGTAATTGATATCACCAATACCAAGAAGGTCCAGGAGGAGCTTCGTTTAAGCCTGGAACGGCATCAGATCATCATGGATCAGACTACGGATATCATTTTTGAATGGGATATTGCAGAGAATTCGCTCATGGTTTCTCAAAACTGGGAAAAGAAATTTGGCTATCCGGTGTTTCCCGCCCAGAGTATGGAAACCGCGTTAAAGAATGCGCCCATCCATCCGGATGATCAGGAGGGGGCATTGCGGCTTGTGGAGGATGCGCGGCGGGGGGCGCCGTATACGGAAACGGAACTGCGCATCGCAAATTCCGAAGGGCGGTATATCTGGTGCCGTATCCGCGCGAGCGTGCAGTTCGACGGCGCGGGAAAGCCGATTAAATCGGTCGGCGTAATTGTGGATATCGATTCGGAAAAGCGGCTGATGCTGAATCTGCTCGATAAGGCGGAAAAGGACGCGCTCACCGGACTCTATAACCGCGGGACGGCCCAGAAGCTGGTGGAATCCGTGCTGGAGACTTCGCAGCCGGAAGAGGCCTGTGCCTTGCTGATTATTGATGTGGACAATTTTAAGCAGATCAATGATTCCAGAGGCCATCTTTTCGGTGACGCGGTACTGTCGGCTATTGCGGGTGAAATGAAGAAGCTGTTCCGCGTTTCGGATGTGATCGGGCGGATTGGGGGAGATGAGTTTTTGGTTTTCCTCAAAGGAATCCCATCGCGGGAGTTCGTGTTCGGCCGTGCGGATAAGACCCTTGGAATTTTCAACAGAGTTTTGAATGGGCAGGACTGCCAGGATCGGATTTCCTGCAGCATCGGGGTGTCCCTGTTCCCGCAGGATGGGCGGGATTTCCATTCGCTCTACCACAGCGCTGATACCGCGCTCTATGCGGCCAAAAAGCAGGGGAAGAATTGCGTTCTGCTGTTTGACGGTCATAAATAAACGCCCCCGCGCATTTGCGGCGCCGTTTGCCCCTTCAAAGCAGAGGGCGGCGCTGCCTGCGCAGGCGCGGAGAGGCCTTCCCGAAAAAACGGGATATATTTACCCAGGGCCGCGGCAATCCTGCCGCGGCCCTGATACCATGTTTTGCAAGCGGAAATGGGATTGTCATGCGGCGGTGCGTTATGCTATACTCATATTGTTTATTGGAAGGTGGGGATGATGTGCTGACAGCGGCGGGCCTTGTGAAACGTTATGGCAGGACGGCGGTACTGGAGGGCGCTTCGCTCACCTGTGAACGTGGACAGGCGGTCTGCCTTGCCGGGGCTAATGCCGCTGGCAAGACCACGTTGCTCACCATCGCAGCGGGCCTGCAAAAGCCGGACGCGGGGAAGGTATCCTGTGACGGAACGATTGGTTACGTTCCGCAGGAGCTTTCGCTGCTGACCGACCTGAGCGTGCGGGACAACCTGCTGCTTTGGTATGCGGCGGCAGGGCGTCCCGCGCGGGAAGTATTCTCTCAAAACGCGCTGGAAACGCAGCTGGGGCTTTCGCCCTATGCACGCCGCACGGTGCGGAAGCTTTCCGGCGGGCTCAAAAAGCGCGCCGAGATTGCCTGTGCATTGGTCCGTCGCCCGGCTTACCTTCTCATGGATGAGCCGTTTAATGGCCTCGACCTTGCAAGCCGGGAAGAGATCGTCCAATTGCTCTGCCGGCTCAAATCCGAGGGCGCGGGGCTTCTTTTCTCCTCGCACGACCCGCATCAGATTGCCGCGTCCGCCGATTCAGTGATTCTTCTGAAGGATCATCAGACCCTGGCCCCTCAGAAATTGGAAGGGGACCTTTCCGCGCGGACCGCGCAGGTTATCACATTGCTTTCCCGCGCATAAAGCTTTTCATAGAAAATGAACCCAACCGATTAGGAGGTACCAGAGAATGGATGAAAACAAAATTCCCGGAGAGGAACTGGAAGGCCAGCAGACCCTCTCGGGACAGCAGGACGCCGCGACCGCGGTAGCTGAGCCTGCCGAGAAGAAAGAGACGCAGGACGCACCGGAGGCCGAAGTGCGGCAGGATGAACCAGCTGGCGAAGAACAGCAGGAAATGCCTTATCAGACGGCGGAGATGCCAGACCCGGCAAGCCTTTACACCGCGCCTGAGCCGCCGGTCAAGAAAAAATCCCCGGCCATGCTGATTATTGGAATCCTGTGCGTTGTGCTGGTGGCGGCGGTGGCCCTGTTGGCGGCAACGCTGGGTGGGATGTTTATGAAACCGCGGGACGCGGTTTCCAAGGCGTTTACCTCGACCAACGCCGCGGTAGCCGCGCAGAAGGACCGGCTGGCACAGGAACTGCCCGGTATGAAATACCTGACCGGTCTGGCCGAATCTGCCCCGGCGAAAACCAACTTTAACCTTGCTGTCGATCAGGTTGACATGGGCGTCAGCACTGCGGAAAACGCCATCATTTCCAAAATACTCAAGGGCTTCGGCCTGAAGGGGAGCTATGTCAACGATCCGGACAGCAAGGTTTTTGAACTGGATGGCGCGGTACATATGGATGGAGCGGATCTGATTGGGCTTTATCTGTATGGTTCTCCGGAACTGGTCGCTGGTGGAATCCCCAGCTTTTCTGATACGGTGTTCTCGTTTAATCCCGCGACCTTTGCGCAGGATTTCCAGCAGAGCCCGCTTTATGCGACGAGCGGGATGGATGAACAGACGCTCAACATGATGCAGGAAGAGATCAACAGCCAGCTGAACTCGATGGACGCGATGAGCGTGGCCAACCAGAAACAGATGGCTGAAGACCTGTACCGGCTGATGGGCGGCGCGCTGGACAACGCCACCTTTGAGAAAGCGCCTAAAGAGGAGGGCCTCAAGTGCTATAAGATCATCATTCCGGGAGAGGATGTCAAAGGCGCGGTGATCGATGTTGTGAAGTATCTCTATTTTGATTCGCCGTTCGCGGGAATATATCGCGCTGCTTTCGAGCCGATGCTGATCGACACCGGGATGAGTTACGAAGCTTTTATGAACGATCAGATCATTGGCGTCCTGGAGCAGGAAATGCCGCCGCTGGAGACTGAAGCAGTGGTAAAAGTGGGCAAAAAGAACATCATTCAGTCGGTGCTGGCGGTCGTCAAACCGGTCACGGTGAATACCGTCACCTTTGAAGGAATCTCCCTGAACTATGCGCTTGCTGAGGATATGACCGAAAAACTCACTGTGGCCTGTAAAATAACTGGCGCCGGAGAGGGTGAAGTCGTCGACATAAAGATGGCGCTGGACGATCAGTATGCTGATGGCGCCTATGACCTTAGAGTGGCTTTTGATGTGCAGGCGGAGAATATCCTTACACTCAATCTGTCCGAGTCTTTCCGATTTGATCGGGAAGGGGCCGCCAACTTCGGGGTCAATATGGACATTTCGGCGCCCACGGCTGTCGGTGCCGAGGAAATTGCGGTTGACCTGGTGGCGGAAGGCTCTGTTTCCGAGACGGACGGCAAGGTGGTATTCACCTATCCAAAGATCGGCGGTTCGCTCACAACCGAAGGGCAGACGATGAGCCTTTACTTCAAGCTCGACGCGGACAGCGCGCCGATCGATTCACCCTATGTGATTTCCAGGGAAACCAAAGAGCTGTTCAAGATGTCCGAACAGGAACTGCAAACTGAAATGCAGAAGATGGAAGCGGGAGCGCAGCAGTTCTTCGGTTCCCTCATGCCCTTTCTGATGGGCGCATAAACGGCAGGGGATACATACTTCATGAAGCTATTTGCAACTGCATTTTACATCGCATGCAAGCACAGCGGCCGCAGGCTGCTGTGCTTGCTCTGCGTTTTTGCAGTCTGCCTGGGCCTTCTGGGGGCGGTGTTTGCCGCCGTGCCGGAAAAAAGCGTCCCCAAAGCTGAGGTTGCGATCGTGAACCTGGACCAGAACCCGATGAGCAGGACGCTGCTGCGTTCGTTTGCGTCAATGGAAAGCTTGTCCGATCTGTTTCAGGTGTCGTTTGCCTCGCCGGAGGAACTGGACCGCCAGCATTATAACGCGGTGCTGACCATACCGGACGGCTTTCTTGACAGCGTGCTGACCGGTGAGAACCTCAGCCCGGTTCTGGAGGTGGATATCTCCACGCCGCTTGAAGCAATGTGGGTGCGGGAGCTCGCCCAGGCTGGCGCTTCGGCGCTGACAACCGCGCAGCTTGGGGTGTACACGGTTCAGGAAGCGGTGAACTATGGAGAGGGTATGCCGCGGAAGGATTACGAGCTGTTGCTTATGGATGTGAACCTCACCTTCCTTAAAGAATTCCTTTCGCGGCTGGAACTTGTCGCGCAGGAGCGCCTTTCCGCGACCGGCACGCTTTCGCTGCCGCTTTATTATGCGGCGTCGCTTTGCGCACTCTTGTTTTTGGCCTATGGGTTCCTCTATATGCCTGCGGTGCGCGGTCTGAAACGGTTTGCTGTGCGGGCGCGCGCAGACGGCATGGTGCTCTTTGTGTCCGCCTTCGCGCATATCGCGGTATTTACGGCGGCTCTGGGACTGCTGCTCTTTCTACCCGCCTGCCACCGTTTCGGCTTTACGATGGAAAAACTCGCGGCCTTTTTGCTGTTTCTGCTGCTCGTGAGCGGTTGGACACTGGCCATTTGCCTGTTGACCGAAAGTTTTTCCGCCTGCGCGGCCGCATCGATTTTGCTTTCCACCGGTATGGGGCTTTGTGCCGGCGGCTTTTTGCCCCTCGCGCTGATGCCCGCCGCCTTTACCGGAATTGCGGGATTCCTGCCCGCGGGGCGGGCGATCGCGCTTGCCGGGGCAGTCCTGGGGGAGCCGCTTTCCAGCGGCTCCGTTTTGGCGGCGGGGGCCATGGCGGCGGCCATGCTTTTGCTGGCGTGGTTTTGCTGGCGGCATAAGGGGGTGGCCTGATGCGGTATTTCGGGACGCTCCTGCGTTTACAGATCTGGTCGCGGCTGCGCTCGGCTTCCTTTGCGGCGACGGCGGCCTGTTTTCTCGTGCTGGCACTTGGGTTTGCGGTGTTACTGCCGGACAGACAGCCATCCGGCTTGACAGTTGGGTTGTTTGCCGAGTCGCAGAGCGGGCGGGATACGGCGGAAATCTTACAGAAGAACGCCAGCTGCCGTTTTTTGCTGTTCGACAGCGAGGAGGCGCTTGAAAAGGATCTGCTGGCCGGAAAGCTGCACTGCGGATATCGGATTTCCGACGGGGAGAACCCGGTCACCGCGCTCACAACCGACGGCTCCTATATGCGTCCGCTGCTGGATGAGGTGGTGCTTTCCGCCTACGCCGAGGCGAGACTGCCGCAGGATGTGCGGGATTACCTGATGCAGGCGGGGCTCGGTTCAGCCGATGTGGAAGGGATACTTGCAGGGCTGCGCGGCGAAGCCACCCCGATGACCATTACGGTGCAAACAGTCGGGAAGGCATCGGTGCAGGCGCTCGCGGAGCAAAGTGTCTCCCTGCTGCTCTACGCGGTGCTTACCACGGCTTTTCTGGGTTGCGCGGTGCTGTCCGGACTGCTTGCGGGGGATGAGCGAAAACGCGCCTTGCAGCAGCTTTCGGCCCTTTCCGGCCGGCGGCTTTCCGGCGCCCTGGCGCCGGCATTGGCCGATGTGCTGCTCAATCTGGCGGTGCTGGTTTTGACGGATGTCTGCATCAGCCGGCTGCTGCCGGGCGGATATCAGCCCGCCGGACGCGCCGCGCTGTTGGTGGCGCTTGCCCTACTGGGCGTTGCTTTCCGTATGCTTGCGGCGGCATTGCGGCGGTTTTCCGGTGCGGTTGCCGCGCTGATGCCGGTCTGGCTGCTGGCGGGAATATTCTGTTCCGGTTCGATTATAAGCCCGGAACTGCTTCCGGCTGGGCTTGGTATACTGCGCTTTTTTTCGCCGGCATGGTATCTGCTCAGGCTGCTGCAGGGCTTTTAAAAGGGTGCAAAAACTCCCCGGCGTTTTTTCGCCGGGGAGTTCTCCGTTTTATGGTTACGCGATGTGATATTGCGCCCTGCCGGTTTCAAAAAGGTTTTGGCCGGTACAGTCGGCGGCGACGATCAGCGGCAGCTCCGCAAGAAGCAGCTGTTTGACCGATTCGCAGCCAAGATCCTCATAGGCGAGGACCTCGCACCGTTTGATACAGTGCGCGGCGAGCGCGCCCGCGCCGCCGATCGAACAGAAATAGACACCTCTGTTTCGGACGATCGCATCGTAAACCGCCTGCGAACGGTCTCCTTTGCCGATTGTGGCGGCAAGCCCGAGATCCATAAGCGCGGGGGTAAAAGGGTCCATCCGGCTTGAGGTGGTCGGCCCGCAGGAGCCGATCGCCATGCCTTCGGGCGCGGGGGTCGGGCCTACGAAGTAAATGGTGGAGCCTTCGATAGGGAAGGGAAGCGGGCCGCCGTCCTTGAGCGCGGCCATGATCCGTTTATGCGCCGCATCGCGGGCGGTATAGATCGTCCCGCTGAGCAGCACGCGGTCGCCCGCGCGCAGTTCCTTGGCCATACGCTTCAGGTCGGAGGCATCAATCCGATAGGTCTTCACGCGTTACCCCTCCCAAATGTCCCGCCTCGTCGTCCGGTTCGGCAAACGGCTGGCCGGGTTCCTCGATATAGCTGAGCCCGCCTTCCTGCGGGTTGAACCGGTCCTCGATCTGCCTGATCACTTCCTGCATCACATCGACACGGTCATTGAGGACGAAAAGGATCTCTTCGATCGATTTGCGCAGTCTGCCCGCGTCGCCATTGAAGCTTGCGAGTTCCGCATAGAAATTCTTCATATAATCCTTGGCCTGATCGGTGATTTGTTTGGCCTGCGCATTGGCCTGGTCCACGGACTGTTTGGCTTGGGCATTCGCTTCAGCAACAATCCGCTCCGCGTCGCGCTTGGCTTCGATGATGGTATCACCGATCTGGTTCGAGAGCTCGTCGTATTTTTTGCTCTTGTAGTCGAGGCTTTCGGCTTTGAACTGCAGCTGGCGGCTGCGCTCGGTCTGGATTTTCACCTCGCGTTCGGAGGCGTTCAGCTCTTCCTGCAGCTCTTCGTTCTGGGTTTGCAGGGTTTTGAGCATCTCCTGCGCGGCGGCGGCCTGGCGGCGTTCCTCTTCAAGCTGGAGCGCGACTGCTTCAAGCTTGCCGTTCTGGTCGGCGAGCTGCGCCTCCAGGTTCTTGATGTGGGCGATCTGTGATTCCTGTGCCTGCGCGAAAGCGTTCAGTTTTTCCTGGTATTGCTGCTCGGTTTTGTGGAATCCTTCATTGAGGGAATCTATGTAAGTCAGGACCGACTTTTTGTCGAATCCGCCGAATGTCGTTGTCTTGAAAAACGCTGTATCAGCCATTCTACTTCTTCCTTTCGACAAACGTTCTGTATTTTTGGCAAAATCCATATTAAGTATACCATTATTCCCGGGAAAAACAAAGAGATTTTTTCAGAATTGCACAATATGATTCCGAGTTTTTGTATGATATACTCTATGAGGAACACTTTGGAGGCTTGGGAGGAGAAAACATGGAAAAAGTTGTGGCTTTCGACCTGGATGGGACACTCAGTGAATCGGATCTGTTCTTGATCCCATCTTATAAGGCGGCGCTCTGCGAGCGGGGGCTGCCCATGCTTTCGGATGAACGGCTCAAGCTGTTGATTGGCTGCACGATTGAGAATGCCCGCGCAATTGTGATGCCCGACCGCCCCATGGAGGAATACCTCGAATACTCCCGTGCGGTTGGCCGCCATGTGCAGGATTTTGTCCGGCGGGGACGCCCGTATCCGGGCATTCCGGAGAGCCTTGCAAAACTGCGTACACGCGGTTATAAAGTCGCGCTCTGTTCGAACGGGGAATCCCATTATGTCTATCAGGTGCTCGACAGCCTGGGGCTGACCCAGTACTTCGATTTTGTCCAGCATGTTGTGCTCGGCTGTGATAAATCCGATTTATTGCGGCGGGTCATCGAGAAATTTGCACCTGCAAAAGTGGTGATGGTCGGGGACCGCGTTTACGACGTCGAAGCCGCCCGAAATAACGCGGTGCCGGTGATCGGCTGTCTTTACGGGCTCTATCCGGATGAGGTGCGGGACGCGGATGTTCGTATCACGGCCGCGGACCAGCTGCCGGAAGCGGTAGAGATGCTGCTTGGTTAAAAAAATGGCACGGGAAAGCGCCTGTCAGAGCGCTTCTTCCGTGCCGTTTTCGTATAGATAGCGGGCGAAAAGAACCAGAACGGGGGCGGCGAACAGCCCGACGAACCCCGCGATCTGCAGCCCGGCGTACATGGACGTGATCGTTGCAATGGGATGCAGGCCAATCTGGTCGCCCACGATGCGCGGTTCGATGATGTTGCGAATGACCTCGATGACCGCGAACAGCAGGAGCAGCCCAATCCCCCCGGGCGGATCTCCGCCCGCGATCAGCACGAGTCCCCAGGGCACTAGGATTGTACCGCTGCCGATGAGCGGCAGGATGTCGAGCAGGGTGATGGCCGCCGCGACCGGCAGGACATATTCAAAGCCGAGCAGCCACAGCCCGAAGCCGAGTTCACAGAAAGTGACCGCCATGATGATGATGTAGGCGCGCACAAACTGCCAGATGGTCTCGCGTGCGAAGCGCTGCAGCCCGCATACGCGCGGCGCAAGCCGCTTGGGGATGAGGTTTCGCAAAAAACGCGCGACCATGCGGTAATTCGATGCGGTTAAAATCGAGATGACGACGGTGAAAACTGCCGCGATGAGCAGGAGGGGCAGCTTTGCGGCGATTCCCGCGGCCCAGCTGACCAGGTGGGCCGAACCGTCGACCGCAGCCTGCTGTGTGGCGGCGGCGATCGCATCCGAAAGGCTTTCAAGGCTTTGCCCGGTGTCCGGATAGAAACGGCCGGCTAGACCGTAAAACCAGCCGCTCAGCCGGTCGAGCACCGGTGCGATGTTCTGTGCGTAGAGATCCGGCAGGCGCAAAAGCAGCTCATAAAGCTGGGCGAGCACAATGGTGAGAAACAGTCCAGCCGCGCCCGCCACCGTCAGATAGAAAAAAAGCAGGATCAGCACGCAGGCGGTTTTTTCGCCAATATGGGCGCGCTTTGCAAAGGAAAGGGTGAGCGGACGCATCAGCGCCGCGATGCCGGTGCCGAGGAAAAACGGCAGCATCCAGATACAGACATATTTGAAGAAAAAGAAAAGCGTGCCGCCGATCGCGGCATAATAGAGGATGTAAAATAAAGTCTGGCGTTTTTCCTGTTCCTGCACCGCCTCACCTCCCGTTTCTAGCATATTATGCTGAAAACACCGGCCGATATAACCACGTGCCAAACAGTACAAAACATTGGCAGGAAGCTATGCAGAATGGAAAAACCGTTGTATATATTAAACAAGACCTTCTGGAATTTCTTACAATTAATAAACAAACTGCCCCTTTACTTTCACAAAACGGTATGGTATAGTGTATTTGGCTGCGATACAAAAGTATGTGAGAGGTGGACGGAAATGAGCGAAAAGCCCAATTTCCTCCTGGTGAGCGCCCAGGTGCTGCCGGAGGTTTTCCTGAAGGTTGTCGAGGCGAAGATGCTGCTTGCGCAAGGTAAAGCAAAAAGCTCTTCCCAGGCGGCAAAGCTGGCGGGCATCTCGCGCAGCGCTTTTTATAAGTATAAGGATTCCGTCTATCTTTATGATGAGCGGATGAGTGAGAGCCTTGTGACCTTCTCACTCACGCTGGAGGACCGGCCGGGCGTGCTTTCCTCCACCCTGACCGAACTCTATAAGGCGGGCGCGAATATCATCACGGTCAACCAGAACATCCCGGTTGACGGCGTGGCGATCGTTTCGATTTCTGCGCGTATCGGCAACGCGAGCTGTTCACGTTTGGAAATCCTGGAGATGCTGGGAAACCTCGACGGGATTGTCGAAGCAAAGACCATTTGAGAAAGAAAATCACGGGGATATAAGACGGTCCCCGTCAGGGAGGTAGCAACATGATCAATATTGCCGTACTGGGATATGGCACGGTTGGCTCGGGCGTGGTGGAGGTTTTCTTCAAAAACCGCGAAAGCCTGCAGAAAAAAGCGGGCCAGGAGCTGGATCTCAAATACATACTGGATGTGCGGGATTTTCCCGACAGCCCGTTCGCGGACCGCTTCACAAAGGATTTTAACAAGATCCTGGACGATGATTCGGTCAAGGTCGTCGCCGAGGTGATCGGCGGTATTGAGCCGTCCTACGGTTTCACCAAGGCCTGCCTTGAACGCGGCAAAAGCGTTGTGACCTCCAATAAGGAACTGGTCGCGCAGAGAGGCGCCGAGCTGCTCGCGGTTGCGCGGGAGCACCACTGCAACTATCTGTTTGAAGCGAGCGTCGGCGGCGGCATCCCGATCATAAGGCCGCTGCATATGTGCCTGGCGGCGAACCAGATCGATGAGATCGCGGGCATCTTAAACGGCACGACCAACTTTATCTTAACCAAAATGATCCGTGAAAATATGGCGTTCGACGAGGCGCTCGCGCTGGCACAGAAGCTTGGCTACGCCGAACGCAACCCGGCCGCTGACGTGGAGGGCCACGACGCCTGCCGCAAAATCTGCATCCTGGCGTCGCTGTCGTTCGGCGAGCATGTTTTCCCAAAGGACGTCTACACCGAAGGCATCACCAAAATCACGCTCGAGGACGTCGCGTATGCGCAGGATTTCGGCTCGGTCATCAAGCTGATCGGGCGCTGCAAACGCGCCGGCGACGGCGGAAAGATCACCGCGATGGTCGCGCCGGCCTTCATCCATCATGAGAGCCAGCTCGGCACGGTGGACGACGTATTCAACGGCATCCTCGTGCGCGGCGACGCGACCGGCGACGTTGTGTTCTACGGCAAGGGCGCGGGCAAGCTCCCGACCGCTTCAGCCGTTGTGGGCGATATCATCGAATGCGTCAAAGCGACCGATACCAGCCCTTCGCTGCGGTGGAATCCGTCGGAGGGCGGCAATGTCGCGGACCGCGCGGACAATGTGACCCGGGTCTATCTGCGCTGCCGTTCGGACGAGGTCAAGGTGCTGGAGGTGGCGAGGAAGCTGCTCGGCGAGGTGCAGGTGCTTTCCCGCCCGGGACAGCCAGCCGACGAGTTTGCCTTTGTGACCGAACGACCGCTGCCGGAGCGCACGATTGACGCGGCGGTCGAAAAGCTCACCGGGATGGGCGTGGAGGTCCTCGGAAAGATCCGGGTGCTGGACTATTGACGGTGAAGATACGCATCCCGGCGACTTCCGCGAATATCGGGCCGGGCTTTGACTCAATCGGCCTTGCGGTCGATCTTTACAACTACATCACGATGGAGGAATACGACGGCGTTGTGATCGAATCGCTCGACCGGGCCCCGGTCCCGGCCGACGAAACCAATCTTGTCTATTCGACCGCGAAGCACCTCTATGAATTGTGCGGAGTGCCGTTTCGCGGACTCAAGATCGGGCAGATCAACAACATCCCGTTCGCGCGCGGGCTTGGAAGCTCCTCGGCCTGCGTAATCGGTGGGCTCAAGGGCGCGAACAAACTGATGGGCAACCCCGTTTCAGATGCGGAACTCATCAACATTGCGGCCGGCATCGAAGGGCACCCGGACAATTCCACCCCGGCGCTCTGCGGCGGGCTGGTCACGGCGGTGTTTGAAGCCGGGCGGGTCCATTATGTCAAGCAGGAGATCAGGGGGGAACTGCATTTTGTGGCGGTCATCCCGGATTTCGAGCTCAAGACTTCGAAGGCGCGCGCGGTGCTGCCCGACCGGATTGACCGCAGGGACGGCGTTTTCAACCTGTCGCGCGCGGCACTGATGTCGGTGTCGCTCTACAGCGGCAATTACCAGAATCTGCGCATCGCAGCCGATGACCGGCTGCACCAGCCGTACCGAATGGGGCTCATCCCGGGCTTTGAACCGGTGATGGAAGCCTGCTACGATCTGGGCGCCTATGCGGTTTATCTGAGCGGCGCGGGTCCGACGCTGATGGCGATCGTCGACGCGAAGCTCTCGGATTTCGGCGACTGCGTCGCGCGGCGGCTTCCGTCGCTGGGACTCGGCGGCTGGCAGGTGCATACACTGTCTATAGACAATTTGGGCACCGTGATTGAGCGGGTATAACAGGATTTTTGAATCTACATTTGGAGGAATAGCAATGAACTTAGTGGTACAGAAGTTCGGGGGATCGTCCGTAAAGAATGCGGAGCGCGTCTTTAACGTGGCGCGGATCGTTACGGATACTTACCAGCAGGGCAACAATGTGGTGGTTGTGGTTTCCGCGCAGGGCGATACCACCGACGACCTGATTGCAAAGGCCCAGGAGATCAATCCGAACGCATCAAAGCGAGAGATGGATGTCCTGCTCACCACCGGTGAGCAGATTTCGATGTCACTGCTCGCGATGGCGATCGAAAAACTTGGATTTCCGGTGATTTCGCTGACCGGCTGGCAGGCGGGCATGCTGACCGACTCGACCCATGGCGCGGCGCGTATCCGCCGGATCAACAAGGAACGTATCGACAACGAGCTTTCCAAGCGCAACATCGTGATTGTGGCGGGCTTCCAGGGGATCAACCGCTATGACGACCTGACCACTTTGGGCCGCGGCGGTTCGGATACGAGCGCGGTCGCGCTGGCCGCTGTGCTGCATGCCGATCTGTGCCAGATCTACACCGATGTGGACGGCGTTTACACCGCCGACCCGCGCCTTGTCAAGAATGCAAGGAAGATCGACGAGATTACATACGACGAGATGCTCGAGCTCGCGACGCTCGGCGCGGGCGTCCTGCACAACCGTTCGGTCGAGATGGCGAAGAAATACAACGTGAACCTTGAGGTTCTTTCGAGTTACACCCAGAATCCCGGCACCAAGATTAAGGAGGTTGTCAAAATGGAAAAAATGCTTGTCAGAGGCGTCGCAAGAGATAACGATGTTGCCCGTATTTCGATCGTCGGTGTTCCCGATCAGCCGGGTATTGCGTTTAAAATATTCTCCCAGCTTGCCGCAAAGAAGATCAATGTCGATATCATCCTGCAGTCGATCGGCCGCGACAACACCAAGGATATCAGCTTTACCATCTCCCGTTCCCATAAGCAGGCCGCGATGGAACTGATGGAGGAGATCAACAAACAGGTGAATGGCAAGGGAATCCTCTGCGATGACAACATCTCGAAGGTTTCAATTGTCGGCGCGGGCATGCAGTCGAATCCCGGCGTTGCGAGCAAGATGTTTGAGGCGCTTGCGGAGGCGCATGTCAACATTCAGATGATCTCGACCAGTGAAATCAAGATCTCGGTGCTGGTTTCGCTCGACGACAGCGAGAAAGCGCTCAGCGCCATCCATGACGCATTTGAAATGTAAGAAGAATGTTCAAAAAGCCCCCGGCCACGGCCGGGGGCTTTTTGGTTTATGTTTATTTTGCCGGTGTGGAGGCGATCCGTTCAACCTCCAGCGTGGCTTCGTTGTCGCCTTCGAGCGCGGCGGTCGCCAGAATCTGGCCGACCAGGAGCTTGAAGTTATTGGAGGAGACGGTTGCGCCTGCGACATTCTCCACTTTGGTGACGTCGTTATCCGCGCCGTTCCAGTTCTTTTCGAGCGCGTCGAATGCCTTTTCCGGAGTCATGCCGGTCTTTTCCTTCTGCTTGGCAGCCAGCTCGGTATCCTGCGATTTCAGCTTGGTCTCATCAGCCTTGCTGATCGCATCGAATTCCTTGATGGTGACCTTGTCGCTATCGATGCGGATCACCACGTAATCCTTCCAGCCATTTTCATCGAAGTCGGTGAACTGTGCGCGGTAGGTGCCGTTCACATACCGTGGGGCAATGATCTCCTTTTCCCCTCCGGAGATCATGTTTGCGAGCAGCGGGTTCATCAGTTTGCTGAACGATTTGGTGGCGGAAGCGCCGTTGGTGGGGGACATGACCTTCGTCAGGTCGTCGCCCGCTTCGATGAAGTTGGTGACGATCTGCGGATAGTAATAGGACGGGCCCTGGTTGCCGGAATTGAGAGACGTGTCGGTGGTGATGCGGGATGCCGGGTCGTCCTTACCGATGGCGTCGTAGGTGATCGTATCGATGAGGCCGTCTTTGACAGTCAGTTCAACATATTCCTTCCAGCCGTCCGAATTGAAGTCAGGCATGGTGGATTTATAGGTGCCATCCGCATATTTGCCCAGCGTGACCGATTTCTGATCGCCCGCTTCGGCGGATTCGAGCGCGGTTCGCATCATGCGGATAAACCGGTAGGTGTGCTCCTCCTGGTCTTTGATGGGTTCCATTTTATCGAGATTCCCGCGCACGCCGTTATATTCCTCAAGGATCAGCTGTGCGGCTTCGAGGGCTTCTGCCTCGGCGGTGGTGAGCGCTTGGGAGGAGGAATCCGCCGAAGCGCTGGCTGTGGATTCCGCACTGGAGGAGGCGGAGGAGGCGGAGGAGGCAGGCGTGGAAACCGCTTCACCGGATGCGGAAGAATCGCCTGTCTGGGAAGCCGGGCCCGGATCCTCTTTCATGCCGTATTCCTCAATAGTGATTTCATCGTCCTTCACCGAAATGGTCAGGTAGTCGAGCGTGCGGTCGATGGCGGGCACCGCATAGGAGACGGAATATTCTCCGTCCTGATAGACGTAGACCGGCTCCGGCTCGGAAGAGGAGGAAGGCGGTTCGGCCGGTTCGGTTTCCCGCTTACAGGCGGAAAAGGAAGCGGCAACCAATGCGGCGGCGAGCAGAAGCGACAGGATTTTTTTCATCTATGTACAACCTCCGATAATACAGATAGGATTCCGTTAACCTAAAAATTATACCATTCAGCTTCTGCAAAGTCAATCCGGCTCCAACCCATTCCAGGCAGTTTGCCTTTGCGGTAGGCGGGGCCCAAAGACCGGTCTGCCCAGTTTTTTCTGTATCTTGTGGGTGGGGAGAGAATATGATAATATGAAAAAAATGGATTTTCTTTGGGAAATCCACATGGCAGGAGGTTCCTATGAAACGTTTTTTATCGACGCTTACCATCTGGCTGATCCTTGTCTTTCTGTTTACCTTCTTCTTCGCGGGATATCTGCTGGACCCGCAGCACATTTATCGTGCCGCCGCTTTTCTGGCGGTTGTGCTGGCCGTCGCTACCGAGCTTTATACAGAACAGTCGCGAAAAATAGAGGGTCTGGAGAAGCGAATCCAGGAACTTGAAGAAAAACAGTGAAATGTTTCCCTAAAAATTTTGAAGGGCCTGTGCAAAAACGAAAAAGCCCGCGGCCAATTGGCTGCGGGCTTTTTCTGTGGGTTTTCAGGAAAGGGCGGATGAAGTGGGATTGGCCGCAGGGATGGGTGCGGGAGCATTTTCAAGCGCGGCCATTGGACGCACCTCACGCGCGAAACTCTGGGGCGGGATGCTGCGGGTAGAAGCCGCATCATGCAGGACATTGAGCTTGTCGCCGGGTGCAAGTGCGTTGAAATCCAGATAAAACTGGGTGGAATCGTTGAAATTAAACCGGTACTGCATGCCGTTTTCGTCAACCGGGTCAAGCAGCAGGTAGTTTTCTTCGGTGTTTGCTTCGACGAGGATACCGTTATAGACCACAAGATCCACAGGTCCCATGTCATTGACCGCGATGGCGGTGACAGTTCCGGAAGCGTCCGGCTGGCCGCCGTAGAAAATTTCCAGATATGAGCCGTTGCCCATACCGGCGGTGTCAAAGCTGTACCGTGTATTTTCGTCCAGAACGGCCTGCAGGACCGGGTAGCCGAAATCAGTGCCGGGCACCTGCCGCAGGATCAGGGCGGTGTGCCCATTGTCATCCACGGCAAAGTCGTCCACCACGCCGCGGTAGACCGCAGCGTCAGCGACATGGATCGGTTCGCTTGCAAGGGGGATATCCTGAGCCTGGCCGGCGGAGAGAATTTCATAAGCGGCGCTCTGGGGCGGGATGCTGAATGTGGCGGCCGGGCTGTGCCGGATGTTGAGCAGATCCCCGGGCTGGACTGCGGAAAGGTCGATGCCGATGATCGTGCTCTCATTAAAATGAAAAATATATTCCTCGCCGGAATCATCCTGCATGGTGAGAGAGCCGGTTTTGCCGCCGTCTTGGGTTTCCACCGAAACGACTGCGCCTTTATAATCAATTGCATCGTCCGGGACGAGCTGTTCGGCGGCCTCAATGATGGAACTGGAGGATTCCAGATCCGGCTCGGAAGAAGCGGCGGTGGAGACGGGTTCAGCGGGCGGGGCTCCCGTGGAACAAGCCGCTGCCGTAAGCAGCAGGGCGGAAAGGATCAAAGCGGTTAAGATTTTTTTCATAATTGACCTCATACTTTCATAGGAATGGATTGTACTCAATAAGTGCGGCATAGGCGGCGTTTTATTGCACAGGGAAAAAGCGCTTGTTGAAAATTGTCGGATGATCAGATATAATGGACAAAGCGGACAAGGCGTGGGAAATGCCGCGCAAATCAAAAGAATGGATGGAGAAGGCTATGCCCAATCTCAAATATGTGCTCAGCCGCATCGCCGGGATGGATTACGGCGCAATGTTCAAAACTGCAAAGACCGTACATGCGCGAACCGGTAAAAATACGCTCATGATCCTTGCGGATATCGCAGCCTGCGGATTCAAATACCAGGCGGGCTATATGGATTATCTGGTGTTCGAGTTTTACCTTTTGAACGCTGCCCAGCGCAGAACCTATATCACCCGCGGCCAGAATAACCGGTTCGTCCGGCTCTTAAACCCGCAGGAGAATTGGCATCTTCTGGAGGATAAGATCGAATTCCTCAAGCGGTTTGACGGGCTGACCGGCCGCAGCTGGATTGATCTGCGGGAAACCACTCACGGAGAATTTGAAGCGTTCTGTGAAAAGCATCCGAAGTTTGTTGCAAAGCCGCTCGACGGAACCTGCGGGCGCGGGGTGGAGTTCATTGAAATTTCGGACAAGAGCCAGATTGTCGGGCTTTATGACATGCTGATGGCGGGCAAACAATATCTGGCGGAGGACTTTATCGTCCAGCACCCGGATATCAGCAAAATTTATCCGCTGTCGGTCAATACGCTGCGGCTGGTGACCATCAAAAACCATGATACGGTGCATCTGGTCTTTTCGAGCATGCGCATCGGCAACGGCAAGAAGGTCGACAACCTCAATTCGGGCGGCATGGCCGTGATTGTGGATATGGACACCGGAAAGATTTCCACGCCGGGCGCGGATAAGGACGGCAAGGCCTACCATACCCACCCGATGACCGGAGTGGAACTTGCAGGCTGCCAGATTCCGTTTTATCAGGAGTCGGTCGCGCTCGTGAAGGAAGCCGCGATGCGCATCCCGGAGCTCGGGTACATCGGCTGGGACGTGGCGGTTTCCGAAAAAGGCCCGATGCTGATCGAGGCGAATCATTTCCCGGGACATGACATCTACCAGTTTCAGGTGCATCTCGGGCCGGATCGGATCGGACTGCTTCCGCGGTTCGAGAAGGCGGTCGAAGGGCTGTAAAATCCTAAAAATAAAAGCCGTCCCCGGTTTCGCCGGGAGCGGCTTTTATTTTTATCCAAGCATCATGCGGTCGTTATCAAATTCCTTGCTGCTCTGCTTCTTAAAAAGTGTCAGCAGCTTCGGAACTGTCATGCCGCTGCGTTCCGGTCCGCTGATATCCAGGATGATCCTGCCTTCGTCCATCATGATGGTGCGGCTGCCGCAGGAGAGCGACTGGTGCATGTTGTGGGTGATCATCATGGTGGTGATCTTATCCTTGCGGACGATCTCCTGCGTGAGAAGTGAGACCTTTTCGGCGGTCGCGGGGTCGAGCGCGGCGGTGTGCTCATCGAGCAGCAAAAGTTTTGGGGTGACGATGGTGGCCATCATCAGCGTGACCGCCTGCCGCTGCCCGCCGGAGAGGAGTCCCATTTTGGTGTCAAGCCGGTCCTCCAGCCCCAGATCCAGCTCTGCGAGCCGGTCGCGGAAAAACGCCCGGTCTTTTTTGCTCACGCCGAAGGAGAAGCCGCGCCTGGTGCCGCGCAGATAAGCCATCGCAAGGTTCTCCTCAATGGTCATGTTCGGCGCCGTACCCCCCAGCGGGTCCTGGAACAGCCGCCCGATGTGCCTGGCGCGCCGGTAATCGCGCTGAAAGGTAATGTTTTCCCCATCGAGCCAGATGTTGCCCGCGTCGATCAGAAACGCGCCGGCAATCGCGTTGAACAGGGTGGATTTTCCAGCGCCGTTGCCGCCGATGATCGTGACAAAATCCCCATCCGCGAGCGTGAGGTTCAGATCGATCAGCGCGCGGCGTTCATTTACGGTACCGGGGAAGAAGGTCTTGCTGACGTTTTTCAGTTCAAGCATTTTTGGCGGCCTCCTTCATCAGTTTACGAAGTTTGAACTGCTCGATTACGGCTGGATAGCAGATCGCCACGGTGACCAGCACGGCGGAGATGAGTTTGAGAAAGAGCGGGTTCATGCCGCGCGCGAGCACGAACGCGATGATCACGCGGTAGAGCACCGCGCCGAGTACGACGGCAAGAATGTTGCGCCAGACGTTTAGACGGCCAAAAACCACTTCGCCCACGATGAGCGACGCAAGCCCGATGACCACCATGCCCACACCGGTGCTGGTATCGGCAAAGCTCTGGTATTGGGCAATCAGCGCTCCGGAAAGCCCGACCAGCGCGTTTGCCAGCCCCAGGCCGATGAACTTCATCCGGTCGGTGTTGATTGAGGAGGAACGCACCATATCGGCGTTGTCGCCGGTGGCGCGGATACAAAGCCCGGTGGATGTGCGGAAAAAGACGATCAAAAAGGCGCAGACCACGATGACGGTACCGAGCAGCACTGCCGCTTTATAATAGGCCGCCTGCGAAAGGGTGAAAATCCCCGGCATGCCCAGCAGCGCGATGGTCGGCGCGCCGCCCATCACACACAGGTTGATGGAATAGAGCGCGGTCATCGAGAGAATGCCCGCCAGAATGGGGGAGACGCGCATCTTGGTCTGCAAAAAGGCGGTGACCATCCCGGCGATCCATCCGGCCGCAACCGCGAACAGCAGCCCCAGATAGGGGTGCCCTTTCATGGTCAGCACAGCGCAGACCGCGGCGCCGAGGGTGAAACTGCCGTCCACTGTGAGATCCGGGATATCGAGTACCCGGTAGGAAACGAACAGCCCCAGCGCGACCAGCGCGTAGATGAGTCCCAGTTCGATTGCACCCTGCAGTGCGAGCATGCTCATACGATCACTCTTTCCAAAAATTTTCGGGTTATGCCGGCGGGATTATTCCACAACGTTTGCGTTTGCAAGAAGATCCGACGGGATGGTGACGCCGATCGCCTCGGCGGTGGATGTGTTGATGGTGGTGGAGAAGTTTGTCAGTGTCTCAACCGGCACTTCGGAAACCGGAGTGCCTTCGAGCACCTTGACCGCCATCTGGGCGGTCTGCTTGCCGAGCTGGACGTAATCGACGCCGATGGTTGCGAAGCCGCCGTCGATAACCATCGAATCGGCGCCGGTGTAGATCGGGAGCTTCGCCTGCCGCGCCACGTCCGCGTAGACCGACATCGCGGTCGCGACGGTGTTGTCGATTGGGGTGTAGAAGGCGTCGCACTTGCCGACAAGCGACTGCGCCGCCTGCTGGACCTCGCCGGTGTTCGCGACGGTAGCTTCAACATAGGAAAGGCCGTTCGCGTCGCAGTAGGCCTTGGCTTCGTCTATGACCGTCACCGAGTTGATTTCGCCCAGATTATAGATCATGCCGACCGTCTTGACGTTGGGGGTGAGCTGTTTCATCAGCGCGAATACCTGGTCGATCGGGATCGCGTCCGAGGTGCCGGTGATGATGCCCTCCGGCGCTTCGGGGTTCTGGACGAGCTTGGCGGCGACCGGATCGGTCACAGCGGAAAAGACGAGCGGGATCTTCGGCGCGGCGGCCGCGGCGGAGAGCGCCGAAGGGGTTGCGATCGCAACAATCATGTCCTTGCCGTCTCCGGCAAACTTCTGGCAGATCGAGTTGAGGTTCGACTGGTCGCCCTGCGCGTTCTGGTAGTCAAGCGCCACCTTGTCGGGGCCGTAGCCGAGCGCTTGCATTTCCGCTTCAAACGATTCACGGATCTGGTTTAAGGAGGTGTGCTCCATGATCTGCACGAGGCCGATCTGGAAGGTGTCAGATGCGGAAGAAGCGGCGGAGCCCGCCTGCGAAGCCGCCGCGGAGGACTGCGTCTGTTCATTTGCGCCGCATGCGGCGAAGGATACGGTCATCGCGAAAGCCAAAATTGCTGCAAAAATCTTTTTCATGTTCATTTGCTCCTTTTACATAAATTCTAAAAATTTATGTTGGGATGATACCGTGCCGGGGCTTTTTTGTTCGTTTTCCGGATCAACAACAAAAAACACCTGTCCTCATACAAGGACAGGTGCAAAACCTGCGGTACCACCTTGATTGATGTCAAAGACATCCACCTCATCAGAGCGCCAACACGCCCCTTGCCCTGTAACGTGAGCATACGTCGCGGGATACTTGGCCTGCGGCCTTTCATCGCGCCCTCGGGAGTCCATTTGTCCGCCCCGCGTTCCGTCCGGGTTCTCAGCATCCCCGGCTCTCTGTGCGTGCGCCTGCGGTTTTATCTCTCCGTCTCCGGTTTAGAATGTATTATAAGCGTAAGAATTCGATTTGTCAATAGCTTATGCGATAGTTTATGCAAATTGCTTAATTCTGGTGCGTTGTTGCCCGCAGTCCTTCGTATCCCCTTGCATCCAGAAGTGCTTCCGCAACAGCGATTGCGACCGCCGCTTCAACCACCGGCACCGCCCGCACCACGACGCACGGGTCGTGCCGTCCATGGATGCTGACATTGCCCTGGGTATGCGCGCGAAAATCCACCGTCTGCTGTTCCTGAGAGATCGAAGGAGTCGGTTTGAAGGCAACGCGCAGGATGACCGGCATGCCGGTCGAGATACCGCCCAGGATGCCGCCCGCGTTGTTCGTTTCGGCGGCGATTTTTCCATTTTTCAAGGCGAATGGATCGTTGTTTTCGGAACCGCGCAGGTCGCTTGCGGCAAAGCCCGCGCCGAATTCGAGCCCCTTGACCGCCGGGATGCCGAATACGATTGAGGCGACCGTGTTTTCAAGCCCGTCGAACATCGGCGAGCCGATCCCGGCCGAAAGGCCGGTCACCCCGCATTCGACAACGCCGCCCACCGAGTCCTGCGCCAGGCGCGCTTCTTCAATCGCTTGGGCCATCCGGTTCCCGGCGGCTTCGTCGAGGGTGGGAAAACTGCGGGACGCGGCGCAAAGGAGCGTTTCTTTGCCGAGCGAAACGGGATCGAACCGCCGGTCGTCAATTCCGGCGATGCGGCAGGCGTGCGCGCCCACCAGGATTCCCTCGCGCGCAAGCAGCTGCTTGGCCACGCCGCCCGCGAAACAGAGCGGCGCGGTCAGCCTGCCCGAGAAATGCCCGCCGCCGCGCACGTCGTTATATCCGGCGTAGCGCAGAAAACCGGTGTAGTCGGCGTGTCCCGGCCGTGCGACCGAGGCGAACTGCGTATAATCGGCGGAATGCTGGTCGCCGTTTAAGATGACGGCACACAGCGGCGTGCCGGTCGTCACCCCCTTATAAAAGCCGGACTGGATCTGCGGCGAATCGAGCTCCTTACGCGGGGTGCTCGCTTTGTTTTTGCCCGGCGCGCGGCGCTGCATGAAAGCGTTCAGCTCCTCCATGTCGAGCGTAAGCCCGGCGGGAACCCCGTCAAGCACCACACCAATCGAACGGCCGTGGCTCTCGCCGAAGACCGAAATTTTAAAGTTTTTCCCCCAACTGGACGACATCGCATCCACCTCCCAATTTTTGAAAGTCGTCAAAGAAGTCCGGATAGGATTTCGCAATTGCGCCCGCGTCTCGAATGATGACCGGCGCTTCGCAGCCGAGCGCCGCCACTGCCGCGCTCATGACAATACGATGATCGTTCATGCCGTCCACGATTCCGCCGTGAAGTTTTCCGCCGTGGATGACAAGCCGGTCGGGGAATTCCTCAACCGTCCCGCCAAGCCCACGCAGCAGCGCGGTGACTGACGTAAGCCGGTCGCTTTCCTTGATCCGCAGACGCGCGGCGTTATAAATTTCGGTTTCCCCTTCGGCGAAGGCGGCGGTCACCGCGAGGACCGGGATAAGATCCGGGATCGGGCCCGCGTCGATCCGGATGCCGCGCAGCTTTGCGGCCTTGCACTGGATCGCGTGGGCATCGGCGGAAATGTCCGCGCCGAACCGTTTGAGAATTTCCACGATGGCGCGGTCGCCCTGTGTGGAAACGCTAGAAAGCCCGGTGAGCCGCACCTCGCCGCCGGCCGCACCCGCGCAGAGCCAGAAGGCCGCGTTCGACCAGTCGGCCTCGACTGCCCGGTCTCCGGGACGGTAATGCTGCCCGCCGGGGATTTTCCAACCGTTTTCGGTGGGTTCAACCGTGATCCCGGACGTGCCGAGCGCCGCAAGGGTCATGTCCACATAGCCGGCGGACTGGAGCGGGGAGGTGAGGACGATCTCACTTGCTTCGTCAAGCAGCGGCAGCGCGAAGAGCAGGCCGCTCACAAACTGGCTGCTGACATCCCCGGGAAGTTCATAACGTCCCGGGGTGAGGCGCCCGCGCACAATAAATGGCATCTTTTCGCCGGAAAAGGAGATGCCGTGCGCTTTGAGCGCGCGCATCAGCGGGCCGAGCGGCCGTTCGGGCAGGCGCCCGCGTCCTGCGATCGTGGCAGTGAGACCGAGCGCGCAGGCGACCGGCAGCAGAAAACGCAGGGTTGAGCCGCTTTCGCGGCAGTCAAGCAGAACCATTTTGTCCTGGGGCCGGCATCCGCTCGTGATCTTTGCGCTGCCATCCGCTGTGAAGTCAATCTCTGTCCCCATTGAACGCAGTACGCCGGTGGTCGCTGCCATGTCTTCCGAGCTGGCGAGCGGCGCGACAACGCTGTTTCCGTCAGCGAGCGCGGCGCAGATGAGCGCGCGGTGCGCCGCCGATTTGGAGGGCGGCGCGGGCAGCTGCCCATGAAGCGCCCCGGGATAGACGCAAAAATCAGCCATGGAGATCACCCCGCATGAAGGCTTCGAGCTTTTCCACCGGTACCGGGTGCAGCGCCGCTTTGCCGATCCGGTCAAGGGTGATCAGCGTGATTTTGTTTCCGGCGCGTTTTTTGTCGCCGCGCGCGTGCCCGCAAAGCGTTTCAACCGGGTAGGGGTTGGCGGTCGGGAGCCCGTAAATTTTGCAGCACCGGGCGAGTTTGTCCGCAGTTCCCGGCGGGGTGATCCCGGCTTTCTCGCAAACTTGGGCGATCAGAACCATGCCGATGGCCACGCCCTGTCCGTGAGTGATGGTAAAGTGGGATTCCTTTTCAATGGCGTGGCCGAAAGTGTGGCCGAAATTTAAAATCTGACGCAGGCCCTTGTCCCGTTCGTCGCTCTCAACGACATCGCGTTTGAGTGCGACGCAGCGCGCGACGATCTCCGCAATCCGCTTGTCAATTTCGCCGTGTTCAAGCAGCGCGAAAAGATCCCCGTCGAGGATGGCTCCGTATTTGACAACTTCGGCCATGCCGTCTGAAAAGATCTCTTCAGGCAAAAAGGAAAGCATGGCGGTGTCGCAGACGACAAGCGCCGGCTGCCAGAAAGCGCCGACGAGATTTTTGCCTTCGGGGATATCCACGCCGGTTTTGCCGCCGACCGAGGAATCGACCATTGCGAGCAGGGTGGTGGGCACCTGGACAAAATCGATCCCGCGCAGCCAGGAGGCTGCCGCGAATCCCGCGAGGTCGCCGACCACGCCTCCGCCGACCGCGATGACCACATCTGTGCGGGTGATGCCGTTTTCGGAAAGAAAGCGGTAAACCTGCCGCACCGTATCCAGATTTTTGGATGGTTCGCCATTCGGGAATATGAACTTGCAGGTTTCGTAACCCGCCGCCTGAAGTCCCGCTTCGAGCGCTGGAACAGGCCCCAGGGCTTCGCCAGGATGTCCAAGGCCGTTCACGCGGTCGTCGGTGATGACCGCGAGCTTTGGACGGCGCTGCCCGTAAACCTCTGCGAAGAGCTCCGGAAACCGGGAAAGCAGCCCATGCCCGATATGGATTTGATACGGTCTGCCGGTTTTAACATCAATCGTTTTCATGGTCGAGCGCCTCCTTGATCCTTCTGCCATGGTCGAGCAGTTTGTAAAGCCGTTCGGAATCGCCTTCGGCAATCGCGTCACGGTATTCGTGGATGTGTGTGATGAGCGTGTCAATCTCCTCGAGCAGCGCACCGCTGTTTTCAAGGAAGAGCTCGGTCCACATCTGGGGATTGAGCTTCGCGACGCGGGTCAGATCCTTGTAGCTGCCTGCGGAAAAGCCGTCGTGCCGCTGCGCGCGCGGGCTTTTGATATAGGCGCTTGAAACCACATGCGCCAACTGTGAGGTAAAAGCGATCATCGCGTCGTGCGCTTCGGGGGTGGTGCGGTTGATTGTTCCAAAGCCGATATCTGCAAATAGCCCGGTGAGCAGATCAAGCGCTTCCTCGGGCGTATCGCCGTCCGGCGTAACGATCATGCTCGCGCCGCGAAAAAGCTGCGCGTCCGCGCCGCAGAATCCCCAACATTCCTTTCCGGCCATCGGATGGCCGCCGATATAGGTAATTTGATGTTCGGCGCAAAGACTGGCGAGGCTTTTGACGACATATCCTTTGATGCCGCACAGATCCATCAGGATACTGCCGGGACGGAAGGTTCCGATGTGCTTTTTTACAAAGTCGACCGTCTGCTGCGGATAGAGTGCGATAAAGACAAGATCGCACATGGAAAAATCAAAGTCCTTGACCATATGGTCGATCGCATTGCAGCCGGTCGCGTCATTCAACACGGCTGCGTCCTTATCGCATCCATAAACAATATGAGGGGTGCAGCGTTTGAACGCCTTTGCCATCGAGCCGCCGATCAGCCCAAGCCCAACCACGCCGATTTTCAGGACGGGTTCTTTTTCGATTCCGAACATGCGTAACGCCTCCAAAGATCAATTAACAGATGTATTATATCAAAAGCGCAACAAAAATCATAGGGCAGATTTGGCGAATGCGACGGGGAATGATCGGGAAAAACTGTTGCATATTCTGATTGAATGGGGTAAAATAAGAAAAAGACTGTTTTTGTATAGTTGGGAGACGTGATTATGGCTGCTTATGACGTGATTATCATCGGCGCGGGTCCGGCAGGACTCACCGCGGCGATCTATGTCCAGCGCGCGGGCTACCGTTCATTGGTGCTCGAGGAATATGTATATGGCGGGCAGATGGCCAATACTCCCGAGGTGGAGAATTATCCGGCTGTGGGTAAGATCAGCGGTGCGGAGCTTGGGATGAACCTCTATAACCAGGCGGTCGAACACGGCGCCAAGATCGAATTCGATGGAGTAAACGCGGTGGAACTGGCCGGGATGGAAAAATCGGTCGATACCCAATCGGGCAAACATTACACTGCCAAAGCGGTCATTATTGCCAACGGTGCGAAACGCCGCAAACTTGAAATCCCCGGGGAGGAAGAATATGCGGGGCGCGGCGTTTCTTATTGCGCAACCTGTGACGGCGGCTTCTATAAAGGAAAAATTACCGTCGTGATCGGCGGCGGCAACACCGCCGTGGAGGACGCGCTCTACCTTTCAAACGTCTGTGAGAAGGTTTACCTGATCCACCGGCGGGATGCGTTCCGTGCTTCCAAGGTGCTTTCCGATAGCCTTTATAAGCGGGAAAATATCGAACTGGTGCTCAGTGCGGTACCACTGGAGATCCTGCCCGAGGAGGATGGGAAAAAGGTCGGTGCAATCACGGTGAAGGATGTAAATACCGGGGAAGAACGGAGAATTGCTGCCGACGGCGTGTTTGTAGCGGTCGGTTTGGTACCGGATAACGAGGTGTTTGCCGGCCAGATCACACTCGATAAAACCGGCTATATCGTTGCAAATGAAGACACCCGTACCAATCTGCCTGGCGTCTTTGCGGCGGGCGATACCCGTACAAAATCCCTGCGTCAGATCGTGACGGCGGCCGGGGACGGTGCGGTCGCGGCGTTCGAGGCGGGTAATTATATTGCGTCGCTCGTCTAAAAGAGAACAAAAGAAGGATGCACGCTGTGCATCCTTCTTTTGTTGTGGCCGTCTGAATGGGAGCATCCGCGCATATAGATACCATGAGGTGATCGTATGTACAGGGTATATTCGCGAAGGGCAGTCCTTCCGGCGGTGGGGTGCATTCTGCTGGGGGTTCTGCTGCTGTTCGGTGTGGCGGGCCGTGCGATGCACACCTCCGCCGCGGAACGGGAATTGCCGGTTTATTCAGTGGATACCGAGGAAAAAGTCGCGGCGCTCGGGATCAACTGTGCCTGGGACGACAGCGACATCGACAAGCTGATCGGGTTACTTGACGAACGCAAAATCAAGGCGACCTTTTTCCTGGTGGGCGACTGGTGCAAAAAATATCCGGAAGCGGCCAAAAAACTGTCCGCGGCCGGGCATGAGCTTGGAAGCCATTCCAATACCCATCCCGATATGACGAAGCTTGGCCGGGAGGAGATCGTAAAGGAGCTTGACGATTCAAAACGGATCATTGAGGAAACGACCGGACAGAAGCTGCATCTCTTCCGGGCTCCGTCCGGTGCATATAACGATATGGTGATCTCGACTGCGCGTGCCCTTGGCTGGGAGGCTATTCAATGGTCCAACGATTCGGTTGACTGGAAGACACCGCCAGTGGAAGAGATGGTGGAAAAGGTATGCGGCCGGGCCGCCCCGGGGGATATCATGCTTTGGCCCGCAGGCAAGGCAAACCCCCCCGCCGCGCTGGCACAAACACTCGACCAGCTCACGACACGGGGTTACCATTTTGTCACGGTTGGAGAACTTATATACCCCGCGCCGTATACCATTGATCACACCGGTCGGCAATCTCCCAAAATGTAACAGAAGCCCCGGACAGGAATTCCTGTCCGGGGCTTCTGTTTTTCCAATTAACCCCTGATTTTGCCAGTGAAGTGAAGAATATTTCGGAAAAATTGAAAGCGCTTCGAAATTTATATGGATAATTAATATAATAATATAATTAAAAGTAAATTATTAATATGATATATTGACAAAAATAAATCCATATGATATAGTTTTAATTAAATCAATTAGAAAGCGTTTTCAAAACATTACCCTTCTTAAAATGTGATTTTTGCCCTTGGAGAGGGGCTTTAATAACTACTACTAAATTAAAAGGAGCAGAAGAAATGAAAAAGAAGGCAATGAAAAAACTGGGAGGATTCTTATTAGCGGCAATTTTACTGTTTACAACTAGCGCATGTGGCGGCGGAAACCAAAGTGCAGCTCCTCAGGCTCAGGCCGAATCTCCAAAAGCCTCTGGAGATTCAGTGGAAAGCGCGGAAAAGCCGGATAAAGTTTATACCATCAAATTGGGATATGTTCAAGGTGATAAAGATCCCGTTACAATAGGTTTATATAAATATAAAGAAATTGTAGAGGCGGGAACCAATGGGGGAGTACAAGTCGAGGTTTACCATTCCAATCAATTGGGTGATACACCTGATCTGCTCGAACAGATTAAAACCGGCTCCAATGTTGGATGTATCAGTGATGCTTCCCGCTTCTCTGGTTCTGTTCCGGAATTGGCTATTTTAAATGCGCCATACATCTACGAAAGTTATGAGGACGGCAAAAAAGTAATTTCCTCTGATATTGCGCAAAAAATGTATGATGATCTGAATAAAAAAGAAGGCTACAAAATTCTCACCTTTAACTGGTGGCAAGGTTCCAGAAACTTTATCACCAATAAAGAAGTTACAAAAGTTGCAGATCTGTCCGGTCTGCGAATCCGTTCCCCAGGCACTCCTCTCTATAACAAAATGATTGAAGCGCTTGGCGCGAAACCCACGGGGCTGCCCTGGAATGACATTTATAATGCTATGGAAACCAAGGTAGTGGATGGCGCCGAAGGGCAGACACCGGGAATCTATGCAGCGCGTTTGCAGGAAGTTGCGGAATACATGAGCCGTACCGGACATATCCAGCTTTTTACGGCACTGATTGTGGGCGATCAGTGGTTCAATGCATTGCCTCAGGAGTATCAAAAGGTTATGCTGGAAGCTTCTCAGGAAGCTGGAGATTATGCTTCGGAAATTGCTAGGAATGAAACCGCCAATATGGAAAAAGAAATGGAAGCTGCTGGTATGAAAATAACCGATGTGGATACTGCCGAATTCAAATCTGCAATTGATAAGATGTATAAAGACTTCCCGGAATTTACTGAAGTGAAGAAAGAGATTGATGAATTCTTGAAAAACGGCTGAATACCGAAATAGACCGTGGATATGAAAGGCAAAGCGGGGGTTAGCCCGGCGTAGCCTTTGCGGGCGGTGAGATTCCCGCTGTAGTATCCGCAGCGGGAATCTCGCCGTTTTGTTTATGTCGTTATCGTTCAGATTGTCCAACAATGAATCCTGCATGAGATGCTGTTATAAATCTGGATTTTTGGCAGTCGGGCGATATAGCGATGATTGCGATGGGATCTATTTTTGTGTATTCGTGAGACAGGTGGATGGCAAGGCCGCTACCAAGGCCAGATGGGAAAGTAAGATTTCTTTATTCGTTAGCTGAACAAGAAAGCAAAGCCTCTGTTGAGAACAGACTCCTCCTGCCGCCTTTGCTAGAGATCCTCATTTGACTGGGAGTTCCGGACTTTCCGAACACTTTTCCTGATGCCCTCAATTTAGATTGGATATAGGAGGAGTTCATTTGCGTAAATTGATAGATTTATGGAAAACGTTTGAAGATCGATTCAGCATGGTTTTATTAAGTATCATGGTAATTCTGGTCTTTTTGTCAGCGGTTGCACGTGCCGTTGGGCGGCCAAATCCATGGTCGGTTGAGGTTGCTCAGCTGCTTTTTACCTGGTTTACTTTTGCTGCGGCATCGGCCACTTGGCGCAGAAATGGACATGTATCGGTGGACATTTTTTATAATCGATTTCCTAAAAAGATCCAGATAGTCTGTGACTATATCAGTCTGATCTTGACCGCTGTATTTTTAGGATATATCAGCACTTATGCCGTTGTTTTGGCAATCCAAAATTATGAGCGTCGATTGAACGTGCTGCCGATCAGTTATTCTTGGATTACCATCAGCGTTGCTATTTTCGGCTATGCGATGCTGTTGACCACTATCTTCCGAATTATCCGAAAAATTCGAGGTCAGCAAGAGATCCTTGATACAGATGTGGATACGGAACAAGAAAGGGAGGCGCAGGGTAAATGATGTGGGTTGTAGTCATCCTGTTTTTAGCTTTGTTGATTATCAAAATGCCATTGGTTTATGCCATTGGTATCGCCTCCTTAAGCTATTACATTATGGTCCCGGATCTTACAATTTCCATTGCTGTTCAGCGCATGGTATCGACTACACAGGGGTTTACCATGCTGGCGATACCATTTTTTATTCTATGCGGGAGTTTGATGAATGCGTCCGGCATCACAGACAGACTTGTCAAATTTTCAATGAAGTGTATTGGCCATCTGTTTGGCGGTCTGGCCTGTGTGAGCTGTCTGCTCAGCGCTGTCATGGGTGGTATATCCGGCTCTGCGGTGGCGGACGCTACGATGGAAGCGCGAATTTTAGGCCCATCCATGCTGAAGAGAGGATATTCCAAAGGCTATTCCGCCGCAGTGGTTGCGCTTAGTTCCACGATCACGGCTACGATTCCTCCCAGCGTTGGGCTGATCATTTTCGGGGCAATAGGCAACGTTTCCATCGGCCGCCTGTTTGTCGGTGGGATCGTGCCGGGCATTTTGATGACAATTGCCCTTTTGATTCCGTCGTATTTGATTGCCAGAAAACGGAATTATGCGAGAGAAAGCGAGAAAATGCCTCCGCTTAAAGAAATCGGCGCAAGCCTGTGGGAATGCATTTGGGCGATGTTGTTTCCGGTTCTGCTGATCGTTGGAATTCGTTTTGGTGTGTTTACCGCATCGGAAGCTGGTGCGTTTGCGGTTGTTTATGCTCTGTTTGTTGGCAAGTTCATTTATAAAGAACTTACCCGGGAGTCCCTGGTTAAGGTTATGAAGGATGCCATGAAAGATTGTTCCGTGGTTTTATTTATCACGGCTGTTGCGGCTATATTTGGCTATGCGTCTACCTACAGCGGACTTCCGCAGATCCTTGCGACGGCGTTAACGAAATTGACAGAAAGCAAATACCTGATGATGATTGTTCTGACACTGTTCCTGTTCATCATGGGCATGTTCATGGAAAGCACGGTGAACACGATGCTTTTTACCCCGATCATGCTGCCGATTGTCATGAATATGGGGGTTGACCCGGTCCATTTTGGATTGATTTTCGAACTGACGGTCATCATTGGCGCAATGACTCCTCCGGTAGGAACGGCGATGTTTTCGGTGTGCGATATCCTGAAATGTCCGGTGGAAGAATATGTAAAGGAATCAATGCCGTTTTTTGGCATGATATTTGTGGTCATAGCACTTATGATTTTCTTCCCGGATATGGTGTTGTGGCTGCCGAATCTGGTTTATGGTGCTGCATAAAACAGAAATAACTTATTATATGTATTATTCAAGGAGGAATGGAAATGGCCCAGTATAAAAATGTTAATGAAGTGCCCCAAATTAGAGATGGAAACAGGCCGCACAAGGTATTCATGGATGGTTTCTTAGCTTCTTTTGAGACCGAACCAACTCCGGTTCTGGCTGACTGGAGGATGCTGGAAAATGGCAAGGTAATTCATGCCGGAAACCATTATGTTGATGAACCTTTTATTATTAAAGCGAATGACGGTTCATGGGTATGCTCCTTAAGTATCGGCGATGGACAGGAAGCCGATAACAGCCAACGGACCACCATTCGCCGTTCGACAGATCAGGGAAAAACTTGGGAAGAACCCATTGATATAGAGCCTGCGGACGGTCCGGAAGGATCAAAAGCGGTTCTGCTGAAAACTGCGTTCGGAAGAATTTATGCTTTTTATATTTATAATAATATAGATGTCAGGGAGATTCCCGGCGACAATCCGCCATATGATTCCGGAATGTGCCGCCGTGTCGATTCATTGGGGGAATTTTGCTACCGTTACAGCGACGATAACGGTAGGACCTGGTCGGTCAAACGTTATGCGATACCGATGCGCCAGTTTGCGATTGACAGGGAAAATCCGACGGGGGGAAAGATCCTCTTTGGCATGAATTCCGCGATTCCGCTGGTCATGGGAGACACCGCGTTTGTTCCATTCACGAAGGTCGGCAGCTTTGGGGAAGGGCTCTTTTCACGCAGCGAGGGCGTTTTGTTCAAATCGTCCAACATCATGACAGAGCGCGATGCCGATAAAATTGTGTGGGAGACGCTGCCGGATGGCGATATAGGTCTTCGGGCACCCGATGGGGCCGCGCCTATCGCGGAAGAGCATAGTTTCCTTTCCACTTCCAATGGCCGAATTCATTGTGTCTATAGAACCATTGACGGCTGGCCCGCGATATCGTATAGCGATGACGGCGGTTATACTTGGACCGAGCCTGTTTGGATGTCTTATGCAGATGGCAAACGTGTGAAATGTCCGCGTGCGGCAAATTTTGCATGGAAGACTTCGGACGGAAGATATCTATATTGGTTCCATAACCACGGTGGGGCGGGATTTTTGGATAGGATTGGAAAAAACAGTCATTATTCCTTTGAGGACCGCAATCCGGTCTGGCTTCTTGCCGGTCGCGAAGTTGAGCATGAGGGTAAAATTGAGTTGGAGTGGTCTCAGCCGGAAATTGTTTTATATACGGACGATCCAATTGTACGGATTTCTTATCCTGACCTTTTGGAAGACGATGGGGAGTACTACTTGACGGAAACGAACAAGGATATTGCTCGTATTCATCATATCGATAAAACGTTCCTTGAGGATATGTGGAATCAATTTAATGTTTGCGAGGTCACGAAGCGTGGCTTAATTTTAGAATCTTCAGGTGATGAGGTTCTGAAAGCCCCAATTCTTCCGGATTTTGCACGGTTGAATGAAAAGTATTCAGATTATCGCAGCCAAAGAACGCGTCAGGGATTTACCATTGATTTTTGGGTGGAGAATACTGGTAGTGGTGAGATGTTGTTTGACAACCGGACGACGGATGGCAGGGGTACTTGTATTTTCACAAATGAGCGGGGAGGGGTAACGATCGTACTGCGGGACGATATGACTGAAAATACGTGGTCCAGTGACGATCATATCCTTGCGCAAGCAGGGCCGCACCATATTGGCGTCGTTGTTGATGGCGGCCCCAATGTCATTTCATTTGTAAGCGATGGAAGGTTTAATGACGGCGGAGATGCGCGTCAGTTTGGATGGGGGCGCTTCAGTCCTTATTTGGAAAGTGCGCGTGGCGGTGAAACGGCAGTGATCGGAAAGAAGATCAAGAAACTGCGGGTATATGATCGGGCGCTGCGGACAACTGAGCTGATTGGCAATTGGCGAGCTGGCAGCGAGGGCTGATCAAAGGGCAAGAAATCTGGTATTGAAAGATTTAGACGCCGCGTTGCGCGCTGCGTTCAAACTGCGGTGCGCAATGCGGTGTCTGACCTAACCATATTTCACTAAATATTTTATATGTTTTTAATTGGTGTTATAATTTATAGCAGATCTAATGGTGGAAATGATGGGCATTTCAAAATACCAAGAGGAAAAGACTTGATAAATATTGAATCATGTTGCCAATATGGAAGATTTTTTTATAATAAAATGTGTTGAAAGCGAGTATACGTCGATCTCGCAAAATCCCGAAAGGATTTTGAAGCGCTGTGATTTTCCCGTTAAGGGAACCGTTTCGCCTCGCCCTTTTTAATGCCGGTTAAATACGACACAAATATTAACAAAAGAGTGATCTAGATGACAATTTACGATATTGCGCGTGAAGCGAATGTTTCTATTTCTACGGTGTCCAGGGTGATTAACAATCACCCTGGAATTAAGCCTAAGACGAGAGAAAAGGTTCAACAGGTGCTTGATAGAAGCAATTATGTTCCAAGTGTAATTGCCAGAGGGCTTGTCAACAGCACCACCTTAAAGATGGTTGGGATTATTACGCCGGATATTCGCAGCGAACATCACGCGAATACCGCCTATACCATTGAGCAGGAGCTTACTCGTTGGGGATATGGATGTATTTTGTGCAGCACAGGAAAGGATCCAAAGCGGCAGGAGCATTATTTTAATATGATGGCCGAGCGAAAAGTGGATGGAATCATTTTGGTTGGGTCTGTTTTCCAGAGCCACACAGTGGAAAAATTAATCCAACAGTACATGCCGAACATTTCTATTGTAATCACAAACGGCTATATAGAATTGGACAACGTGTACAGTATTATAACGGACGAATGTTCGGCGGTAGAAAAATGCGTAACGCTGCTATATGAAAAGAAGCGGGATAAAATTGCATTTGTCATGGACGACACCACAAACAGTATTTTGGAAAAAAAGAAAGGCTATCTCAAAGCAATCGAGAGTCTGTCCTTATCCGATCGGAAACTAATCGTAAAGACAGATCATAATATTGAAGAATGCAAGAGGGCTTGTCACAAAATACTGGAACTTATGCCGGATACCAATGCAATTATCTGCGGAGAGGATATAACAGCAGTGACGATCATGAATGAGCTGTCCAGGATCGGAAAGAAGATTCCGGATGATATAGCGGTAATTGGGTGTAATAATTCTAAATATGCTGAGCTTTCTTTGCCCATGTTGACCTCTGTCAACAATAATCAGGAAGCGGTAGGCGCCACTGCGGCCAGAATATTGCGCGATGCGCTTGAGGGGCGCAAGGTACCCAAGAAGACGATTATCAGCGCCGATATTGTTTTTCGTAAAAGTACGCCTTAGAGAAGTCATTTTTAGCGGGAGGAAGTATGAAGGATCAAATCAGATGGGGAATGATTGGATGCGGAGCGGTTGCGCAAAAAAAGAGCGGCCCCGCTTTCTATAAAGCGCGGGGCTCCAGTTTATATGCCGTTACCAGTGCGGACTATGCCGAATCTTTAGCGTATGCAGAAAAGCATCCGGTAAAAGTCGTTTATCGTACGGCGGATGAATTGCTGGCAGATCCCAATATTGATGCGGTATATGTAGCGACTCCACCGCGATTTCATAAGGAATATGCAGTTCAGTGTGCAAAAGCCGGAAAAGCGGCCTATATTGAGAAACCGTTGGCCAATACTTATTCCGAGTGCTTGGAAATTATACGAGAATTCGAAAAGGCTGAGGTAAAGGGATACACAGCTTTTTACCGCAGGGCAATGGATAAATTTCAGAAAATCAAAGCAATTTTGGAGGATGGGATCATCGGAAACGTCCGTTTTGTCAATGTATTCTGCCAATGGGTTCCAGAAGTGGAGGAATATTGTAGGGATACCCTGCCTTGGCGGTTAAGAAAAGAAGCCGGCGGTGGGAAATTCTTGGATATGTCAGTTCATTGCGTGGACATTTTGGAATATTTAATAGGCAATTTTCAAAATGTATTCACGATAGCATCGAATCAGGCGGGACTGTACGATGTGGAGGACATTGTTTCCGCCTGTTTTCAATTTGATTCGGGTCCGCAGGGGAGCGCGACTTGGTGCTTTTCTGGATTTCGAAATGAGGAACGGACCGAAATCGTTGGGGACAAAGGGATGATTTCATTTTCTGTTTTTGACAATGAACCCTTTGCTGTGACTGTAGGTGGGGAAACTAAAATCGTTCAAGTACAAAAATATGACCATGTGCAGCAGCCGATGATTCAATTGGTGGTGGACGATCTGTTGGGTAAGTCGAAATGCCCCAGCACATTGTATACTGCCGCTCATGTAACAAAAATTGTAGATCAGATGTTAGCGGTATATAGAGAACAAAACCACATATTGTAAAAACGTAACAAATCCCCCGGGCAGAGATTCCTGCCCGGGGGATTTGTTAACCGTTATGGATGGGCTCCCGGGAACCGCCTGGGGCGTAAGCCTCATTCAGCAGCTCGATAAAGCGGGAGCAGACTTCTGTATAGGGCGTGCCGTCAAGATGGATGTAACCCATTTCAACAATGGCTTCCTGGTTGACGGAGGACTCGGTAAAGGGGATCGAAACGATTTTGTGCAGACTTTCCTGATAGATGGCCGGGCTCGTGCCAAGCGTGAAAAAGTCGGTAGCGGTCAGAAGGTTGTGCATGGTGGCGCGGTCATAGACATAGACAGTCCGGCCGATGCGGTTGAGATCGAGGAAGGAATTGTACCAGATGGAATCGGCATTTTCGCTGCCAAATACCATGCCGCGGCCGTAGCGGAGCATCCCGTAGGGATAGAGATCCTCCCGGGTGACCGGCCGGCCGAGTTCCAGAAGCGGGTGTTCGCAGGAGATAATGATCTGATGCGGCAGCGGACAGATACGGTGGTAAGAGATCCCGCGGCGGGAAAGCCGGTCGAACATGTTTTTTCGTTCGGCGGCAAGCAGGTAAACGATGCCGAGCTCAGCATTCTGGGTGTAAACATCGTCGATGGCGGTGTTGTTCCCATTTTCGCAGATGGAAAACTGGAGGTATGGGTCGTCCTGATGCTCCTGCAAAAGCTGCAGGAAACAATCGAGCACCAGAGAGGTGCGTACCGTGGAGATGCTGAAATGATGGGTCTGTTCCGGCTCATGGCTAAGCGCGAACATGCTGTCAGCTTCATTGAGCATCCGCCGCGCATGCAGAAGAAACTGCGCGCCTTTCTGGGTGAGGGCGATGCCGTCGCTCTGGCGCAGGAAGATCGGGTAGCGGATTTCATTTTCAACTTCCCGGATAATTTTGCTCAGATGTGGCTGGGTGAGGAACAGGGACTGCGCAGCCTTGGAGATGGAACCCTGTTCCACAGTTGTGATGACGTAACGCAGATGCTCAAGTTTCATGCGGATTTCCTCCGAATGTATAAAATAGCTATACCCCTATAACTATTTTAGCTTAACACTGTTTATTACGCAAGTGTTATTATATGATTAACAACTTATTAAACGCCGGCTAAATAAATAATATGAATAAAGCGGCGTGAATTCCTGCAAAAATGAAAGGAGGGAACGACAGGCGGAGCAGCCGGATGGCGGCATTTGCCCGTATGAACCGGGTGAAAGCAAAAAATCTGATACCGTGTAAAGGAGTTGATCGTATGGCAAAGGTAGAAGCATCCTTGGCCCCCGTCCTGGATGCCGAAAAGACGATGTCCTACCCCAAGTTCACCTTTTCCTGGGCCTCGGACCTGATTGCAATCTTCGCGTTTATGACCGGTTCCGGCGCGATTGCGGCCGGGCTGAACATGGTGCAGGCGATGATTGCACTCACAATCGCGATGCTGATTAATGTGGTTTTGCTCTCCGCGAACGGACTGCCGGGATTTCATTTCGGCATCCCGATGATCGTGCAGATGCGTCCCTGTTTCGGGGACAAAGCCGCAAGCTATGTCTCCGCAATCCGTGCGATTCCCGCGATCCTGTGGACAGGATACAATTCCTTTTTGGGCGCGCTGGGCCTCAATATGTTCTCTGTGATCCTGTTTGGATACGACAACATCTGGGTCTGGTTTTTCGTGTTCCATTTCGCGCAGGTTGTCCTTTCGATGCTCGGTGTCAAGAGTATCCTCAACTTCACCGCCTATGCGGCTATCGCCCTGTTCGTGGTGATCCTCATCATGGGCGTGTACGTATTCTACCTGTTCGGCGTCGAGAACATCTCCTCGGTCGCATCCAGCGGCGGGTCATGGGGGCTGCCCTTTTGGGGTGTGGTCACTGCAAACGTCAGCATGGGGATTACCGTCGTGGTGAATTCCTCCGACTACATCCGCCACGTCGACAACTCCTCGGTGCCGAAGTATGTTGCCTCCTATGCCTGCGGCCTCATCCCGACCGTCCTGGTCCTGAGCGGTCTTGGCATGGTGGTCTACGCGATGTCCGGTATCTGGAGCCCGGTCGACCTGTTCGTAAAATACGTCCCGAACTTCTTCATTGTCATCATTGCGATGGCGTTTATCATCCTGGGCCAGTTCTCCACCAACATGTTTGCGAACATCATGCCCGCAAATATGATCTGGGAGCACATTTTCAAATTCCCCTGGTGGTTCACCTCGGTGTTTACAGGCTGCCTGTCGCTGTTTGTTCTGCCGTGGTTTTTGACCACCTCGAATGGATTCTATTCCTTTATGAATGTCTATGGCGCGCTGCTCGGGCCGCTTTCCGGTATTATGATCACCGACTTCATCTTCCTGCGCAAGCAGAAATATAACATGCGCGCGCTCTATGAGCCCGGTGGGCAATATTCCTATGGAAAAGGCGTCAACCAGGCGGGCATCTTCGCGCTGGTAGCGGGATTTCTGCTTTCGATCATCCGGCTCGATTTCAGCACGATCGTAGGTATCGTCAGCAGTGCGGTCATTTATTATGTTCTTTACCGTTTCTGGGTACTGCCGAAGTTCCCGCAGGCGGAAATGGCTGCCGGCTATGTGATGGAATCGCCCGCGGTTATCCGCGAAGAGGCTGAAGAACCGCAGGCCGCCGAATGACTGGCGTGAAAGAAAGGGTGTTTGCAGTGAAAAAAAGGATCTTTCAGCTCGCGGTCATCTTCCTGATTTCCTCCCTGCTTTGCTGTAGCGCGGCAGCGCTGGATGTGCAGGTCAAGGACGCGTATTCCACCGGCGAGCTGGTAGTCATCGCGGTTTCCTCAGAGCAGCAGATAGATCCCCAGGATGTCAGCATTCAAATCACCAAGCCCAACGGCGCCACGGTTGACGTAAGCCCGCGCCAGGAGCGCTGGAACAGCGCGAACGAATGCTTTGAAACCTATACAATCGATCTGATGGGCGATTATAAGATCGTCGTGAAGGACGCGGCGAGCGGACAGACGGCGGAAGCCGCCTTCACTTCCCGGATGTTTACAAGCGCCAGCATCATTTTTATGCTGGTGGCGGTGGGTATCTTCATCCTGTGCTTTGTCTTTTCCGCCAAGCAGCGGAAGAAACATTCCGACGCAATGAGGGAAGGGGGCTGAGGCGGCATGATCATTGATTTCCACGGGCATGCGGACGAATATGAAACGTTCGGATGGATCGATCCGCCAGAACGCGTGGTTGACCTTATGGACCGCGCCGGGATCGATCTGACCTGTATTACCACTTACGGCGAAGCGCCAGGATATCCGAAGGCGCTTTCAAACCTGCTGGATTTTGTGGGGCGTTTCCCCGAACGCCTGACCGGTTTTTTGCGGGTCAATCCCAGCGGCGGGGACGCGGCGCTTTCCGCAATGGAAGAGGCGGCGAAACACCCTGAGATTACAGGGTTCAAGCTGCACCCGATCTCCAATCTGTTAAAACCATACAATCCCTTCTGCGTGGCAGTGATGAAAAAGGCAGCCGAACTTGGCCTGCCGGTATTTATCCACTGCGGCGACAAGGTGGCGGCCCAGCCCTGGCAGATCGGGCTGGGCGCCGGGCTCTGTCCGGAGACGCAGATCATCTGCCACATGGGCGGGTTCTTCCACGGGGAGGAGTCGATCCGTATGGCAAAAGCCTGCCCGAATGTCTGCCTCGACACCTCCTCGACCCCGTATCCCGCGATTGTACGCAGGGCGGTAGAGGAGCTTGGCGCCGACCGGGTGCTCTTCGCGACCGACAACCCGGCGGGCGATCCGGTTTCCGACCTGCGAAAGGTGTTGGATCTGCACTTCGACCCGGAGACCGAAGCCAAGATCCTCTATAAAAATGCCGTCCGGCTTCTCGGGCTGAAGACGATAAGGGGGCATGCCGTATGAAATTTGACGCATGTGCATTTGTGGGCGATTCGCTCTATGGCAATTCGGTTTCGCCGGAGGAGCTGCTCGCGCAGATGAAACAAAACGGCGTGGAACGGGCGGTCGTGCGCCCGTTCAAACCCTGTGACTACAACTACGACAGGGCGAACCGGTACATTTCCGAAGTGCAGAAAGCCCATCCGGAGCTCATCGGCTTCGGCCGGGTAAATCCGCTTGAAAAGTCTGCCCCACAGCAGGTGGACGCGCTTGTCTCCTATGGGCTCAGGGGCCTGCACCTGCATCCGTGGGAGGACAACTTTATCATCAGCGATCCGAAGGTATACCCTGCGGTGGAGGCCTGTGGACGGCATGGCCTGCCGGTTTACGTTTCTACCGGGTATCCCTGCGTATCTGAGCCGTTGCAGCTGTGGGAGCTTGCGATGAAATTTCCGCAGATCACCTTTATCGCCACCCATGGCGGGCAGCTTGACATCAGCGGGCTGAGCTTCGACGATGCGGTCTATGCCGCCAAGTCCGCGAAAAACCTCAAATTTGACCTGTCCGGCGTCTATCGCCGGGACTTCATTGAGCTGCTGATCGCGTCAGCCGGCGAAGAAAACGTAGTGTTCGGTTCCTGCGCGCCCTATATGGATATCTCGCTTGAAATTGCGCGTGTCGAAGCGGCACAGATCCCGCAGATGCAGAAGGATAAGATCTTTTCAGAAAATATCCGCGCGCTTCTGGCGATGTGAGCTGGAGGAAAACAATGGAATCAATGCTTTGCCAGGCAAAATGCCTGGCGGATCAAATCACCGGCTGGCGCAGGGACCTGCACCGGATACCGGAATTGGATCTCGATCTGCCGCAGACAGCGGCATATGTATGTGCGCGGCTGGAAGAGCTGGGCATCCCGTACCGGATATCCGAGGCGCATTTCGGCATCGTCGCGCTGATCGAAGGAAGATCGGGGCCGGGCCGAACCGTGGCCCTGCGCGCCGATATGGACGCGCTGCCCATCGCGGAGAAGGCGGAAATTCCGTTCGCCTCACAAAACGGGCGGATGCACGCCTGCGCGCATGATGCGCATGCGGCGATGCTGTTGGGCGCCGCAGAACTGCTCATGCGCAACCGGGCATGTTTTTCTGGTAGTGTGAAGCTGATTTTTCAGCCCGGTGAAGAATGTTCCGGCGGCGCGCAGCGCATGATAGACGAAGGGGCGCTTGAGAACCCGCGTGTGGACGCGGTGTTCGGCCAGCATGCGGGCGTGATGGCGACCGAGCTGCCTGGCGGTCATTTTGGATTCTATCCGGGCGCGTTCATGGCTTCGCGCGACAGCTTCACAATTATGGTGCGCGGCCGTGGCTGCCACGGTTCCGCGCCCGCGCAGGGGGTTGACCCGGTCGCGGTGAGCGCTTATCTTATCACGGCGCTGCAAACGCTCGTCAGCCGTGAAATCAATGGTACCGATCAGGCGGTGCTGACCATCGGATCGATCCACGGCGGCGAGGTCTACAACATCATCCCGGACGAGGTTGTGCTCGAGGGAGCGGTTCGCTGCCTGAACGAAGGGATCCGCATTCAACTTGAGAAGCGGATCCGGGAGATGTGCGAAGGTATCGCCAGAACGATGCGTGCTTCCTGTGAGATCGTGTACGAACGCGGCTATCCGGTCACGATGAACGATCCGGAGCTGACCGCTTTCGCGGAGCAGTCCGCACGGCGGCTGCTTGGGGAGGAGCGCGTGGACCGGCTGGAAAAACCGCTTATGGGCAGTGAGGATATGTCGGTCTTTCTGCAGCACTGCCCGGGCTGCTACTGGGTGTTTTCCACACCGCCCCGGGAAGGCGAAACTTATGCCAACCACAACCCGCGCTTCGCGATCGACGACAGCGAGCTGTATCTCGGGTCCGCGCTGATGGCTCAGACCGCGCTTGACTGGCTTGCCCGGTGGGAATAAAATAAAACTGTTTTGAGGGCCGGACCGGCTGGTCCGGCCCCTGCTCTGTACATCCGAACAAAACCTTTGAGGAGATGAAGCCTTTGTCCGGCGAGAAAAAACGGATTTTGCTTTTGGCAACCGGCGGCACGATTGCATCCGGCGCGTCCGAGCGGGGATTGCGTCCGGAAGAAACCGGCGCGCAGCTGCTGGAACATCTGGGCCCGCTGCCCTATGAGGTGACGGTGCGCGATATCTTGACGCTGGATTCCTCGAATATCCAGCCAGAGGAATGGCAGCTGATCGCCCGCAGCGTCTACACGATGCGGGAGGGATACGATGGAGTGGTGATCACCCACGGCACCGACACGATGGCTTATACCGCCTCGGTGCTCACTTTTATGCTGCCGGGGATCGATCTGCCGGTCATCTTTACCGGCAGCCAGCTTCCGATCGGGCATCCGCTGAGCGACGCGCCGGAAAACCTGCGCACAGCTTTTGCGATGGCGGCTTCGGGTGAACCGGGGATTTTTGTCGCGTTTTTTCGCAAGGTGCTGCTCGGCTGCCGGGCGGTTAAGGTTCGCACCTCCGATTTTGACGCGTTTGAGAGTGTCAATCTGCCGCCGGTCGCACAGGTCAGCGCGGACGGTCTGCTCGTCCGCAGAGAGCTTCTTCCATCCCGCCGTTCGGTTGGATGTGTCCTGCGCGACCGGCTGGACAACCGCGTTGCGCTTGTAAAACTGATCCCCGGCGTGGACCCGGCGCTTTTCGCGGCGCTGGCGAAGCTCGGATGCCGCGGCGTGGTTATCGAGGCGTTCGGTTCCGGCGGGCTGCATTTTATCCGGCGCGACCTGGTTTCAGCGCTTGAAGGGCTGGTACAGGGAGGCGTGGCGGTTGTGGTGTGCAGCCAGTGCCTTTATGAACGCAGCGACATGAGTACCTACGAGGTCGGCCGCCGCGCGCTGGAAAAAGGGGTCATCCCAGGCGGCGATATGACGACCGAGGCGGCGGTCACCAAGCTGATGTGGGCACTTGGGCAGGGGAAAAGCCCGATGGAGATTTCGGATCTGTTTGCGCGCAGCCTGGAAGGGGAACTGACCGTCGCGCCTGCGACGTGAAGGCGGAGCCGGACAAAGAAAAGGGCCTGCGGAATTTCCGCAGGCCCTTTTCTTTGTGGGTTTGGCTGAAGAATGAAGAGAGATCGCAATATTGATACGGCGCGGACTTTTTTCCGCGTCGCGGGGGAACGGTTTATTCGGGCGCGCCCTCGCAGATGGCGATGCTCGCGCTCACGCCGAGACGGTCCGCACCGGCCTCGAGTACCGGAACAACATCCTCGTAGGTGCGCATACCGCCGGAGGCTTTGACCTTCATCGTATCGCCCACCGTGTCCTTCATCAGCTTCACGTCGTGCGCGTTCGCGCCGCCAGTGCCGAAGCCGGTTGAGGTTTTCACAAAGTCTGCGCCCGCTTTCTGGGCCAGCTTGCAAACGGCAACCTTTTCCTCGTCGGTGAGGTAGCAGGTTTCGATGATCACTTTGGTCAGCGTGCCGTTTGCCGCATCCACCACCGCCTTGATGTCGTTATACACGTCGTCGGTGCGGCCGGATTTGAGCGCGCCCACGTTGATAACCATGTCGACCTCGGTCGCGCCCTTGGCGATGGCGTCCTTTGTTTCAAACGCTTTGGTTTCCGGGGTATTTGCTCCCAGAGGGAATCCGATCACCGTACAGATGTTCACACCGGTGCCTTTGAGCAGCTCGGCGGCTTTCGCCACATAACAGGGATTGACGCAGACCGAGGCAAAGTGGTATTCCTTCGCCTCGTTGCAAAGTTTTTCAATCTGGCCGTCCTCTGCAAAAGCTTTGAGCAGGGTGTGGTCGCACATTTTGGCGATGTCGGCTTTTTTAAAGTTCATAGCAGATGTCCTCCTAAAAATGATCAATTAATCGATTTAGAGAATAATTTCAAAATCTATTTCTATCGTAATGTAAATTCAGAGAAAAGTCAAGCGGTTTTCGTAAAAAACAAAATTATATAGAAAATTTGTGCAAAATTGATCAAATTGTCTTTGTGTGTATTTGATCTGTAAAAAGCTTGCATGAGCGGACAAGCTGTATTATAATACTTTTAAAAGATAAAAATATTTCAAATGTGAAATTTTGCTCAGATGAGGAGCGGAATGAGGGATCGTATGAACGATATCGACTTGATCAAACGGGCGGCGGGGCTCTATTATAACCACGATTGTACCCAGTCGGACATTGCGGAACGTTTTGGCATCTCGCGCGCGAAGGTTTCGCGTGTACTCGCGCAGGCGCGGGAAAAGGGGATCGTCAAGATTTTTATCGATGACGAAGCTGGTGGGAGCAGCCTGCTGGAAGACCGTCTGATGTCCCGTTTTCCGCTGAAGGCGGCCAAGGTGATTTCGGTGCCAGAGCAGGACGCGGCGCTTGCCGTCCAGATCACCGCGCAGGAAGCGGCGGCATTCTTTTCCGGATTTCTCGCGCCGGGTGACCGGATTGGCGTTTCCTGGGGATATACCCTTTATACCATGGCCAAATATTTTCCCGAGCTGGCGCTTGGCAATGCTTCGGTGGTGCAGGTGACCGGAAGCGTGGACAATACAAGTACCCGAAGCCACGCGGGAGAAATCGTAAGCCTGCTTTCTCAAAAGCTGCATACGGCCGACGCCTATACCCTCCCATGTCCAGCCATGCTTGATAATTCGATTATTCTCGACATGCTGCTGCACGACGCAAAGGTAAAAAAGATGCTCGATTTGGCCTGCTCCTGCAACAAGCTGATCGTTTCGCTTGCGCAGGCGAATGAAACCTGCTGTCTTTACAGGGCGGATTATATCGGTGATCGGGAGATTGCACAGCTGCGGGAGAAAAATGCGGTGGGAAGCATCTGCTGCCGGTTTGTCAATGAGGAAGGGGAACTCTGTGACCAGGCGCTTGACGACCGGACGTTTGGTATCCGGCTCTCCGATCTGCGTGGCAAGGAACAGGTGATGACCTGTGTAGCGGATCCGGGCAAGGTCCCTGTGCTGCATGCCTGCCTGCGGGCGCGTTATGTCGATGTGCTTGCGATCGATTCTCTTTCAGCGGCAAAACTGCTGGAGATGGACGACTGAAAGATAGAAAAAATGAAACCGGCCCATGCGGCATAAGTCTCGCCGCATGGGCCGGTTAATTTAAAACGCGCCGTCCAAAGGCCGATGTATAAAAAATAGACTTCCGTGTCTGTAAATGCAAATTCGGGTGCCTCCTTTGGGATTTTCAGCTCTAATCCATCTATTATTGACATATGTCAATAATAGAGTATAATAGAATACAACAAGCTCAGACAAGGAGGGAACGCATGCCGAGGCCAAAAAAATGCCGCCGGATCTGCGCATTGCCGCAGTGCGGACGGTTTGGGCCGCTGGATACGGCCGCCGAGCCGGAAAGCCGGATCAAAATGACGCTGGACGAATACGAAACCATCCGGCTCATCGATCTGCTCGGCTGCACACAGGAGGAATGTGCCGCTCGGATGGCCGTTGCGCGCACCACTGTGCAGGCAGTTTATAACGCCGCCCGGCAAAAGCTTGCCGACGCCCTTGTCAACGGCAAAATCCTGACGATCACCGGCGGGGATTATATCCTCTGCCCGCGCGCCCGCGAATGCTGCGGCAGAAACTGCGGCGGACGGCGGTGCGCCAGCCGATGCGAAGGAAATCAAACATGTGATGGAGGTTGTCCCAATGAAAATTGCAGTCACTTATGAAAACGGCCAGGTGTTCCAACATTTCGGCCATACCGAACAGTTCAAGATTTATGACACAGAGGACGGGAAAATCCTCTCCGCCCGCGTGGTGGATACCAACGGGAGCGGTCATGGGGCCCTGGCGGGTTTTCTAAAGGCACATGACGTCGACACGCTCATTTGCGGCGGCATCGGCGGCGGCGCGCGCACCGCCCTGGCACAGGCCGGGATCGCCATCTTCCCCGGCGCCGCCGGAAACGCGGATGAGCAGGCCGCCGCGCTTTTGGCGGGACGGCTCCAGTATGACCCCGATACGCTGTGTGACCATCACGGTCACGAACATCATGGCGGCGAATGCCACGGCCATGACGGCTGCCCGGGAAATCATTGATTTGCAGGCAATAGGAACGGAGGCGTTGTAATGCCACTGGGAGCATTCCTCCCGTTTTGGGATCAGCTTTCAGAAGATCAGCGGGAATTGCTGCGTAAGAACGCGGTCGAACGATCGGTATTAAAGGGAACCGTGATCCACAATGGATCGGAGGACTGCGTGGGTCTGCTTGTTGTGCAGTCCGGACAGCTCCGCGCCAGCATCCTGTCGGAGGAAGGGCGTGAAATCACCCTCTACCGGCTGTTTGAACGGGATATCTGCCTGTTCTCCGCCTCCTGCATGCTGCGCAGCATCCAGTTCGATATCACGGTGGAAGCGGCACAGAACAGCCGCTTTTGGCTGATCCCCACACCGGTTTACCAGCGGCTGATGCAGCAATCCGCCGCGGTGGCCAACTACACGAACGAACTGATGGCTTCCCGGTTTTCCGACGTGATGTGGCTGATGGACCAGGTCCTTTACAAACGGCTTGATTCCCGGCTGGCGGCTTTTCTGCTGGAAGAAGGCGAAATCGCGGACACGAATCAGCTGCGGATCACCCATGAAATGGCTGCCCGGCATCTGGGCAGCGCGCGCGAAGTAGTCACCCGGATGCTGAAATATTTTCAGTCCGAAGGAATTGTGGCGCTCTCACGCGGTACGGTTACCATCGTTTCCCCCGATAAACTCCGACAACTTGCAGCGGACAGTCTCCGCTGACAAATTCCTTTCGCTGTGTGACTTGGTCACGGAAAAGGCGGGCATTTTGCTGTATCCTATGGATGTAAACAAAACACATCCTGAAAGGAGCATGTAAGATGTCTGCTTTTTCTATTACAAAAGAAAACTTTAACCAAGAGGTACTTAACGCTTCCGAGCCAGTGCTGCTCGATTTCTGGGCGCCCTGGTGCGGCCCGTGCCGGATGTTTTCCCCCGTCATTGATGAGATCGCTGAAGAACATTCCGGCGAAGTCAAGGTCGGCAAGATAAACATCGACGAACAGCCGGAACTGGCCGAACAGTTCGGCGTCATGAGCATCCCAACCCTGGTGCTGGTAAAGGACGGCAAGCCGGTATCCACATCGGTCGGCGTCAAACCGAAATTTATGGTTGCCAAGATGCTGAAGTAAAAAAAGCCGCCCGCGGGCGGCTTTTTTTCATGGGGTTTGTCCGTGGGGATGCTTCTGTTCCTCCTGTCCGAACCGTTCACAGACCGAAACAAAACAGGAAAGCACTTCCGAAAAAAACTTGTTCTTGTGGTACACCAAATTGAAACTGCGGCCGAGTGAAAGACCTTCAATCCCGCAGGCCCAGAGCCTGCCTTCTGAAATCTCCTGCCGTACCAGCCGTTCGGACAGCACGGTAATCCCATGCCCGTCCATCACAGCGTTCTTGATCGCGCCCTCGTTATAGCAGGTCCATTTGACTTCATAAGGAATTTGCCGCAGGCGCAGCTGATTTTCGAGCTGTGCACGGGTACCGCTCCCTTCCTCGCGCAGTACAAACGGCTGGTGCGCGAGCTCCAAAGGCATCACCGAAGCACGGCCAAAAAACGGATGGTTTTTTCCGCAGGCAAGCACCATTCTGTCCTGGATTGCCTGTTTGACGACCAGATCCGGCTGGGTGATCCGGCCCTCCACCAGCCCGATATCCAGTTCGCTTTTCAGGAGCCGTTCCTCAATGATATGTGTGTTCGCCACAAATACCTCTGGCTGCGCGACCGGGAATTCCCGGCACAGCCAGGAGATGATCGGGCTCATCACACAGGTGCCGACCGTGACGGTTGCGCCAACGCGCAGGTGCATCCGCTCTGCGGCTTTTTTGAGGTAACCGTCCATCTCCTCCCAAAGCGAGAGAAAATGCCGCGCGTAGTCGAGCAGTTCGCTGCCGGTGCGGGTCAGGTAGAGGCTCCTTCCCAGCCGCTCGAACAGCCGCACACCGTATTCCCGTTCGATCTCGGCGATCGCCTGGCTGACCGAAGGCTGGGTGATGTACATTTCGCGCGCGGCTTCGCTCATACGGCCGCAGTCGGCCACTTTGACGAAAATCTGCAGATGTCGTGTCGTCATGTGTGCCTCCTTAATTCATAGGTATTTACCTATTGATTTTATTTAAATATTAGTATTTTACATATATTATGTCAAGTGTTAAAATGATAACTATGAAAGCCCCGGTGAATATTCCGGGCAGGTGAAAGGATGAAACGTATGAATATCCTGATCATCGGCGGCGTCGCCGCCGGCACCAAGACCGCCGCCAAGCTCAAACGTGAACTTGGGGACAACTGCAAGGTCACCATCATAACCAAAAGCGACGACATCTCCTACGCGGGCTGCGGGCTGCCCTACTATGTGGGCGGCGTCATTCCTTCGCGCGACCAGCTGATTGTTAACACCCCCAAACGCTTTTCCGTCCTGACCGGCGTGGAGGTTCGCTGCGGCATCGAAGCGGTCGGCGTGGACCGGCAGGCCAAAATTGTTCACGCGCGGGAAACCTACACCGGTGTGGACATGGCCTTCCCATACGATAAACTGGTCATCGCAGTGGGCGCGCGTTCGGTCTGTCCCCCGATAGAAGGCGTCGACCTGCCCGGCGTCTTTCTCATGCGTACCCCAGACGATGCAGTACGTCTGCGCGAAGCAATCGACACGGGCGTCAAGCGTGCCGTTGTCGCGGGCGGCGGCTTCATCGGGCTCGAAGTTGCCGAAAACCTCAAACTGCAGGGTGTGCGGCCGGTCGTCATCGATATGGCAGATCAGATCATGCCCGGCTTTGACCAGGATTTCGCGGAATGGGCTGAAAATAAGCTTGGCGACGAAGGCATCCCGGTTTTTACCGGCGACCGGCTGGTCGCCATCGAAGGCGATGGCAAAGTACAGAAAGTCCGCACCGAAAACCGTGCCATGAAGGCCGACGCGGTTATCCTGTCGCTCGGCATCCGCCCGAATACCGATTTTCTCATGGACACCGGCCTGGAAATGGCAAAGAACGGCGCATTGCTGGTGGATGACCACCTGCAGACCAATGACCCGGACATCTTTGCAGCAGGCGACTGCGTTCTGGTCAAAAGCCGCATCACCGGTCAGTCCGCCTGGTCTCCCATGGGCTCCTCCGCCAACATGGAAGGCCGCCTGCTGGCCAAGATCCTTTCTGGAAAGGGCAAGGCATATCCCGGCGTGCTCGGCACGGCAATTGTCAAGCTGCCGGGTGTAAACGCTGCCAAAACCGGCCTCAATACCGTGGCCGCGAAAGAACAAGGCTACGACGTTTGTTCGGTCACCGTTGTGACCGATGACAAAGCCCATTACTATCCCGGCGCAGACAGTTTCATCATCCGGTTGATCGCCGACCGCACGAGCCGCAAACTGCTCGGCGTACAGGCGCTCGGCACAGGCGAAGTTGATAAGGTGGTGGACGTCGGCGCGACCGCGATTTCGCTCGGCGCGAAGGTCGACGAACTCGATAATCTCGACCTCTGCTACGCACCGCCGTTTTCTACCGCAATCCATCCATTTGTCACCGCCGTCGACGTGCTCATCAATAAGCTTGACGGCTTTATGGATGGTGTGACCCTCAGCGAAGCCAAAACGATGCCTGCGGGGACCCTCTGGGTGGATGTAACCGAGTCTCCCTCGATTCCCGGCTGCCGCAGTATCCCGTTCACCAGCATCAACGGTCCGATTGCGGGCATCGACCCACAGACGCCAATGGTGCTCGTCTGCAAGAAGGGGAAGCAGGCATACCTTGCCCAGAACCGTCTGAAACGGTACGGTTATGCCAACACGAAGGTGCTCGAAGGCGGAATCACCTTCAATCCAATCGAAGAAGAATAAAGGAGCGAATAGAATGTACAAACCCACGGAAGCGGAAAAGAAAGCCGTCAAAGGCAGAGGGTTTCTCGCCAACAATGACGGCGTCCATTTCTCCGCGCGGATCATCACGGTCAACGGTGTAATCACCTCAGCTCAGGCGATCACGCTGGCAGAAGCCGCGGAAAAATTCGGTAACGGCAAGGTTACATATACCTCCCGCATGACCATTGAGCTGCCCGGCCTCGCATATGAGGACATCGAGCCGTTCACCGAATTTATCGCCCGAGACGGGCTGGTCACCGGCGGCACCGGTTCCCGCGTGCGTCCGGTCGTGGCCTGCAAAGGCACCGTCTGCGTCCATGGGCTCTGCGATACCCAGGCGCTGGCCGCGGAGATCCACGAAATTTTCTACAAGGGCTGGTACGACGTCAAACTCCCGCATAAATTTAAAATTGGTGTTGGCGGCTGCCCCAACAACTGCATCAAACCTGACCTGAACGATTTCGGCATCGTCGGTCAGCGGGTCCCGGCATTCGACGCGGACATGTGCAACAGCTGTAAAAAATGCCCGCCGGTTTCCCTCTGCCCAATCCATGCGCTCCATATGGAAGACGGTGAGGTCGTGCTGGACGAGACGCTTTGCAACAACTGCGGTAAGTGCATCGACAAATGCACCTTTGATACGATTGAAGAGAAAGCTTCCGGTTACAAGCTTTATGTTGGCGGCAAATGGGGCAAGGCGGTCCGTCCCGGCACACCGGTCAAAGGCGTCTTTTCCAAGGATCAGGTCCTGTCCTGCATCGAAAAAGCCCTGCTCATCTACCGTGAACAGGGAAAAACCGGTGAGCGCTTCGGCATCATGATCGACCGGCTTGGCGCGGACAACTTCATCTCCCAACTGCTTTCGGATGAAATCCTCGCTAGAAAACAGCAGATTCTCGACGCGCCTTTGCATCTCGAAGGCGGCGCTCAGTGCTGAATAGGGAAAGAATAGTACCAGTAAGCATTGACTAAAGGTGTAAGTTCACGCAAACCACATGAATACAAGCCTATTTGCACCTTTAGAATGTTCAGTCCATAGCGAATTTTGAAAGGTGTGTCCTGTAAGGCTTTTACTGCCTCTACTGCGCAACAAAGAAATACCATAATGACAGGGAGCGAAAGCATTATTTGCTTTCGCTCCCTTGACTGTTGCTATCACTTGCGTTATTTACTCATAATCTCATGTACAAAATAGGATATGGCATACCCTGTTCATCTGTTTCGGTTCTTTTATAAACTTTAAAGCCCATATGTTCATAAAACCCTTTTGCTTTTGGATTTTGTTCATTAACCCCCAACTCATTAATCCCGTATTCTTTGATGCCGTATTCAAGTAATTTTTTTCCTAGACCACGTCCGCGTTCTTTGGGGGCAATAAATAGCATTTCAAGTTTTTGTCCATCTATCCCCATAAATGCAACTGGCTCGCCGTTCTCGTTTTCTGCAATAATTAAATGAGGAATTCCTATTAATGCTTGCGGAATGTATTTTTGGATATTGTTTATTTCTTCATCGGACAAAAATAAATGCGTTTCTTTCACAGAAGTTTTCCAGACTTTTTCAAGCTGTTCTATTAGTGCTTGATTTCTATTTTCAACTTTAATTATTTTCATACATATCCCCATCCCATCCGCTTCTATCAAAATAACATTGCTTTTGACATCTGCACTATATCATACTCCATATTGTTTGTCCACTGCATGCCCTTCAAAACGTTTCACTGAGTTGGAAATGAAATTAAGCCGTTTCAAGGGATTATAAAAACACTTATGAGGGCTTATAAAACGATTTTGCCTATTAAATCAATAAAATAGCTGCATATTAAGTTTTTGCTTCCCGGATTTTATAAAGACCGAGGGTACGACATAAAATTCCACGCAATATCTTGACAGATTCAGTTCTTTAAAGTTAGAGTTATAGAAAAGGATAATTTTCATTGGCAGGATGTTATCGTAAAAGATGACGGCGAATGGCGTATTAATTTTGACTTATATGCCCAGCGAATATGATAAGCGTCACTTTTCATGAAACAGTTATGCGTCCAAATAAAAGGCAGGCGAGGAACAGACGGAGAAAAATGATTTTTCAAAAGGCAGTATGTGGCGCAATATCATGGGCCTTGCGCTGCCGATGACGATCGCGCAGCTGATCAATGTTCTTTATAATGTGGTGGACCGGATGTATATCGGCCATATCCCGCAGGCGTCGACACTGGCCCTGACTGGGCTGGGACTGACCTTTCCGGTCATCTCGATCATCACCGCCTTTGCGAACCTTGTGGGCATGGGCGGCGCGCCGCTCTGCTCGATTGCGCGCGGCCGCGGAGACCATGAGGAAGCCGAAAGCATCATGGGCAATTCCTTCACGCTGCTTTTGATATTTGGCGTATCGCTCACGGCAATCTGCCTCTGCTTCAAACGGCCGCTGCTCTACCTGTTTGGCGCGAGCGATGTGACATTTCCTTATGCGGACGCTTACCTTACGATATACCTTTGCGGGAGCCTGTTTGTGATGGTGGGGCTTGGAATGAACAGCTTCATCAATTCTCAGGGCTTTGGCCGCATCGGGATGATGACCGTGCTGCTTGGCGCGATCGTCAATATTCTGCTTGATCCGGTTTTTATCTTTGTTTTTGGGATGGGGGTGCGCGGCGCGGCGCTCGCCACGGTGGTGTCGCAGTTTCTCTCCGCTTTCTGGGTCATGCGGTTTCTCACGAGTCCGGATGCAATCTACCGCTTGCAGAAAAGAACGCTCCGGCTTCGGGGAGCGCTTGTACGGCGTATTCTCGCGCTTGGAACATCGGGGTTCATCATGGCGATCACCAACTCGACGGTGCAGATCGTCTGCAACGCGACCTTGCAGAGGTACGGAGGAGACCTTTACGTTGGTGTCATGACGGTTATCAATTCGCTGCGTGAGATTATTATCATGCCCGCGAATGGAATTGGAAGCGGCGCGCAGCCGGTTCTCGGGTTTAATTACGGCGCAAAGGAATACGGGCGGGTACGCAAGGGCATCCAGTTTACAGCGATTGTCTGCGTCGCATACACAACGGCGGTGTGGATCTGTCTGATGGCTTTTCCGGAACCGTTCATTCATATCTTTAACAGCGATCCGGAGCTGATTGCGCAGGGGGTGCCCGCGATGCATATCTATTTCTTCGGCATCTTCATGATGTCCCTGCAGATGGCTGGGCAGAACGTCTTTGTGGCGCTGGGCAAATCGAAGCAGGCGGTCTTTTTCTCGATTTTCCGCAAGGTGATCATCGTAACCCCGCTGACCTTCCTGCTGCCGCTCTGGTTCGGCACCGACGGGGTATTTCTCGCGGAGCCGGTCTCCAACTTCATTGGCGGAACGGCGTGCTTTGGCACAATGCTGTTGCTCGTTTGGCCAAAACTCAGAAATGTGGATGGGAAAACCCGATAGCCCGATCAAAAAACCGGCGCGTACCAGATTTGGTGCGCGCCGGTTTTTGTATGGAAGATTCTGTTTTTAATCCGGGGAAGATCCGAAAGTTATTGGGCCGACGCCATATGTCGTGATCCTCTTGAGGCGTCTTTGCAAAGCGGGCTGAGCTCCTCCTGAATGCGGGCCGCGATGTCCGTCGTGCCCGGCCGCCGGGCGGCGAGGACGAGCGGAACACAGACCGCTTCACCGGCGCGGCACAGGATTTGCCGCGCGGGGTCCTCCGAAAGAACAGTATCCGCCGTTGGCGCCCATCTTCTGCTGTGTCAATAAATTTCGAAAAATCAAATCCTGGAATGTAAAAAAGAAAGGGCGGTTAGATACCGCCCTTTCCTATTAGGAAGAGATGATGAAAAAACGTAAAATGTGTCTTTTTTCCCATTTGAGGGGTCTGCTCATTGGCGGACCAGCGCTGCTGGTAAAAACCTTTTTGCAGGGAGCGGGAAAAACGGCGCGTGACCCAGAAGCCAACCGCAATGATATAGAAAAGGCCGCCAATTAATACAAGTGCTTCCATAAGATCACATCCTTTGTTTATAGTATAAAGCCGAAGATGTTCGCATGGGTTAAAGGTTTGAGAGCGGGCATTAAGGCTTTGCAAAGACATTTTGGCTCCGGGAGAATTTTAATACCGTCTTAATCTGAACCGGGCGGTTTTAACGGCACTCTAATTTCATTCATGATAGACTTTGGTTCGTAAAAAGGAGGGATAAACATGCAAATTGTGATAGCAGCGATCGGAGTTATTTCGGTACTGGTGCTGATCTATTTGGCCTATGTTCTTATGAAAGGGGATGACCGCTGATGAACGCGACGTTGCAATACATATTCTATCTCGCGATCCTTGTGCTGGCGGCGATTCCGCTGGGCAGCTACATGGCAAAGATTATGAACGGTGAGAAGGTATTTTTATCTCCCGTGCTCACCCCGTGCGAAAACCTGATCTACCGGATCCTGCGGGTCGACAAGAATGAGCAGATGACCTGGAAGAAATATGCGGCCAGCGCGCTTGCGTTCAGCGGGTTTTCACTTCTGATTTTGTTTTTGATCCTCAAGTTCCAAAACATCCTGCCGTTCAATCCGGAACATGTGCCGGGCAACTCCTGGCACCTCGCCTTCAATACGGCGGTCAGCTTCGTGACCAATACAAACTGGCAGTCCTATTCGGCGGAGGGGGTTCTGAGCTACTTTTCCCAGTTTATGGGCCTGACTGTTCAGAACTTTGTCACTCCGGCGGTCGGCGGCGCGGTCATGTTCGCGCTGATCCGCGGGTTCACAAAAGTAAAAGAAACCGGGCTTGGAAGTTTCTGGGCAGATGTTACCCGCTACACCCTGTACATCCTCATCCCGATCTGTCTGGTGGCTTCCCTTGTGCTGGTTTCGCAGGGGGTTGTCCAGTCGTTTGATGAATACCAGACGGTAAGCCTCGTCGAGCCAATCACGCTGGAGGACGGCACCGAGGTGACTGAACAGGTGCTTCCGCTCGGACCGGCGGCGAGCCAGATTGCCATCAAGCAGCTGGGCACCAACGGCGGTGGATTCCAGGGCACCAACTCGGCGCACCCGTTTGAAAATCCGACCCCGTTTTCCAATCTGATCGAGATGATCTTTCTGTTGGTTTTGCCGGTGGCATTCTGCTTCACCTTTGGCAAATGTGTAAAGGATAAGCGGCAGGGCTATGCGATTTTCCTTGCGATGTTCATTATGCTGGTCATCGGCCTGGCGGTCGTCGCGGTGAGCGAACAGGCCGCAACCCCGCAGATGGCACAGGGCGGTACGGTTGACATCACCGCCTCGGAGGGCTATTCCGGCGGCAATATGGAGGGCAAGGAGACCCGTTTCGGCATCCCAACCTCAGTCACTTGGGCGGCGTTCACGACCGCGGCTTCGAACGGTTCGGTCAACTCGATGCATGACAGTTATACGCCGATTGGCGGCATGATCCCGATGCTCCTGATGATGCTGGGCGAAGTGGTCTTTGGCGGCGTGGGATGCGGACTTTATGGAATGATCGGCTTCGTAATCATGACGGTGTTCATCGCCGGCCTGATGGTCGGGCGCACGCCGGAATATCTTGGCAAGAAGATCGAGCCGTATGAAATGAAGATGGCGGTACTGGTCTGCCTGGCAACGCCGATCGCGGTCCTGATTGGAAGCGGTGTGCTGACATTGCTCCCATCCTCGGTGGCAAGCCTCAATAATCCCGGCGCGCACGGCCTTTCGGAGATCCTCTATGCCTTCGCTTCGGCGGGCGGCAACAACGGCTCCGCCTTCGCGGGCCTCAACTGCAACACCCCATCCTTCAACGTGGCGCTCGGCCTGGCAATGCTGCTGGTACGCTTTTTGCCGATGGTGGCGACCCTTGCCATTGCAGGCAGCCTGGCTCGAAAGAAAAAGGTCGCGGTCAGCGCGGGTACGCTTTCCACCTGCAACGCGATGTTTGTTTTCCTGCTGATCATGATTGTTTTGCTGATCGGCGCGCTCAGCTTCTTCCCGGCACTGGCGCTTGGCCCGATTGCCGAGTTCTTCCAGATGCTGGCTTAAAGAAAGGGTGAGAATTTGATGAACGAGAAAAAGAAAACCGCGCTGAGCGATCACAAAATGGTCGTCCGCGCGATGAAGGATTCCTTTATAAAGCTCGCGCCCGCGACACAGGCGCGAAACCCGGTCATGATGCTGGTCTATATCTCCGCGATCCTGACCACCATCCTCTATATCCTAAGCCTTTTCGGTATCCAGGACGCGCCCGGCGGCTTCACGCTCGGTATCGCAGTCATCCTCTGGCTGACCGTCCTCTTCGCCAATTTCGCGGAGGCGATAGCCGAAGGCCGCGGCAAGGCGCAGGCGGATTCGTTGCGCGCCGCGCGCCGTGACGTGCAGGCGCACCGGCTTTCGGATCCGTCCGACCGGGAACATTTTACAGAGGTTTCTTCCTCGGTCTTGAAAAAAGGCGACCTGTTCATCGTCCGCGCCGGGGAACAGATCCCGGCGGATGGCGAGGTCATCGACGGCGCGGCTTCTGTGGATGAGAGCGCCATCACCGGCGAATCCGCTCCGGTCATCCGTGAATCGGGCGGCGACCGCAGCGCGGTCACCGGCGGCACGACCGTCCTTTCGGATTGGCTGGTCGTGCGGGTCACCAGCGAGGCGGGCGAAAGCTTTCTTGACAAGATGATTGCCATGGTTGAAGGCGCGGCCCGCAAAAAGACCCCGAACGAAATTGCCCTGCAGATCCTGCTGGTAGCCTTTTCGATCATTTTCCTGATGGTCACAATGTCGCTTTATTCCTACTCTGACTTTTCAGCCAAACAGGCCGGTATGGCGAACCCAACCTCGATCACTTCCCTGGTCGCACTGCTCGTCTGCCTCGCGCCCACCACGATCGGCGCGCTGCTTTCCGCGATCGGTATCGCGGGCATGAGCCGCCTCAATCAGGCGAACGTCCTCGCGATGAGCGGCCGCGCG
>NZ_QSBX01000008.1:0-27565 GCF_003465835.1 Anaerotruncus sp. AF02-27 | reverse complement strand
GGCCGCGCGATCGAAGCGGCGGGCGACGTCGATATCCTGATGCTGGATAAGACCGGAACCATCACCCTTGGCAACCGCCAGGCGTGCGAATTTATCCCGGTGGACGGATGTCCGGTCGCGGAACTTGCCGATGCCGCGCAGCTTTCCTCGCTCGCAGATGAAACGCCGGAAGGCCGCAGTGTTGTGGTTCTTGCAAAGGAGCAGTTTGGTCTGCGCGGGCGCAAGATCGGGGAAAAGAACATGCAGTTCGTCGCATTTACCGCGAAAACCCGTATGAGCGGCGTGAACTACGAGAACAGCGAGATCCGCAAAGGCGCTGCCGACGCAATCCGCGCGTATGTGGAAAACGCGGGCGGCAAATACAGTGATTCCTGTCAACAGGTGGTTGAGCGGATTTCCCGGCAGGGCGGCACCCCGCTTGTCGTGGCAAAAGACCACCGTATCCTCGGCGTCATTCACCTCAAGGATATCATCAAGGACGGCGTAAAAGAAAAGTTTGCGGATCTACGCAAAATGGGCATCAAGACCATCATGATCACAGGCGACAACCCTTTGACCGCGGCCGCGATCGCTGCGGAAGCGGGCGTGGACGATTTTCTCGCGGAGGCCACGCCGGAAGGCAAGCTCAGGCTGATCCGTGAATTCCAAGCGCAGGGCCATCTGGTCGCAATGACCGGCGACGGCACCAACGACGCCCCGGCGCTCGCACAGGCAGACGTGGCGGTTGCGATGAACAGCGGCACACAGGCGGCCAAGGAAGCCGGCAACATGGTGGATCTCGATTCCTCGCCGACCAAGCTGATCGACATCGTGCGCATCGGCAAACAGCTCCTGATGACCCGCGGAAGCCTTACAACCTTCTCGATTGCGAACGATGTGGCGAAATATTTTGCCATCATCCCGGCGCTTTTTATGGGCCTTTACCCAGGCCTTGCGGCGCTCAATATCATGGGCCTGCACAGCGCCGACAGCGCGATCTTTTCCGCTATCATCTATAACGCGCTCATCATTATCGCGCTCATCCCGCTGGCGCTCAAAGGGGTCCGCTACCGGGAAGTCCCGGCAGGGAAGCTGCTGTCACACAACCTGCTGGTTTATGGGCTCGGTGGGATTATCGCCCCATTTGTGGCGATCAAGCTGATCGATATGATCATTGTCGCCTTGGGGCTCCTTTAAGGAAGTGAACCCAAATGTTGGCCAACTCATACAGCCTGAAAGCGTCCGTAAAAAAGACGGTCTGGATTGATCTGTGGCGCGCGGCGGTGCGGTTTCTCTATGCGCATCCCGTCCTGCGGTATGAAGCGGTTCTCATTGTGATGCCGCTTGGAGTGCTGTTTTTGGTAGCGGCGCTGACCTTTGCGGCGGCAGTCCCCTATTTATGGCTGTCCGGGGCGTTTTGACCGGATGTGGGAACCGAATCTGGATTGATGGAGGAGAATGATTATGAATAAAACAGGCCCGATCCTGGCAAAAGCGTTTGTATTCCTTGTGGTAATGAGCATCCTGTGCGGCGGTATCTATACAGCTGTCGTCACGGGTATCGCACAGCTGGCCTTCCCGCACCAGGCCAACGGCAGCATTATCGAAATTGACGGAAAACGGTACGGTTCCGAACTGCTCGGGCAGCAATTCGAAGACGAGGATCATATGTGGGGCCGCGTCATGAAGATCGATACCAGCACCTTCACCGACGAACAGGGCAACCCGGTGCTCTATTCCTGGGCAACCAACCTCACCCCCGCGAGCGCGGATTATGAGGCGCTGATTGCCAAACGGGTGGAGAAGCTGAAAGCCGCGCATCCCAGCGAGGATGAGAAAGCAGTCCCAGTGGACCTTGTGACCTGTTCGGGCAGTGGGCTTGACCCGCATATTTCGCCCGCGGCTGCGGAGTACCAGGTTGCACGTATTGCCGCGAATACTGGAAAGAGCGAGGAAGAGGTGCGCGCAATCGTTGCCAAATATACCGAAGGCCGCTTTTGGGGAGTGTTCGGTGAACCGCGTGTGAACGTATTGAAGGTGAACCTCGCATTGGATGGGATCTTGTGATGGATGGGATGAAGCTTTATCAGAAACGACTGGCCGGGAGCGAACGGGCCGCCCGACAGCGGCGGCTCCCTCCCGGCATCCCGCCCGCAAAGCTGGCGCTGGCATTCCTTTACGATCTGAGCAGAGCCTTTTCGATGAAACCTTCGGTCTATCACACAGCGGGGAATCGGATGCTCACGTTGATTTTCCGCGATGCGACCTTTCTCTGCGGCGATTTCATTGCTGATTACGGCGAAGTGATTGCCGGGATTTCCCAGCAGTGGCCGGTGACCGTTTATGGCACCGCGTCCGGGAAGGAAACCGGTGAACTGCGGATTCGTTTCCGGGGAGAGGAAATCCTTGCCGAGCGCAGCTGCGTTTCCGGCAAGGACTTCGACGTGCTCTCGGGACTCTGCGTCAAGATTGAAACACAGGACGCGCGGGACAGCGCCTGCTTCGCGCAGATCTTGCGCCAGATGTGCTTTTGGCAGGACGACGTTGCCGTCCCGCGCACCATGGAGGAGTTCTGCCGTGCGCAGCAGCTCGGAACGGCGGTTGACGGAGCCTATTTCTGTTATCTGCCGTTGGGTGAAAACAGCGGCGGCGCGGGCAGGCTCAGCTGCCTGTCGATGGAACAGAAAGCGGAACTTTGGGAAGTATTCCTTGAAGACGGCGTGTCCACAATGGAATTCGACTGGCTGTTTTCGGCGGGCCTTTGCGGGGAATACCCCACGCTCATAGAGTGGGAGCTGGCTTTGCAGACGGTGCTTGAGGAGCTTGGAATCACAGTGATCAACCGACAGGACGAACGGTTTGAGGTGACCGGCCGCAAGGGCCGTCAGATGCGGTTCGATTTTACCCATGGTTCACCCGCTGAGAAGATGTTTTTAAAAATCCTGTTTCCGGTCAAGCCGGAGGATCAGCACACCTCAAAAAAGTGAAAGAAAAAGCCGCGGCCCTTACGGACCGCGGCTTTTCGGAAGGTTTACTGCAGAAAGCGCTGGATGTCCTTGTTTTCTCCCATGATGATGAGCGTTTCATCCGGCTGGAACAGATGATCCGGCTTGGGGAGCAGTTCCAGCTGATTTCGGCATTTGGTGGCCAGGATGCTGATGTGATATTTAGTGCGCACAGCGAGCTGGACAATTGTCCTGCCGACCCAGCCGGCCGGCACCGGTATCTCATAAATCGAATGATTGGGTGTGAGCTCGATGTAATCGAAGATGTTGTCTGAACTGTACTTGACCGCGGTACGCACGGCCATCTCCTGCTCCGGATAGACGACGCTGTCGGCGCCGTTGCGCAGCAGGAACTTTGCGTGCACCTCGCGGTTGGCGCGTGCAAGGACATATTTGGCGCCGAGATCTTTGAGCAGCGCGGCCGTTTCAAGCGAACTTTGAAAATTGTCACCGATAGCCACGATACAAAGGTCGAAGTTGCGTACGCCCAGAGATGAAACGAACGCCTCGTTGGTGCTGTCCCCAATCTGGGCGTTGGTGACAAAGGGCAGGACCTCGTTGACTCGGTTTTCATCAAGATCGACGGCCAGGACCTGATGGCGCAGTTCATGGAGTTTTTCGGCCATATGGCGACCGAAGCGTCCCAGCCCGATGAGCAGGATTGATTTCATAATGGAACCCCCTCCGTAATCAATTTACAGGGACACCCGCCGTTAGCCGACAGTGACCTTTTCGAGCGGTAGCTGTGCTGGCGGACGCAGATGCCCGTCCGCCAGCGCATAGAGCATGGTGAGCCCGCCGACACGGCCAAAATACATCAGTGTGATGAGCGTGATCCGGGAAACCACACCGAGCTCCCCGGTGATACCCAGGGAAAGCCCCACCGTGCCAATGGCGGAAGCGGCTTCAAACAGAGCAGCGGAAAGGGGCAGGCCTTCGACGCAGCTGATGAGATTGCCGCCGCAGAGAAAAAGCGTCAGATACAGCATCAGGATGGTGACCGCGTTTCGCAAAGCCTCTGGCGGAATACGCCGGGAAAAGCACTGGATGCAGTCCTTTTTTCGGAAGGTGGAGCCCACGCAGAGGATCAGCATGGCAAAGGTGGTCGTTTTGATGCCGCCCGCCGTGGAACCCGGGGAACCGCCGATGACCATCAATGAGATGATCAGCAGGATACCGGGGCTTTGCAGCTGTGTGAGATCCACTGTGTTGAATCCGGCGGTACGCGGCGTGACCGATTGGAAGAGCGAGGCAAGCAGCCTTTCCCCAATGCTCATCCCGCTCCAGCCAGGCTGCTGGAATTCATAGAAAAAGAAAAAGGCCGCAGGCAGCAGAATGAGCAGCCCAGTGCCGGAGAGCACCAATTTGGTTTGCAGCCGGTAGTGGTGGATATTCAGCTTGTTGTGCCGCAGGTCGTCCCAGACAAAAAAACCGATGCCCCCGGTGACGATGAGCAGCATCACCGGAAGGTTTACAAGCGGATCGCCCACATAACGCGTGAGGGAGGAGAACGGCTCACGGATGCCCATCAAATCGAATCCCGCGTTGCAGAAGGCGGAAATGGAATGGAACACAGCGAACCACAGTCCGCGCAGAAGGCCAAATTCCGGACAGAAGCGCAAGGCGAGGAAGAAGGCCCCAATCCCTTCAAAAAGGAAGGTCGCCTTCAGTATGAAGCTGGTGAGCCGGACAATCCCGCCCATCTGCGGCGCGGAGATCGATTCCTGCATAACGAGCCGCTGACGCAGGCCTATTTTTTTGCCAGTAAGCATTGCCACAGCGACCGCGACGGTGACAACTCCCATACCGCCGGTTTGGATGAGCAGCAGGATCACCAGCTGTCCGAACTCCGACCAGAAGGTATAAGTATCGTGCAGCACAAGCCCGGTCACACAGGTGGCGGAAGTAGCTGTAAAAAGCGCGTCAAGGAATGGGACGGATTCACCGCTCCTGGTCGCAAACGGCAGCATCAGCAGCAATGTCCCGCTCAGAATCAGAAGCAGGAAACCGCCGAGGATGACCTTAGCCGGGGTCAGCCCGCCGAGGATTTTTGACATGGAATTCCCCCGTACCTATAATAAAACTTGGCGGGCCGTTTTGGCGGCCCGTTTTTGTGGGATAAGACAGGAAAATCCAGGCGATTTTATTCCGTCTTAACATCTCCAGTATAGCGTAGGGCGCGTAAACGCCCGGTTAAGATGTCGGCCCGACTGTTAAGGTTATGCAAAGAATACGACTAGCGGGTTTTGAACAGTTCGGGAATCTTAACAGAATCTTTGCATAAATGGACGAATCAAAACAGCTTTATCACATCGCTTGTGGTACAATAAACGCGACAGAATGCGGCGCGGGCCGCTTGCCTCCCGTGCGGGGGCACATTCATTACGCCGGCAGCACAACGGTACCAGCTTTGCCGGCGTTACGCCGTTTCGCGGTTGTGCCGCCGAAAGAAAGCGGTGCTTTTCGACGGCATAATGGTTGTAAATGGGAGAAGAATAGCAACGGGAGGTGAGGCAATGGAGGCAGATAGGTACCGGCCGGATCCGGATTTGCTGCTGCAGGAACTGAAATCCGAATCCGAATCGGGCAAGACGGCGGGCAGAATGAAGGTCTTTTTCGGCTATGCGGCGGGCGTGGGCAAAACTTATGCGATGCTGGAAGCGGCACAACGTGCGAAAGAGGCTGGGATTGACGTGGTAGCGGGCTATATCGAGCCGCATTCCCGGCCGGAAACAATGGAACTGCTTCATGGGCTTGAAACTCTGCCGACGCTGCAGGTGCGGTATAAAGGGATCGCCCTGCGGGAATTTGATCTGGATGGCGCGCTCAAGCGGCATCCGCAGCTCATCCTGGTCGACGAGCTCGCGCATACCAACGCGGAAGGCTGCCGCCACCGCAAACGTTATCAGGATATCGAGGAGCTTCTGCGCGCGGGGATCGACGTTTATACGACGGTAAACGTCCAACACATTGAAAGCCTCAACGATATCGTTTCCTCGATTACCGGCGTGGTTGTCGGTGAACGGGTCCCCGACTGGGTGTTCGATTCGGCAACCCAGGTGGAGCTGGTGGACATCGAGCCGGACGATCTGATCGTCCGGCTCGAACAGGGGAAAATTTATCGGGAACAGCAGGCGCGCAAAGCTCTGACCAATTTCTTTTCGCGTGAGAACCTTGTGGCGCTGCGGGAAATTGCTCTGCGCCGCACCGCCGACCGGCTCAACCGGGCGGCCATGACTCCGGACGGCGGCAGAGGAGCGCCTGCTGCGGGAGAGCATATCCTCATCTGCCTTTCGAGTGCGCCCTCCAATGCAAAGGTGATTCGCACTGCGGCGCGCATGGCGGAGGCGTTCCACAGCAGCTTTACAGCGCTGTTTGTGGAGACGCCGGGCACCCCGGAACTGAGCGGGGAAAACCGCCGCAGGCTGCGCGCGAACCTGAAACTGGCAGAGGATCTCGGCGCGCGCATCGCAACTGTCTATGGGGATGACGTGCCGGGTCAGATCGCGGAATATGCGAAGGCAAGCGGTGTCTCAAAGATCATTATCGGGCGGTCAAACAACAAGAAACGGCTTTTTCTGAGCGGAAGCAACCTGATTGACCGCTTGACTGCTCTTGCGCCGAATCTCGATATCTACATCATCCCGGATGCGCAGCCCTATTATGCGGCGCGGCGCAGATGGCTCAGCCGGCAATTTCAATTTTCGTGGACAGACCTTGCCAAAGCAATCGGTATGGTGGCGCTGTCAACGATTGTCAGCGGATTGTTTTATGCAGCCGGCTTCAGCGAAGCAAATATCATCACCGTTTACATCCTGGGAGTGCTGTTCGCATCGGTCATTACAGACGGCTGGATTTACGGGGCGCTGGTATCCTTTGTCAGCGTGCTGGCGTTCAATTATTTCTTCACAGATCCATATTTTACCCTGCGCGCCTATGACGCAAGCTATCCTGTGACCTTCCTGGTTATGTTTGCGTCCTCCCTCGTGACAAGCACCCTCACCATGCGGGTAAAAAACCAGGCGCGGCAGGCCGCGCGCAAAGCCTACCGGACAGAGGTGCTTTTACAGACGAGTCAGAAACTGCAGCAGGCGGAATCCGCGGACGATATCCTTACAGGGACCGCCCGGCAGATGGTGAAGCTGCTCGGCTGTTCGGTCTTTTTTTATCCGGTGCAAGACGGAAACCTGATGCCCGCGCTATGCTATCCGCTCACCGACGAAACGGACATCAGGCCCTGCCTTACCGAAGAAGAACGCGGGGTCGCCCAGTGGGTGCTGAAAAACAACAAGCACGCGGGCGCAACCACCAATACCCTGCCGAGCGCAAAATGCCTTTATATGGCGGTGCGCGGGCAAAAGGAGGTCTTCGCAGTGGCGGGGATTGCAGTCGGGGAGCAGGGGATCGATTCGTTCGAGGAAAACCTGCTGATCGCCATGCTGGGCGAATGCGGGCTCGCGCTGGAAAAGGTTGCGCTTGGCGCGGAAAAACGAAAGGCACAGATGCAGGCGCAGCAGGAACAGCTGCGGGCCAACCTGCTGCGGGCAATTTCTCATGACCTGCGCACCCCGCTGACGAGTATTTCCGGAAACGCAGGCATCCTGATGGGGAATTCCGCGATCCTGGATGAGGACAAAAAGATGGCGCTTTACACCGATATTTACGACGATTCAATGTGGCTCATCAACCTGGTGGAGAACCTGCTTTCGGTCACTCGGATCGAAAACGGTTCCATGAGCATCCATATGGCTCCGGAACTGCTGGACGAGGTGTTCCGCGAGGCGCTCCGGCATCTTGGCCGGAAGGCGGGCGAACATGAGATTACCGTCGATCTGAAAGATGATATGCTCATGGCCCAGATGGATGCGCGGCTCATTATCCAGGTGATCATCAACATCGTGGACAACGCCATCAAATATACCCCGCCCGGTTCCCGCATCGCACTGCGGGCCAAACGCATGGGAAAAATGGCAATGGTGGAGATTGCGGACGACGGTCCCGGGATTGCGGACGATGCGAAGGGGAAGCTGTTTGATATGTTCTATACGGCTGGAGACCGCCGCGCGGATGGCCGGCGCGGGCTCGGACTGGGGCTTTCGCTCTGTAAATCAATCGTACAGTCGCATGGCGGGGAAATCGGTGTGCGGGACAATAACCCCAAAGGCACGATTTTCTATTTCACGCTACAATCTGCGGAGGTGAATCCAATTGAATAAACCACAAATTTTGGTGGTGGAGGATGACCGTGCGGTCAGCAATCTGATTTCCACCACTCTCGAAACACAGGAATACCAGTACCATACCGCCCACACCGGCCAGGCGGCCGTCCTTGACGCGGTTTCCTACCATCCGGATGTCATCATCCTGGATCTGGGGCTTCCCGATATGGATGGGGTGGAAATCATCAAAAAGGTGCGCGGCTGGAGCAATGTACCGATCATTGTGGTGAGCGCGCGCAGCGAGGACCGCGATAAAGTCGACGCGCTCGACGCGGGCGCGGACGACTATCTCACCAAGCCGTTTTCGGTGGACGAGCTGCTCGCACGGCTGCGGGTCGCGTTGCGCCGGGTGCGGTTTGACAGCTCCAAGACGAACGAGGAAGCCAGTACCTTTGTAAACGGCGGGCTCAAAATCGATTACGCAGCGGGCTGTGTCTATCTGAACGGCGAGGAGATTCACCTCACGCCGATTGAATACAGGCTCATCTGCCTGTTGGCGAAGAACGCGGGCAAGGTCCTCACCCACAACTACATCCTCAAGGAGGTCTGGAACAACGCTCTGCCCACCGATACACCGTCACTGCGGGTGTTTATGGCAACCCTGCGCAAAAAGATCGAACCGGTGCCGTCTGAGCCCAAATATATCCAGACGCATGTTGGGATCGGCTATCGAATGGTACGTATCTCGGATGACGAATAAATAAAAATTCTGCCGGCCATACTAAAACGACCGGTTTACGGGAAAAGGGGAAGGTCCGCCCAGCGGCGGACCTTCCCCTCTTGCTTTTTGTAATTCGGTCAAATCCAGCCAAAATATTATCTGTGAATTATATGGGCATAAATATGTAAGATGAAATGCACAAATATTACCTAAAAAATTTGGCGCACGATTGATTGAATGTGATTGACTTTGATTGGTTTTGGGTGTATTCTGAAGTCACAGAAAAGAAGGGAATGTGATGTGCATGCTGGCAGAGGAACGCTTCGCCCAGATACTGGAACTGGTTGCGCAGAAACGCACCGTGAGCGTGCAGGAGCTCACAAAGCTTCTCGATACCTCCGAATCCACCATCCGGCGGGATCTCAACCTACTTGATGAACGTGGCCTGCTGGTCAAGGTGTTTGGCGGTGCGACCGCGCCCGACGCGCTCTATAATACCCGCGACGACACGGTGGAAACCCGTGCGGATCAGAACCGCGAAGAAAAAATCCGCATAGCGCGCTATGCGGCGTCACTTTTACAAAAGGGAGATTTTGTTTTCTTCGATGCGGGCACCACCACCGGGCTGATGATCGATTTCATAACCGAAAAGGATATCGTTTTCGTTACCGACGGCCTTTCCCACGCCAAAAAGCTCGCGCAGAAGGGCTGCACAACATTCATGCTCTGCGGAGAGCTCAAAGCTTCGACCGACGCGGTGGTTGGAGGGCAAACGCTGCGGGAACTCGAACGTTACAATTTCACCAAAGGTTTTTTTGGCACAAATGGAGTCCATCTGCAAAACGGCTTCAGCACGCCGGACACGAACGAGGCGCTCGTAAAGGAAAAGGCGATACAGCGCTGCAAGCAGCGGTACGTCCTTTCCGATCCATCTAAGTTCAACCGCATTTCCCCGGTCACCTTTGCGCCTTTTTCCTGCGCGACGGTTATCACAACCCGGCTGCAGGATGAACGCTATAGAAAATATACGAATATCCGGGAGGTGGATGCCGAATGATTTATACCATCACCTTCAATCCATCGCTCGATTACTTTGTGCGGGTTCCACAGCTCCGCCTTGGGCTGGTCAACCGCGCCGAGCATGAAGCGCTTTACCCCGGCGGAAAAGGCGTCAACGTTTCGATCGTCCTTTCTCATCTTGGCATTGAGAGCCGGACGCTGGGGTTTAAAGCGGGCTTCACCGGGCAGAAGATCGACGAAATGCTTCGGTCCTGTGGCTGCAAGACCGATTTTATCCAGTTGCCGGACGGTGCTTCCCGTATCAATGTGAAACTCGAATCCGACCAGGAGACCGACATCAATGGCCAGGGGCCCCGCATTTTGCCGGAAGCGATCGATGCGCTGATGGAAAAGCTCGATGTCATGCGCCGCGGAGACATCCTCGTGCTGGCGGGAAGTATTCCGAACACACTGCCGGAAGATATCTACCAGAAGATCTTGGCGCGACTTTCCAGGCGGCAGATTCTCGCGGTGGTGGACGCAACCGGGAAGCTTTTGCAGAACGTGCTGGAATACCGACCGTTTCTTATTAAGCCGAATCATCATGAACTGGGCGAGCTGTTCGGCGTACAGATCTCGGATGCGGACGTGGTCGCTGTATACGCAGAAAAGCTGCAGGCGCGCGGCGCGCGCAATGTGCTCGTCTCGATGGGCGGCGGCGGCGCGGTTCTGCTGGATGAAACCGGCAGGGTTCATAAAAGCGCCGCGCCCAAAGGCGAGGTGCGCGGCGCGGTTGGCGCGGGCGACTCGATGGTGGCGGGGTTTTTGGCCGGCTACCTGCGCGCCGGCGACTATGAAAAGGCATTTAAACTGGGACTTGCCGCGGGGAGCGCTTCGGCCTTTTCCGAATGGCTGGCCACGGGCGAAGAGATACGAAAGCTGTTGGATAACGGGTTCTAAGGAGGAACGGAAGCTATGAGGATCACAGATCTGCTCAGGGAAAACGGCATCGAACTTTGCGGCAAAGCCGCCAATAAACAGGAAGCTGTGGAACAGATGGTTGCGCTGATGGGAAAAACCGGCTGCGTCAGCGACTTGGAAACCTATAAAAAAGCAGTTTTCCGACGTGAGGAGGAGGGCACAACCGGAATCGGGGAAGGCGTGGCCATCCCGCATGCCAAGACCGGGGCGGTAAAGACGCCGGGCCTTGCTGCAATGGTGCTGCCGAATGGGGTGGATTACGATTCGCTCGACGGCGAGCCCGCTTACCTCATCTTTTTGATCGCGGCGCCGGACACCGAGGAGAATATCCACCTCGACGTGCTCGGAAGGCTTTCAGTCCTGCTGATGGACGACGATTTCCGTAAAAATCTGATCCATGCGAAATCGGTGAGGGAATTCCTTTCGCTTATCGACGCGGCGGAAGCCGAAAAGTTCGACGAGCCGAAAGAAGAATCCCCCAAACCGGCGGGAAGCTACCGCGTGCTCGCGGTGACCGCCTGCCCGACCGGCATTGCCCACACCTACATGGCGGCGGAGAGCCTTGAAAAGACCGCGCAGGAGATGGGAATCTCAATCAAGGTCGAAACGGATGGATCGGGCGGCGCAAAGAATGTACTGACCGATGGGGAGATCGCCTCCTGTGAATGTATTATCGTCGCGGCGGACAAAAACGTGCCGATGGCGCGTTTTAATGGCCGCCCAGTCATTGTCACCAAAGTCGCCAACGGCATCAACAAGGCGCGTGAACTGCTTGAGGAAGCGACCAGCGGCAGGGTCCCGCCCTACCACACCGACGAGAAGAACGAGGCTTCCGCATACGGCGGCGAACAGGAGAGCTTTGGCCGCCAGATCTATAAACATCTGATGAACGGCGTTTCCCACATGCTGCCGTTCGTCATCGGCGGCGGCATCCTGATCGCGCTGGCGTTTCTTTTCGACAGCATCCTCGCCCCGAACGGTGACCCGAACAATTTCGGCATGAATTCTCCGCTTGCGGCTTTCCTCAAAACGGTCGGCGGTATCGCTTTTAACTTCATGCTGCCGATTCTCGCAGGCTTTATCGCACTGAGCATCGGAGACCGCCCCGCGCTGGCGGTTGGCTTTGTCGGCGGCGCGATCGCTGTCGCGGGCGGATCGGGATTTCTGGGTGCGCTGCTCGCGGGCTTTATCGCGGGCTATCTCATCGCCGGTATGCGCAGGCTGTTCGATAAGTTGCCGGCGAGCATGGAAGGACTCAAGCCGATCCTGCTTTACCCGGTGTTCGGCATCCTCATCATGGGTGCAATCTGCACCTACCTCATCAACCCGCCGGTTTCGGCGCTTAACCTTTGGATGAGCAATTCGCTTGAAAATATGGGGCAGGCCAGTGGGCTATTGCTGGGCGCGGTGCTCGCCGGGATGATGGCGGTTGATATGGGCGGCCCGTTCAACAAAGCCGCCTACGTCTTTGGCACCGCGTCGCTGCTGGACGCGGCGGGCAACTCGGTCACCTCCCCGGTTATGGCGGCGGTCATGATCGGCGGCATGGTCCCGCCGATCGCCATCGCGCTCTGCACCACCTTTTTCAAAAGCCGCTTCACCGCGAAGGAGCGCCAGTCGGGCCTGACAAACTATATCATGGGCCTTTCGTTCATCACCGAAGGCGCGATCCCGTTCGCGGCTTCCGACCCGCTGCGGGTCATCCCGGCCTGTGCGGTCGGTTCAGCTGTGGCTGGCGGACTTTCCATGCTTTTCGGCTGCGCGCTGCCCGCGCCGCACGGCGGTATTTTCGTTTTCGCGGTTGTGGAGAACTGGCCGATGTACCTGCTTTCACTGGCCATCGGCGTGGCCATAGGGTGCCTGCTGCTGGCGGTACTGAAAAAACCGCTTCCCGCACAGGGATAATCGTGGTAAGATCAAATCAGCAAAAGATAGAAAAGGAGAGACGTATCATGAAAACATTCACCTATACCATCACCGATCCTGAAGGCATCCACGCGCGTCCCGCTGGACTGCTTGTGAAGGAGGCCGGAAAGTTCCAGTCGGCGGTCACGCTGAAAAAAGACGGCAAATCTGGCGATGCGAAACGCATCTTCGCAGTGATGGGCTTGGTTGCCAAAAAAGGCGATACGCTGACTGTGGAAGTGAGCGGTGCGGACGAGGAAACCGCGGCACAGGCGATTCAGGCGTTTTTACAGGAGAACCTGTAAAATTTCGCTGCGCGCATAGGGAGGTGCAGAGAGATGGTCACATTAAATGGAAAAAGCGTATGCGGAGGCGTTGCCATTGGCAAGGTTGCATTTTACCGGCGGTGCGGCAGCGGCGTGGTCAAACGGTACCATGTACAGGACGCCGCCGCCGAGCGCGCCCGCTTTGAGCAGGCGAAGGCGAAGGCTGGCGCGCAGCTCCAGGCGCTTTATGAGAAGGCGCTCGGGGAGGTGGGTGAAGCGAATGCCGCCATTTTTGAGATTCACCAGATGATGCTGGAGGATCAGGACTACTGCGACTCCATCGCCAATATCATTGACACCCAACAGGTGAATGCCGAATACGCGGTTGCGCAGACGGCGAATAATTTCGCGCAGATGTTCGCCGCGATGGACGACGCCTATATGCAGGCCCGCGCCGCCGATGTGCGCGATATTTCCGAACGGCTGATGGCAATCCTTGCCAATGTCGAACGCTCCGCCTTTTCTGCTGGCGGACCGGTCCTGGTAGCGGCCGAGGATCTCGCGCCGAGTGAAACGATCCAGATGGACAAATCGAAGGTGTTGGGGTTTCTGACGGCGCAGGGTTCGGCCAATTCCCACACTGCCATCCTCGCACGCACAATGAATATCCCAGCCGTTGTGGATATCGGGGAAATGCTTACGGAGGAATATGACGGCAAGATGGCCGTCGTGGACGGATTCACTGGTGTGGTCTATATCGACCCGGACGGAGAAACCCTTGCCGTAATGCGCCAAAAACAGGCGCGGGAAGCGGAGCGCCGCCAACTGCTTTTGGAGTTGCGTGGACAGGAGAACGTCACCCTGGATGGGCAGAAAGTGAACCTCTATGCAAACATCGGGAACGTTTCTGACTTGGCGCTTGTGCTCCAGAACGACGCGGGTGGAATTGGGCTGTTCCGCAGTGAGTTTCTCTATCTGGAGAACGAAACGTTTCCTACCGAGGAGCAGCAGTTTACGGTTTACCGTCAGGTGGCGGAAACAATGGGAGGCCGCCGGGTGATCATCCGGACACTTGACATCGGCGCGGACAAAAAAATCGGGTATTTTGGTCTCCCGGAAGAGGAAAATACCGCCATGGGTTACCGCGCGATCCGTATTTGCCTGTCCCGTCCGGACATTTTTAAAACCCAGCTGCGTGCCATCTGCCGCGCCTCCGCCTATGGGAAGGTTGCAATGATGTTCCCAATGATCACCTCGGTCGAAGAAGTACGGGAGGCCAAAGCGCTTGTGGAGGAAGTAAAGGCACAGCTGCGTGCGGCGGGCGTGCCGTTTGATGAGGCGATGGAGATGGGTATTATGATTGAAACTCCGGCCGCGGCGCTCATAAGCGATCTGCTTGCACAGGAGGTCGATTTCTTCAGCATTGGCACCAACGACCTCACCCAGTACGCGCTGGCGATTGACCGGCAGAATCAGCGGCTTGAGCGGTTCTACAATCCGCATCATAGAGCGGTTCTGCGGATGATCCGCTTTGCGGCCGAAAGCGCGCACGCCGCGGGCAAATGGATTGGTATCTGCGGGGAACTGGGCGCGGACCCAGCGCTTACAAAGACCTTCCTGGCGATGGGAATAGACGAATTGTCGGTTTCCCCGGGCGCGATCCTCGGCCTGCGCAAACTGATCCGGGAGACCGATCTTTCAAAAGATCGGGAAGCGGCGCTTCGTCTGGTGTGAAGGAATACCGGGCGCATTCCCTTAAACTTTACAAAAAGTTCTAAAATTCCTCAAACCTTTTTCAGAGTTCTATAGTACACTGAATACAGTAAGTGAGGTACCTTCTTCGTTTACTTTCTATTTCTCCTCCAATATTTCATCTCTCTCCAACCAAAAAGCGGACTTCTTTGTGAAGCCCGCTTTTTGTGCGCAATGATTCCTTGAAAAAACGAATTTCGAGAGGCGATCAATGTCTTGATGAGATGCGCCTGATCGGATTGCCGCTGTAAGCTGAGATCGCTTAAAGCATACCGAACCGGCGGGCGGCAAGCAGCAGAAAGAGCAGCCCGGCAAGATTCGCCGCAGTGAAAAAGGCGAGATACCGGAATGGCCGGGCACCTGCGGACTTCCGATAGAGCTGAAAGGAGATGAGGCTTGCGAGCGACGCGATGAGTGTGCCGAGTCCGCCGATATTGGTCCCAACGAGCAGCCCGCGCCAATCATCGGTAAAACCGGACAGCAGTACAGCGGCCGGCACATTGCTGATTGCCTGACTTGCCAGGATCGATGTGGCGGCTGCGCTTTTTGTGAGGATTCCGGCTAGGAACTCCCGCACCGCGCCGATCCGGCCGATATTCCCCGCAAAGACAAAGAAACAGGCGAATGTCATGAGCAGGCCATAGTCGGCGCGGCGGAAAAGCCCGCGTGCAAAAAAGCCGAGCGCGAGCAGTACGATGAGCAGCAGCAGGCCGTAATGCAGCAGATGGAAAACAGAGAGCAGGCAGAGTGCGAAAAGTCCACAGAAAAGCGCGAGCCTGCCGGGAGAGCGGATGGTTTGCCGCGCGGGGAAGTGTACTTCGATGATTTCACCGTTGACAGCGAGCGCGGCGGCAGCGAGCGCGACGAGGCTTAATAGGGTGAGCGGCGCCATGGCCGCAAAAAAGCCGGACGCCGGGATCGAAAACTTCGCATAGAGGAACAGGTTCTGTGGATTGCCGACCGGCGTGGCCATGCTGCCAAGATTGGCTGCGATGGTCTGAAGCGCGACGATCCGAATGAGGTATTCGGTGCGGTCGATCATCGTGAGCACCAGGATAGCAAAGGGGACGAAGGTGATGAGCGCTACGTCGTTGGTGATGAGCATCGAAGAGAAAAATGGAAGCGTCACCAGCACGAACGAAAGCATCCGGAACCGTTTGCGTCCGGAGAGAAGTTTCTGTGCGAGGACAATGAAAAGTCCACATTCCTGGAACCCCGCAACCACTTCCATCAAGCAAAAGAGCAGGCAGAGAACCCGCAGGTCTATGTATCCCATGTACTGTGCGTCGGGCGGTATAAACAGCATGGAAATTGCCGCGCAGAGAAAGGCGGCCACCAGAACAGTTTCATTTTGAAAGAAAATTAGGCACTTTTTAACAAAACTTTTGCGCATAAGATCGCTTCCTATTGTGAAAAAATTGAATAGCTGTTATAATAAAATCGTGATAACCGGGAGCTGCCTGTAGAGGCAGGACGGTACCGGGTGGATTCCCTGCACAGCCCGGCGCAGCGGAAAGCTGCCGGGCCCGCAAAATGGTTGCGGCTGTGCCATGTTTGGACCATAGGGATTTTATCACAAAAAAGTGAAGGGAGCAACGGCTATGGATGAAGTCTTAAAATTTTTAACGAGAAATCCCATCTTTTTCTTTACAACAATGGATGGTGATCAGCCGCGTGTCCGTCCGTTCGGTGCGGTGACCAAATATGAGGGAAAACTCTATTTCATCACAAGCAACCAGAAGGAAGTCTATAGACAGCTCAAGATAAATCCCAAGGTGGAGATCTGCGGTATCGATCAGAATGAAAATTGGCTGCGTATTTCGGGCAAAGCGGTTATGGATACCCGTCCGGAAACGGTTGGACACATGCTGGAAGAAATGCCGTCGCTGAAAAACATCTATAGTGTGGACGATGGAATTGCCGAGGTGTTCTATCTCACGGATGCGGAGGCCCGTTTCTGCACAATGGGGAAAGAGCCGCGCGTCGTCAAGCTTTAAGGATTCAGAAGAATAAACGCCTGCCGCGATTCGGCGGGCGTTTTGTGGTTTTGGCAGCTTTTTGTATACTGCAATGTCCTTATAGACGCAAAAAAGCCCGCGTTTTGCGGGCTTTTTTGCAATCAAAATTGGGAGATCGGTGGCTTACATGGAAAAGATTTTTTTGAGGTAAGCGATGGAGGTGTCGTAAACCTCCTGCTTCCATTTGAGCGAAGAATACTGGTGATTTGAACCCTCTACAATGTGAAGTTCCATCTGGTCGCCATAGATATCCTGGAACTGATACGCACAGTCAATCGGGATGACTTCATCCTCGGAGCCATGGATCAGCAGGATGGAATTTTTGTAGCCAGCCGCGCCCGCCGGGATGTCGAGCTTGCGCACATCTTCGAGATAAGCTTTCGAGAGCTTCATGCCGCCGATGTCATAGCCAAGCCCGTCGTCAGTCGGTCCCACCAGGGTGCGCGCACGAAAGCTCGCCTGATAATACATGCTGTAAGCGGGCGCCCAGATGACGGCTCCTTTCGGCTGTACCTTCGGCAAAATCTGGGTGACCACAAGGCCGCCCATGCTGTGTCCGGTTGGGATCACCTGGTCGGGGATCGCGAAGTCCTGTTCACAGGTCCAGCGATAAATCGCTTCAGCGTCCTCGATTTCAGAGGAAGTGGTCATCTCGGAGAAATCACCGTCGCTCTCGCCGCAGCCGTAAAAATCGAACCGCACGCAGGCCATTCCATTTTTCACGCATTCGCGGGCAAAGAGCTCGTGCAGGCGCATCATACCCACCTTATCCACTGTGAAACCATGGTAAAAAATCACGGTGGGGAAACGGCCGCCGCCCTCCGGCGCGCGCACGCAGCCGCGCAGCAGCTTCTTGCCGACTTGCAGTTCAACGCTTCTGTACATTACTTGTTCTCTCCCTTGAAAATTGGCTGCAGGTTACAGCCGGTAAAGTTCAGTGCCGTTTTCAGTGAACATCTTATGGATCAGTGAGAACGCCTCCCGTTTGCTCAGAAAATCGTTCTGCACCTTGTCCGCCAGCACATCGGCCGCGCAGGAGAACGCCATATCGAGATGTCCGCCGATCAGTTCGGGAAACTTGACATCCGATCCGAAGCCCAAGATCCGATGTCCGGGCACAAGATCGATGTATTCGCTGAGTACCTCACGGGACATCGCCATGCTGATAACATAGGTCCAAGCCATGTCCGCATAGGTGTTGAGGAAGAGCTTGCAGAGCACGCCAGCCTCATGGATAAAGGGGATTCCGGCATGGAAAATGTCGAAGCGGACGTCCGGATAAGCCGAAAGCAGCGGGATGAGGTGCAGGGGATTGGCGTGCCGGACGTCGGCCCAGCAGTGCTGGATGCCGGTATGGATCTGGAAGAGCATGTCGCGTTCGCGGCACATTTCTCCCATATAGAAAATCAGGTGATCCTGGAACTGCTTGATCTCATCCGCGCTGAGTGTTTCGCCGCGCAGCGCCCGGTCAAAGAGTCCCGCCGCAACGCTTTCCTCCACCGGCTGGGAATCCAGCGTGCGGAAGTATGCGTGCGCCAGCTTGAGACCGATAGCCCCGCTTGCGATATACTGGTCAAACAGGCGGTCGAGCGCAACCTTCAGAGAATGCAGGTCATGGATATTCGTGCCGGTGTGCGCCGCAAGTTGCTCCACCATCGGAATCCGGTAACAGAAGAGCGCATACTCCATGCGCAGGACACCGGTGAAATACCTGCGGTCCCATTTGTCCTGCCACTTGGCGGCACGGATCTGCTCGTCGGTCGCACTGACCAGCTCAGCCGTGAACCAATCGTCGAACCAGGGGATGTTGCGGACCTGCGTCTTGATTTTTGCCTGACGGGTCGCGGCTTCATACCAGTTGGGATCGGCGGTCTTGCGGCGAATGGAGTCGTTGAGCGCTTTCCAGTTTTCGTCGGTCACATCGTCGTCGGTGAAATCAAAATATTTTTTGAATGCGACAATATTGTGCCGCCAATAAGTGATGTTCTGCCCCTTATAGAGAGCAGTGCGCAGGCGTTCCCATTTTTCCTCATCGGTGGAGCAGCCGTGATAGGGGTCTTTGCCCAGCAGCCCCACGATATCCCGTTCAAAATAGCTGTTCAGCGAGAATAGGTCATATGGGCCTTCCGCGTAATAGCGATCCGGGAAGCGGGTGTGGGAATGGGTATCGACAACTTCGCATTCCCGCATCGCCGCAAGGAATTCCTGCCGCAGAGATTCATCAGAACGCATGGATAAAGCCTCCCGAACAAAAGTTAACAGAAATTCATTAAGCGATCATACCGAACAGCCTTGGAATGAAGAGTACCAAGTCTGGACAGAAAATCATGATAGCCAGCGCCGCCAACAGAATCGCTATCTGAGGCAAGGCCTCCGGCAAAGTTTCCTCCAGTTCGCAGCCCGCGATTCTCTGCGCGATGAACAGGTCGGGTCCGAGCGGCGGGGTAACCATACCGATGCAGAGGTTGACGACCATGATAACGCCGACGTAGATGTCGTTGTAACCGACCGAGGTCAGCAGCGGGACGCAGAACGGGGCAAACAGGATGATGCAGGAGTTGGTATCGATAAACATACCGGCGATCAGCAGGATCACGTTGATGATCAGCATGATGACCAGCGGAGATCGTGTGAAGGAAAGCACCGCATTCGAAACGGTTTCCGGGATTTTACCAAGGGTAAGCAGACGGCCGAAGGTGCTTGCGCCGCCGAACAGGATCATGATGGTCGCGGAGGTGATTGCCGCCTCCACCAGCGCTTCTTTATAAAGCTTCCAGTTCAGGGTGTGGTAAGCGAATTTGCCGACCAGCAGCGAGTAGATAACACCGATAACCGCGGATTCGGTTGGGGTGAACAGACCGGCATAGATACCGCCGAGGACGAGGATCGGCATGAGCAGCGCCCAGATAGCGCTCTTCATGATCTTCATTTTCTCGCCCCAGCCCTTGGCGATGACCTCGCCGCGGTAGCCGCGTTTGTGGGAAACGAGCTTGTTCCAGAGGATCAGCGCGCCGCCCATCATGAAGCCCGGCAGGAAGCCTGCGGTGAACATGGTGGTGACCGAGACGCCGATCGTGACGCCGTATGTAATCATCGGGATGGAAGGCGGAATAACCGGTCCAATGGTGGAAGCGGAACCGATCAGCGCGCCGCAGTATTTGCCTTCATAACCCTGTTTCATCATCGCAGGGATCATGATGCCGCCGATCGCAGCCGCAGTCGCAGGGCCGGAACCAGAAATCGCAGCGAACAACATCGAAGCGATAACGGCAGCAGCGCCAAGTCCGCCCGGAGAGTCGCCGGTGAGCGCTTTCGCAACGTCAACCAGCTTGTCCGCGATTGAAGTTTTCTCCATCAGGGATCCAACCAGCATGAAGAACGGAATCGCCATCAGCGGGAAGGAGTCCATGCTCGAAACCATGGCCTGGGTGAGCATATCGCCCATACCGGGGAAATAGAATGCAAAAGTTACAACGGTACTGATTGCCAGGGAAACAAAGATCGGAACGGTAAAAAACAGACAGAGGAACAGGGTTCCCATCAGAAGTCCTACCATTAGTTGCTCCCTCCCTCTACTGCTTCATTTTTTGCTTGTTTATAGGTCCGGTATCTGGTCTGAATGATACGGGCGGGCAGACCGATCATGCCGGCCACAGCGGGAACATAAAGGATCCACGCGGGCAGCCACTGCATCGAAGCAAAGGTCTGGCCTTTTTCAACGACGGTCTGAATGATGAACAGCATCTTGTAAGCGATAAACAGACCAAAGCCCATGGTGATGAGGTCGCCGATCAGCAGGAAGATCTTGCTGACCTTTTCGCCTGCGAACATGGTGACAGCGGTCACGCGAAGATGCGCGCCGGTGGCACCTGCCCAGCTCACGCCGGCGAAGCTGATCCAGATGAACATAATACGGCTCGCCTGCTCAGCCCAGGACGGCGTATATCCGAAAATATAACGGGAAAAAACGGTGAAACCGATGATTGCAACCATGCAGGTAAAGAGCACGATGATAACCGATTTCTCTATTTTGTCATACCAAGGGATTTTTTTCTCTTCCATATAGACCTCCATTATTGCCGCCGAGGAATGCGGCCGAATTCGAAGATAGCCCCTTCTAAGAAACGCCCCAAGGAAAGGTTTACGGGGGAGTCCGGGAGTCCCCGGACTCCCCCGTGGATGTTGTCCTGTTACAGACGGAAAGAATTACAGATTAATACTTCGCGTTGATCTCTTCGACCTTGGCAATGACGTCTTCGCCGATCTTCGGGCCAAATTCGTCGTAAACCGGCTGCGCGGCGGTACGGAACTCAGCGCGCTCTTCATCGGTCAGCTCAACAATCTGCGTTTTGCCGCCGGCGAGGATCTCCGCTTTGATCTCTTCGTCCATTTCCATTGCGATCTGGCGCTCCCAGTCGATCGCCTCTTTGGCGCATTCGGAGATGATGGTCTTCTGGTCGTCGCTCAGTTTTTCCCAGGTCTTTTCGGACATCAGGAACGGGCAGGGATCGTAGATGTGGCCGGTTTCGATGATGTACTTCTGAACTTCGTCAAAACGGGACATCTTGATGTTGGAGTACGGGTTCTCCTGCGCGTCGATGGTCTTCTGCTGCAGAGCGGTGTAAACCTCGGAGAACGCCATCGGGACTGCGGACGCGCCCAACGAATTGAAGTGCGCGATGTGCATCGGGCTGTCCATAACGCGGATCTTCAGGCCCTTCATGTCAGCCGGCTTATGAACTTCGTTGTTGCAGGTGACATGGCGCCAGCTCTGGGTCAGCCAGCCAAGGTTTACGAAGCCGGCGGGGAGCAGGTCCGCGTCGATCTTCTGGCCGATTTCGCCGTCCATGACTTCCCAGGCCGCTTTTTCAGATTTAAAGAGGTAGGGCAGGTCGAACAGCGCGGTCTTGTCGGTGAAAGCCGAGAGGAAAGCAGTGGACGGGGCCGCCATGTCGAGGGTGCCCATCTGGAGCTGCTCGCACATTTCACGGTTGCCGCCGAGCGCGGAGTTCGGATAGATCTCAACGACGATGCCGCCGTTGGACTTCTGAGCAACCAGCTCTGCGAAATGATCCAGACCTCTGTCGATGTTGGTGCCGTCGGCAACAACGTGTCCGATTCTCAGGGTGATGGCGTCAGCAGCAGGGGCAGGGGTGTCCGCAGGAGCCGAGGCGTCTCCAGCTGCGGAGGCCGCGGGTGCGGCGCTCGAGGACGGAGCGGAAACGGTTGGCGGAGTGCCGCAGGCCGCCAGACACATCGCGGCTACCAGTGCGAGAGCCATTACAGATAAGATTCTCTTTTTCATGTTTTGCATCCTTTCTGTTGCTGATTCTTCAAATACAGCGTTTGATATTTGGTGTGGAGAACAAAAGGTTCCGTCACACCGGGGAACTATTTTTAAAGGCCACCAGAGCCAATAAAACATAATAATAACAATTTGGGATAAAAAGTGGCATCCAACGGAAAACCTATCATAATAACTTACAATATGATAACATTTTTGAATGAAATTTGATATATTATGTATAATTAAGAAAGTCTAACAGATTTGTTACAGGTACTAATCAAGCCAAATGTTTTTGTGCAAATTATGTACCAAAAGCCGGATTCAAATTCCGCTGTCGCTTTCATAAAATACGATCGCGATATAAAAGAGGGAGGAGTCTTCAAGGTTGCGCGGGTCGTACCCGGTGCGTTCCCGCAGCTTATTCAGTCGGTATTGCAGGGTGTTCTTGTGCAGAAAAAGCTTTTGGGCGGTCTGTCCGATCGAGCCGTTGCAGGAAAAAAAGGTGGAGAGCAGGCTGACCCACTGATCGATTTCCTCATCGGAACAGCCGCGAAAAACCTTGTGGATAAACTCCTGCCTGGATTTTTCAGGGATGTCGTTGACAAACAGCTCCATACCGATATCATCATAGAAGGTGACTTCTCCGTGGCCGGTCGAATGCCGCGATCCCCACAGCGCCTTTTCCGCACGGCGGTAGCCGTCGCGCACCTGCTCGGCGCTGGTGCACAGGCTGTCCGCCCCCACCTTCAGATGCACGCCGCAGGAGGTGAAAACTTCCCTGCGGATCAGTGAAACCAACTCAAGAATCCGTTCATCCGGCCGGTCGGTCACAAGCCAGACAAATTTTGAACCGTTGATCAGAGAGAGGTTTTGGGGGTCCTCCTGCAGGATCTTTTCGATGACGCGCTCGATCGAATCAATGACTGCCTGGCTGACGACATAATTGCTTTCCCGCTGGTTTGCGGAAGCCGAAGCCACCAGGACCCTGCGGGCACGGGAGATGTCGATGTCCATGGTGAGGCCAAGATTGAAAAACTCCTGATTGATCTTGTGCGCTTCACCGAATACCCACTCCTGTACAAAACGGTTGCGGGTGTTGCGCGCGCGGCTTTTCTGTTCTTTGAGATAGTCGTCCAGCAGCAGGATTTCCGTCATCTTTTTGATGATCCGGCCGTATGGCTCCACCTCGTCGCAGTCACCAGTGACGCCGATGACACCCACTGTTTCGCCTTCGATTTCGAGCGGCAGATTGATGCCCCTGCGGGTGCCCTCGTATTCTTCGTCGTGGTAGATCTTCAGCACGGGAAGCTTTTCGGAGAGCAGCTTCTGTGTCGCTCCGTGAAAAGTTCCAATGCGCGAAGGGGTTGTGCCTGCGATGATATGAGCGCTTGCATCGACAACATTGATGTCCTGATGGATGATGCTTTCCAGCTCGGTCACGATTTTCATCGCCGTTGCTCTGGATATTTTCATCTTTGCTCCTCCAGCTGCCGGGCAGCCTGTGGTTTTATTCGCGGATAATGTTCGAGATGCCCTCCGGAATCACGGTGATCTTCGCGCCGCTGCGTCCAAGCAGCTGGTCCGCTTTTTGAAGCGCTTCTTCGATCGACGCCGCCGGGGTCATATGCAGCCCGCGGACGGTTTGGGGGTCAAGGCTGCTGACAAAGACAACTTTGCATTTCATCAGCACGCGGGCAAAAATCTGCGACTGCCACTGGTCGACGATCGTTTCGTCCTGGGGAATGGCGAGGAACTGCTCCATCAGCTTCTCGGCGGAGGGGTTCTCCGCGAAGGTTTTGTAGAACGAATCCCCGCCGATGCCGTCCTCGCACTTGGCGACCATGATGATGACCCCGCCCTGGTTGCAGGTCGCTTCAGCCGCGGTCATTCCCTTGACCGCCTGGTAGGCGTTCTGGTCGAGCGGATAGCCGTTGTTGGTGGTGATGACAATGTCGGCGGGGCAAGCCGGCGCGCGGCAGAGATCGCCCACGAAGTTTGCGCCCGCCAGATGCGCCTTGTCACAGTCGCCGGCAAAGGCGCCGATGACCTGCTGTTTCGAATTGATAACCACATTTACAATGAAAGCAAGCTTCGCCTCTTTCGCGGCAAAGATCATGTCCCGATGGATCGGATTGCCCTCGAGGATGCCGGTGCGCGCGTGCGGGTCCGCGATGAAAGCGGAACAGTGATTCGCATGCACCGTCTGCCGTGAAGCGATGCCTGGCAGGACGCTTTTGCGTCCGCCCGAAAAGCCCGCGAAGAAATGCGGCTCAATGAATCCTTCGGCCACCAGCAGATCAGCTTCGAGAGCCATTTTATTGACAATGAGTTTTCCGCCGGAAGGCAGAACCGCGATCTCGCGCATCATGCTTTCATCGGCGCAGTCGTGCACCACGATCTTTTCCCGCTCAATAATCTCGTCGCCGAATTTGGCGGCGAGTTCTTCGCGGGTGGTTCCGCGGTGGCAGCCGGTGGCGATCAGGATGGTGATGTCGGCCTGCGGATTCCCGGCGCGGATTTCCGAAAGCATGAGCGGCATGATGATCTTGCTCGGCACTGGGCGGGTGTGATCGCTCGCGATGATGACAACCTTTTGTTTACCGCGCGCGAGTTCACGCAGGGATTTTGTACCGATCGGGTTTTGCATGGCCTCACGTACGATTTCATACTCGTCCTTGCCGGGCTGGAAGGAATCCAGCCGGCTGTGGATCACCGTTTGAATGCGCTCGTCCGGGATTTGCGCGGTAAGTTTGCCTTTTCCATATGGCAGTTCAATTTGCATAATATTCACATCCAATCTTATAGATCAATGGTTCAGTCCTGCGGCAGATTTGCAATTGCATCGGCCACTTCCCGCAGCCGCGCCGGGATATCGATCCCCTGGGGGCAGCGCGGGACGCAGCTTTTGCAGTCCACGCATGCGGATGCTTTCTGCCGTTCGGTCAGGTAACCGTAGGTGCGCTCGAAAGCGAGCTGCTGATGGAAGATGCAGTACTGGTTATAGATAGCAAAGACCTTTGGGATATCGACCCCTGCCGGGCAGTCCATGCAATACCGGCAGCCGGTACAGGGGATGGTCCCGGCGGACAGGTAAGCAGTGCAGACCCGCTCGAGCAGTTCCCGGTCCGCTTCGGTGAGCGGAGAGGGGGCCGACATGGTTTGGATATTTTCCTTTACCTGAGCAAAATCGGACATGCCGCTGAGGACAGTGAGCACGCCCGGGAAGGAAGCGGCGAACCGCAGCGCCCAGGAAGCCGGGCTCTGTTCGGGGTTCGCTTCGTGCAAAAGCTTCAGCGCCGGTTCGCTCAGGGAGGCCAGCGCGCCGCCGCGCACAGGTTCCATTACAATGACCGGGATCGAACGGCTTTCGAGAATCTCATATTGGCGTTTCGCGTTTTGCAGTTCCCAGTCGAGGTAGTTTAACTGGATCTGCGCGAAATCCCACGCATATTTGTCCGCGACCTGTTCGAGCACCTTTGGTACGTCGTGAAACGAAAAGCCGAGATACCGGATCTGCCCGGCCCGCTTTTTTTCCAGCAGCTTCTGGTAGATGCGGCAGTTTTCCTCACGTTCAAAATATTCAGCGACGAAATTGTGGATGAGATAGAAATCGAAATGATCCACCCGGCAGCGTTCGAGCTGCTGGTTGAAGATGCGGTCCACATCCTCCGCGCAGTTGATGTCCCAGGTCGGCAGCTTGCTTGCAAGGAAAAAGCTGTCCCGCGGGTGCTTCGAGAGCGCTTCGCCCAGGAAGGGTTCGGACATTCCCTGATGATATGGCCAGGCGGTGTCGAAATAATTGATCCCCTGGGCGATTGCGTAGTCGATCATCTCCTGCGCGGCTTTCGCGTCGATGTCCTGTCTGTCCTCGTAAAGGCGCGGAAGGCGCATACATCCAAAGCCCAGCAGGGAGACCTGTGTTCCATCCGGCATACGCCGGTAAGATACGCCGCCCATCATCGGAACTCTGCGGCCTTGTAAATCCGAAGGTCGCATCTGCTTTTATCTTTGAGCTCGCCAAGCTGCGGGACGATCCGGGTGAAATGCTCGGATGCGTTGTGACGGTCGATGGCGGCCTGATCCCTCCATTTTTCAATGAAGGTCAGGACGTTTTCGTCCCGGGTGTCTTCGTAAAGGAGATATTCGAGATTGCCGTCCTCGGCCTGGCTTTTTTCCTGCAGCTCCCGTGCGAGCTTGAGATATTCCGCCTTCCTGCCTTCGAGGACACAATTCTTTGACACAATTACTAACACATGAAGTCCCTCCTGTTGCTGTCGCGGCATTTCAATTATATTAATCATAACAGATTTGTCCTCAATTTTCAATGACAAGCAGGCGCGTGCGGATAAGGAAAAGCTTCCCACGCGTCTTCTTACAGGAGGACGCGTGGGAAGGCATTCGGTCAAACCGACCGTACATATTTTCGGATGAGATTATTGGCTTTGGTCTGGCTGACGCCGAGGTATTCGGCCAGCTTGCGGGAGGAACCGCATTTCTGATAGGCGTCGCAGACCAGGTAGGACTCGTAAGTCGCAAGCTTTTCCTCAAACGTGCCCTCATCACCGCCGGGCGCGGGCATGTCGCCGGTGTCGACGATGCCGAACATGTTTTTGGGCAGATGGGTGACGTCGATGAGCAGGCTGTCGATGGTGACCACCAGCCGTTCGATCAGATGCCGTAATTCGCGGACATTGCCCTTCCATTCATATTCGGTCAGCACCTTGAGGGCGCTTTCGCTGAGCTGGCGGGTCACTCCGTATTTGGTGCAGAAATGGTTGAGGTAATAGAGAATCAGCGGCTCAATATCCCTGCGGCGCTTGCGCAGCGGAGGAATGTAGATTTCCACCACGTTGAGCCGGTAATAGAGATCCTCCCGGAACTGCCCCATCTCGACCATGTTCCGAAGGTTCTTGTTGGTTGCGGCAATCATCCGGACGTCCACCTTGACCGGCCTGCGTCCGCCGACCGGGATGAATTCCTTGTCCTGGATGACGTGCAGCAGCTTTGCCTGTGCTGAAAGGGAGAGTTCCGAAACTTCATCGAGCAGCAGAGTGCCGGTGTCGGCTGCCTCCAGAAGGCCCTTTTTGCCGCCCGACTGCGCGCCGGTGAAAGCGCCGCTCACATAGCCAAACAGCTCGCTTTCCAGAAGGTCCGCTGGGATGCTGGCGCAGTTGAGGCTGATGAACGGTTTTTCCCGGCGCGGGCTGATCGAATGCATATAGCGGGCAATCATTGTCTTGCCGGTGCCGGATTCGCCGGTGAGGATGCAGGTGACGTCCACCCCGGAAACCTTTTCCGCCAGAGAGAGAGCCTTTTTCATTTCGTCGCTTTCGGCGACCGGGACAAATTTGGTGTCGAGCTTATATTCCTTGGAGATGTAGTGGGGATTATAAAGGTCGATGTCGTTGACCTGATCCCGTACGTTCATCACGACGAGACGGTATGTTTATTGTCCAAACTTCAAAGCAAGGAACATATCGAGATCGAAGTGAC
>NZ_QSBX01000007.1:104844-154618 GCF_003465835.1 Anaerotruncus sp. AF02-27 | reverse complement strand
CGTACCAGCTTCAAAAAACGCCTGTTTTGTTCCTGTTCTCCCGCTGTTACCAGGCGCGGTTAATCCCCCCGATGGAGGCTTACGGTGTTGCCCGCTATCCCTGTACTTTTCTAGCCGCCCCCGGGTTCATCGATCACCGCCTGTATGATATCCCCAGCCTCAAAGGTCGCCCTGCTGATCCCCACAATCGCGCACTGTTCGCCATCCCACCATGCGCAGCGCTCACCCATGCAGAAAGGCTTATCATTTCTCCGGATCGTCCCAATCGCAAGCAGCGGACAAATAAAATTTACTTGACGTTCCATATTAATCCTCCTGTCAAAACGGCGGTGCTTCCCGCTCGGTCTCATAAATCTGCTCATTCATCCATGCATATAAAGTTTCGGCTTCTCCCAGCTCTACAAAACGCTTGGAATATGGGTTGTAGTCCAGACGGACATTTTCCAGCTCACCGTAAGCCCGGTTCTTGAGGCACATAACCACAGTGCCGCATTGCAGCTTTTGCTGTTCTTCCTCTGTACAGCGGTGGACGTTGAACACGTTGCACGCTATGTTCGTGATCGTCCCCAGCCCCGACACGCTGTCACTGTCTTTTATTACACCATCTGTCTTTCGCGGATGCACCACCAAATGAATATGTACGCCCAGCTTATCTGCCAGCTTTCGGAGCCTGACCGTAAAGTCAGCCTGCATTTGCATGATATCCCGGTCTTTGGCCGTGCTGTTTACCGTCATGAGATTGTCCACCAGGAATACCTTGCAGTCATAGCGTTTATATGCCAACTCGAAGACTTTAAGTATTTCTGTTGTCTCGTCGGTCTTGATGATTTTATTGTCGTATACCCATATTTTTCCATTGTACCACTGCTGAATTTTTTTCAAATATTCTCCCGGTACATAGCTAATTGTCCTGTCGGCCACCAAATCTTTACGGGTTTGGATGTACTGGCTCCCTGCGGCTTGCAGATTGATTCCATATTTTAACCGGTCTGTGGGGATTTCCCCGGAGTAGATACAAACGTTTATACCGGAGTTGACTGAATTTAATAACAACTGCGTCAGAAGGGTGCTCTTTCCTTCGCCACGCTTTCCCGTCCAGACAGACAAGTCGCCGTAGAACATGCCTCCCGTCATCCGGTCTAACGCCTTGATTCCGGTTAACGCGCGGGGCATATCCGCCATATCTACATTCTGCACATCAGCCAGATTTAAAAGGCCCTGCACCGCCACAGGCTTCATCGTCTCCATGATTGTCTTTATCGCGGCCGCGCCCATCTTCACAAGGATTTCGTTTGCATCCTTGCAGCCACAGTAAAGTGAAAATTCTGGTTGAAGCACTTTTATATCAAGTTTCCGGGAAAGCTCTGAAAGCATTTTCCTGCCCGCTTCGTCGTTGTCGGCAAATACCGCGACCACCTCAAACCGCCGCAGCCATTCTTCGCAGGTCTCCAGCCAGGTAAAATCTTCGCACCCGCTCGGAACCGACACGCAGTTTAACCCCGATGCCTGATAGCCGCACATTGCGTCAAATTCTCCCTCGAAAATATAAAGCGTCGGATCATTCGAATCGCACAGGTGCATGCCAAATAAAATCGGCTCCGTGTCCTTCTCCCGCCACATCTTCCGTTCGCCCTTCTCAATCTTTTGAGGCTTACGGTACTTGATGAAGGTGGGCGCTTTATTCTCCGCATCCTCTGCGTTCCGGTAAAACGGGAACAGAATGGCGCCATCGCTTGACGATATATCAAACGCCCTTACGGTTGTATCTGTGAGGCCCCGCAGATGGAGATACTCCGCCACTTGGTCAGTAGGCGGCGCAGCTTTCACCGTTGGCCGCCTGTATGTCCTCCTGACCGGTGGAGTGCTGAACTCCTTCCGATCCGCTTCAACCCCGAACGCCTTGCATAATTGCGCGAAGTGGCCGTGCGCGTCGCAGGAACCACGCCGACAGTTATAAACATGCTCACGGTAATTAAGCGCAAAGGTTTCTTTGTCGCGGTGGTCGCCGCCGTGACAGATCGGGCAATATTGCGGAATGATCTCATCCCCCTTGGTCTTATAGGGCCGTAAAAACGACCGCGCAAAATCGAATTCATTCATGCCGCTGCCCTCCTAGTTCGCAAACCTCATGCCGCAGATCCCTTTCCCGGCTTCCGGCTCGGTGTAATTTTCATCCAGATAATCCACATAACCGGAATTGAAAAATGTGCTCCCGTTTTGTGCCTGCCGCCATTCCTCCGCTTCCAACGCCGCCTTATACCGTTGAATGCACCGTTCCATCTGTTCATAGCCGATCTCATATAGCCGCCGCTTCTGCGCTTCCTTTACCTGCCCTTTTCCGCGCTTATTGGGGTAGAGCTGCCACACCTTTTCGAAGAATGCACAATATATATCTTCTTTTCTTTTATTTGCTTTGCTTTGTGGCGTTTCTGCCATAGTTTCTTGGGCGGTTTCTGCGGCAGAAATATTTTTATACCGCTCATTCTCACGGGCCCGCTTTTCAAGCACCTTTGCGGCCCTCTTTTGAATCCCGGCACTTGTCAATTTCCCGCTCTCTGCATAGATTTTCGCATCAAATGCACCATGTCGAAGTAGTGATTGCAGTATGCATGCATAGTCATTTTCGGATATCTGCAACTTTCTGCATATTACCTGCCGCATTTCTTCCCCTGTTTCTGTCGCAGAAACATCAATGCTCAAATCTTCCGATCGGTAGCAGTATTCCAGGTGGATAAAATAGAAGGCATAAGCCGCCGCGCCATAGCGCATGATCGCCGGTTCTAATTTCGGGTCGGTTGTCGCATCCACATCATGTGGGAAATAATCTAACCCTGATTTTTTTGGTCTGGCCGTAACGTTCACCTCGCCTACATATTGTAGTCGGCCAGCATCTTCTCCGCCGCCCGGATCGCCTTCTTAATCTTCTTGGCCCGGCTTCGCATGGAGCGGACAAACTGCCGAAGTTCCTGCTCGTTGGCGGGCTGATAGTACCCGCCGCCGTTCTCCGTGGTACTGCAAATGACCGCGCCCCGGCACCTGAGGTTATGTAATTCATGTTGCAGCTCCCGAACGCTTTTACAGCCCGCTAGGTTTGCTAAGCGCTTCGCCGGGACAGCGTGTTTCGCGCCGACTGGGATCAAATCCATTAAATTCATACTGCCCTCCTGTCAAGCGGCCTGATCTTTCCGTACTGCTCGCCCATATCATCCCCAACATGCGCCGTGTTGAGGTATTCAATCAGCCTGTCCAGATTGACCAGATACTTTTTCCCTGCGTTCACCGCCACTACCCGGCCCGACAGAACGAGCTGCCGGACATGGTGTTCTGCAAGGCCGGTTGCTTTGGCGGCTTCCTTGATCGTAACCATGCGCGGGATTTCAGCCATTCGCCGCACCGCCTTTCAGCTCCGCGATAATCTGCCGGATGTGCTCCTTTTCCTCCGTGCTGAGCTCCTTGCGGAGCTTTCGGGAAAAGTTGGTATCCATAATTCCTAATTTGTCTGCAATCTGCCAAAGTTTCACGCCTGCGCCCGCTGCTTCAAGTTTGATATCTTGATTCGCCATAAAAACATTCCTCCTTGAAAACGCTCGATTAGTTTGCTATAATGTAATTGTAATCCATAATCCGAGCTTAGTCAAGTATTGTAGCCAAACTTCTTCAATGATTAATTATTAGAGCATTTTGGAGGTGCTTATGAAAACAGATGCAACCGCTAAACTCCCCGTCTTTGCGCGTAGATTTCGAGAACTGCGAGGGGAGCGTTCACAGGCTAAATTTTCCGAAGATTTAGGAATTTCCCGTCCAACGATAGGTTTCTATGAAAACGGTGATCGCGTTCCCGATGCTTTGACTTTAAAAATTATTTCAGAAAAGTGCAATGTTCCCAGCGACTGGTTAATAGGCCTCACCGAAAACCAAATGTCCGATAATATTGAGATTGGGAGGACTACAGGACTAACCGATGCGGCCATTGAAAAGCTACGCTTCTATGCCTACGACGAACAGCAACTAACCATCCATTTAGTAAACCGTTTTATTGAAGAATCAATTCCCATGTACCTTGCAATGGACTTAGAGCAGTATTCCAGAGCATTGAACGCAAGGTCTAACTACGTAAGCGAATCAGATGAAATTCTGGATCATCTTATGAGCGCAGAGGTGGACGAGGGCGGCAGAATCAGTCTGCCACCACTCGAAACCGCCCGCTACCTGCTTCAAGGAATGCAAAACCAGCTCGCAGATTTTATTAAAAAATTTGCAAATGATATGGAGGCTTCAAATGGCGAACATCCGAAAGATTGAAGGCAAGACCGGCATTTCCTATCAGATCACCGTGTCGACTGGATACCTGTCAAAAGGTAAACAGAAGCGGTATTATAAAACATGGTCGCCCGCTGCCGGCATGACCGACCGTCAGATCGAGAAGGAATTGCAGAGGCAAGCCGTTCTCTTTGAGGAAGAATGCCGCACTGGGGCCGTAGCCGACAGTAACATCAAGTTTAAAGCCTTTGCGGAACAGTGGTTCAAAGAGTACGCGGAGGCCAAATTAAAAGTACGCACTGTAGACGGCTACCACAAGCAGGAACAGCGCGTTTATGCCGCCCTTGGTCACTTGAAAATTGGCGACATCACCACCCGGATGATACAAAAGTTCATTTTGAACCTTGGTGAGGATGGAATCAACGAGCGCACAGGCGGCGCACTCTCCCCTAAGACGATCAAGAACATCCTGTCCTTTGTGTCCAGTGTTTTTAATTATGCAGTATCACAAGGCATGATCCACTCCAACCCCTGCCGGGGTGTGACCTTGCCAACGATCCCACAGAAAGAACGGCCCTGTTACTCTTTGGAGGAAGCGCAGCAGTTCTTGGAGCACCTGGAGAAAGAACCGATCCAGTGGCGGGTATTTTTCACCCTGGCTATCTATGGCGGGTTTCGTCGCGGGGAACTTCTCGGCCTGGAATGGAAAGACATTGATTTCGACACGGGCGTTGTCACGATTCAGAGAACCAGTCTTTACACAAAAGAAAAAGGCGTGTTCACCGACACGCCCAAAACAAAAGGTTCTATGCGCAGTTTGAAACTGCCTGATGATGTCATTGCCCTGCTCCGTCAGTACAAGGCCGTACAAGCCGCCGAACAACTCCGGCTAGGCTCTCAATGGGTCAACAGTGACCGGCTTTTTACTGGGTGGAACGGAAAACCCATGAACCCCAATAGCCCGCAAGGGTGGCTGCATGAATTCCTTGACCGCGTGGGCATTCGCCAGATCAATATTCATAGTTTTCGACATCTGAACGCCACATTGTTGATAAATGGCGGCACGGATATCCGCACGGTCTCGGCGGCGCTCGGCCACTCGCAAACCTCCACCACTTTAAACATCTATGCCCACACCTTTGCAGCGGCGCAGGCAGCGGCAACGGACGCGGTTTCAAGCGCCCTAAAATTCAAAAAAGAAAAGGCATAAGCGTAAAATAAGCGTAAAATCGCATTTCGGATAAAACAAGAAACCCCATAGACCGGCTTTCTAAGCCTATCTACGGGGTTTTCCTTTTGGTGACCTGTACGGGATTCGAACCCGTGAACCCGCCGTGAAAGGGCGGTGTCTTAACCACTTGACGAACAGGCCATATTATCTGGGCCTCATCAAAATTGGTGAGGCCCAATTGGTAGCGGTAACTGGATTCGAACCGGTGACACTTCGGGTATGAACCGAATGCTCTAGCCAACTGAGCTATACCGCCATGCCGCTGCCCGCACATTCTGTACAAGCAGGCGAGTTATATTATACCTGATGGACCTATATTTGTCAATAGTTTTTCTCCATCCTGAAATAAAAAATCTCGCTCTCAGCGGAATCGGATTTCAGCCTCAAAGCAGCGGTTTCCAGCAACCAAACCACCCACATAAAAACTGAGTCCGCTCCAGGATGGGGTGACCTCCAGCTCAATGATCTGGTTGAGAACCGCCTCCTTGTGATAGATGATCCCAAAGCTTTCCGGCTCTTTATAAAGCATGGTTTCCTGCGGGACCAGGTCACAGACGATGTCCGCATAGATGGCATTATTGACATGACGGTTATAATCGATGTCGCTGTATTTCACCTGCCGCATATGCAGAATGCCGCTCTGTTCCGGTTTTTTGATCTTGTAGGAGGTGATCGATTCCTCGTCGTTGGGGAACATGTCAAATCCGTAAATTTCAAAGGCATTCGGCCGCAGGATTCTGTGGGTGGTCGGGTCAACCAGCACCCAAGAGATGCTCACCTCGACCAACTTCTCCCCTTCAAGCGTCTCAAAGATGGTATCACGCACAAATTGTACGCCTTTGGGCTGTTTAGGGATGGTGGTCAGCAGCAGCCGCTCACCAAAAGTTGGGCGGCGGGCAATGGTGATCAGCATCTTTGAAACGACAAAAGCCATGCCATCTTTATACATTCTGTTGTAATTTATTCCTTTTTTACAAATATGGTCGCTTCCCATCTGCTGCGCATGCCGCATGATGTTGGAGACGCTCATCTTTTTGTTGACATCGCATTCCGGTTCGAGCACGGTAATTTCCTTCGCAAATGTTTCTGCCATCGGCCCCGATTCCTCCTTCGTTAGCTTCTCTGTTTTTCAACTGTTTATACGGAAACGGTTGAAAAACAGCTGTCTCCTTTTGCCTGTCCGGCAAAAGGAGACTCCACTGTTTTTCGCTTTATTCAGTGATCGCAGTTTTGCCGCCCATATACATCTGCAGCGGCTGTGGAATTCTGACCGAGCCATCCGCCTGCAGATTATTCTCCAGGAAGGCGATCAGCATCCGCGGCGGAGCCACAACGGTATTGTTGAGGGTGTGGGCAAAATAATTCCCCTTCTCCTTGCTCCGGATACGGATGCCCAGGCGGCGCGCCTGCGCGTCACCGAGGTTCGAGCAGCTGCCGACCTCAAAGTATTTCTTCTGGCGCGGGCTCCAGGCCTCCACGTCGAGCGATTTGACCTTCAGATCCGCCAGGTCGCCCGAGCAGCATTCGAGCGTGCGCACAGGGATATCCAACGAACGGAAGAAGTCAACCGTGTTGTTCCAGAGCTTCTCGTACCACATTGGGCTCTCCTCCGGTTTACAGACGACGATCATCTCCTGCTTTTCGAACTGATGGATGCGGTAAACGCCGCGCTCCTCAATGCCGTGCGCGCCGACTTCTTTGCGGAAGCACGGCGAATAGCTGGTGAGTGTCTGTGGGAGCTTATCCTCATCGAGGATGGTGTCGATGAATTTGCCGATCATCGAATGCTCACTGGTACCGATCAGGTAAAGATCCTCGCCCTCGATCTTGTACATCATGTTTTCCATCTCGGCAAAGCTCATAACGCCGGTGACAACGTTCGAGCGAATCATGAACGGCGGAATATAATAGGTGAAGCCCCGGTCGATCATGAAATCGCGGGCATACGAGAGGATCGCGGAATGCAGGCGGGCGATGTCGCCGCAGAGGTAATAGAAGCCGTTTCCGCTTGTCTTACGGGCGGAATCAAGGTCGATGCCGTGCAGCCGCTCCATGATATCCACATGATACGGCACCTCGAAATCCGGAACAACCGGTTCGCCAAATTTCTCCAGTTCAACGTTCTCGCTGTCGTCTTTCCCAATCGGGACCGTGGGATCGATGATATTCGGAATCACCAGCATGCGTTTGCGGATCTCAGCAGCAAGCTCATCCTCCTTCACTTCCAGCGCGGCCAGCTCATTCGCCATCGCAGTGACCTGCGCCTTGGCGGCTTCGGCCTCTTCCTTCTGCCCTTTCGCCATCAGGCCGCCAATCTGTTTGCTGATCGTGTTGCGCTGGCTGCGCAGATAATCGCAGCGGGTCTTGGCATCCCGGAACTGCTGATCCATTTCGATGACTTCATCCACCAGCGGGAGCTTTTCGTCCTGAAATTTCTTGCGGATGTTCTCCTTTACGACTTCCGGATTCGTCCGCAAAAATTTGATGTCTAACATTCCAGTTTCCTCCAATAATCTTCTGTATTATTCCTGTGTCTTTTCAAGCGAGGCGGCAAGCCGTTTGAGGTCGTCCTCGTCATAAAATTCGATGATCAGCCGGCCTTTGCCATTTTCCCCTTCCACCTTCACCTTGCGGGAAAGGGTCTGGGACAGCGCGAGCTGCATCTCGGTAAAAAAGCTCTGATCCCAGGCGGTCTGCGGTTTCGCAGCCTTTTGGCCCTTCTTTTCCGCTTTCGCCTTTTTGGCGATCGCTTCGACCTGCCGGACCGAGAGCCCTTTTCGGATGATTTCGAACGCCGTTTGGCGGATGCTTTCCGCATCCTCAAGCGAAAGGAGCGACCGCGCGTGTCCCGATGAAATCTGCCCAGAGGAAACCATCGTCTGCACCTCCGGCGGCAGATTTAAAAGCCGCATCGCGTTGGTGACGACCGGCCGGGATTTTCCCACGCGGCCGGATACCTGCTCCTGGGTGAGCCCGAATTTATCCATCAGCTCGCGGTAACCGTTCGCCTCCTCAATTGGGTTGAGATCCTCGCGCTGCAGGTTTTCGATGAGCGCGAGTTCCATCGTCTGCGCATCGGTCAGCTCCTTAATGACGACAGGGACCTCGGAAAGCCCCGCCATCCGGGAAGCGCGCCAACGGCGTTCGCCCGCCACAAGCTGGTAGCTCCCGTCCGGCATGGGACGCACCACCAAAGGCTGGAGCACGCCGTACTCGCGGATCGAATCAGCCAGGTCAGCCAGCGCCGCCGCGTCAAATTGCTTGCGGGGCTGGTCGCGGTTGGGTTCGATTTCGCTGACCGGCAGGGTCGAAACGGCCCCTGTATCGGTATTATTGTCAACAAACAGCGCCTCTAACCCTTTGCCGAGGCCGCCTTTTGCTTTTGCCAAATCATTTCCCCCTTATCTTGTTCTTTTGCAGGAATTCATCCGCCAGCTGGTCGTATGCCGCGCAGCCCTTGGACGCCCGGTCGTAATACATGACCGGCTGGCCGAAGCTCGGCGCCTCCGAAAGCCGTACATTGCGGGGCACAACCGTGCGGTAGATCTTCTGCGGGAAGTATTTTTTGAGCTCCGCCACCACCTGTACGGTCAGATTAAGCCTGGCGTCGTACATGGTGAGCAGCACGCCTTCAATATCAATATTGGGGTTGTAGAGGCGTTTGACCTGCCGCAGGGTACTCATCAACTGGGAGAGCCCTTCCAGCGCGTAATATTCACATTGGATCGGGATGAGCAGCGTGTCGCTCGCGGTAAAGGCATTGAGCGTGATGATCCCCAGCGACGGCGGGCAGTCAATCAGGATGAAATCATAATCCGCTTTGATCTTTAAAAGCGCGTTTTTAAGGCGCATCGCGCGGTTTTGCAGTTCGACCAGTTCGATCTCCGCGCCCGCGAGCGCAATGTTCGACGGGAGGATGTCCACATTTTCAAACGGCGTATGCACCAGGACCTCTTCCACACCAGCCGCGGAAACCAGCAGGTCGTAGGTGGAATTCTGCAAATCCCGCTTATTGATGCCAAGTCCGGAGGTTGAATTCCCCTGCGGGTCAACGTCCACCAGCAAGACTTTGTGGCCTTTGGCGCCGAGCGCCGCCGTAAGGTTGACCGCCGTGGTCGTTTTTCCGACGCCGCCTTTCTGGTTTGCAATCGCTATGATTTTTCCCATTTTAACCTCCAGCCGCTGAAAATGAATCCCTTTTGGGGTCTGTTATTGATTATAGCATATCCCTTCGAATTTGTTAAGCGATATTCAAGTAAAATTGATGTTTCACATGAAACATTGAATTCCTGGTGGCGCATTAAGAAGCAAAAAGACCGGCTGAAAACCCTTTTTTGAAAGACTTATTCCAGAGACGCAGCAAAGCCGCCCTTTCGGGCGGCTTTGCTGCAGGGAAACGTGTATTTATTTTTTACCAATCCGGCGCCGCGATGTGCTGTATCCACCGCCGCGGCCAGAGGTTGGCGACTGGGGATTATGCGCTGTGTGTCCGATATGCGCTTTTCTTGGGAATGCGCATGGTGTAATTGATGTAATTCTCATCCTCCTCCTTGCAGGTGTCAATCTCAATGCCCGCAAGCTTCATGGTTGTCACTGCCTTTGAAATGGTATTCATAAAGATCCGCAGATCCTTTACGACAAAAAGCCTGGTGGATTTGGGGTGCTGTTCCTGTGGCTCGTCCGGTTCAAGCAGCGAATCGATATACCGTTCGCTCTCCCCCACGTTCAGCCGCTGGCTGATGATATGCATCATCGCAAGTTCCACACTCTGCTCGTCCGGCAATTTTAAAAGTGCACGCGCATGCCGTTCTGTCAGGCCTGAATCAAGCATCTTGCGCCGCAGCTCCTCACTGAAGGTGAGCAGGCGCAGTTTGTTCGCCACTGTGGACTGGGCTTTTCCAAGCCGTTCCGCCACCTGCTGCTGGGTCATACCGCCATGCTGCATCAGCTGTTGGATGCCGGCCGCTTCTTCAAAGTAGTTCAGATCCTTGCGCTGCAAATTTTCGATCAGCGCGAATACCGCGGATTTTTCGTCGTCGAAACTTTCAACGATTGCCGGAATTTTTTCCTTCCCAATCATTTTGCAGGCCATCAGCCTGCGTTCTCCCGCAATCAGTTCAAATCCTCCCATAGGGTTCTGCCGGACGGTCACCGGTTGGAGCAGGCCGTTCTGACGGATGCTGTCGGCGAGCTCCCGCATTGCTTTCGGGTCGAACTGCCGCCGCGGCTGATAGGGGTTGGATGCGATCTCATCCACGTCGAGAAGCACGACACGGTTTACAACTTTCTGTTTCGCAAAGATCCCCATGCTTTTCACGTCCTTCCTGTTCTGTAGACATCCTATCATGAAATATGCCTAATTTCCAGCACTTTTGGTCGCGCAAAATAACAAAATCCGCCAATCTGTGACTCAGATTAGCGGATTTTTGGCCATTTTTGCGTGAGGCCGTGGATATTTTGTCGACGTCTGCGATATTTTTCTCACCAATACGATGGTTCTGTGACTTCCATCAGGCAATTTGAAGCGCCTTACCTCCTCCAGCCGCCCCCCCATTGCCTGGATTGCCTTACCGGATTCGCTGATTTCCTGTTCGATCTCCCCACTTTTAAGGGCCGCAAAGAGCCCGCCCAACTTTACAAACGGGATGCAGTACTCCGAAAGCTCCCGCAGATGCGCCACCGCGCGCGCGGTGGCTACATCGTAGCGCTCACGGTGCTCCTGCCCTTTTCCCGCGTCCTCCGCGCGGGAATGCAGGCATTCATTCCGCTGTCCCAATCGCCGGGAAAGTTCCTCCAGAAAAATCACCCGCTTGTTGAGGCTGTCGAGCAGGGTCACCCGCAGATCAGGCCGCGCAATCTTTAGCGGCACCGATGGGAAACCCGCTCCAGTCCCCACATCGATCAGCCTGGCATTTTGTGGGACCTGGACCTCATGCAGCAGACAAAGGCTGTCCACAAAATGCTTCACCACAATCTCTTCCGGTTTCACAATTGCTGTAAGGTTGATCTTCTCATTCCATTCTACCAGCGTTTGCGCATAAAGGTCAAACTGGTCAAGCTGATTTTCACCAAGCTGCACGCCAATCCCCGCCGCATATTCCAGCAGCATTTTCCGATCGATCATGGATTCTCCCCTTCCCTGCCCGGCCGGTTTTGTCCCAGCCAGATGAGCAGCACTGAAATGTCGGCCGGGCTCACACCGCTGATCCGCGATGCCTGCCCGATATTCGCCGGTCGCATCTTTGTCAGTTTCTCGACCGCTTCCAGCCGAAGGCCGCCGATTGCGGCATAATCGAGCTTCGGCGGCAGCAGCCGGCTTTCGAGCTTTCGCATCTGAGCAATCTGCGCCATCTGCTTTTTGATATATCCCTCGTATTTGATTACGATTTCGGCCTGTTCGCGCACTTCTGCCGGCAGATTTGGCCTCTGCGGGTCGAATGGCGCGAGCTCTGCATAGCTAAGCTGCGGCCGCCGGATCAGATCGGCCAGCTTTGACCCGGTCGTAAGCGGTGCTGTTTCACGTGAAACAAGCAGTCCATTGAGCTCCTCCGACGGTGGAACGACCGTTTTTTCAAGGCGTGCAAGCTCGGTTTTAATCATCCGCTGTTTATTCAAAAACCGCTGGTAACGAGTCTCACTGATAAGCCCGATTTCATAGCCAAGCGGGGTGAGACGCGCGTCGGCATTGTCCTGCCGCAGCAGCAGCCGGTATTCTGACCGGGAGGTCATCATCCGATAGGGATCATTGCAGCCCTTGATCACCAGATCATCGATCAGCGTGCCAATGTAGGAGCTCGCCCGGTCAAGGACAACCGGTTCTTTCCCCTGCACCTGACGCGCCGCGTTTACCCCTGCTATGAGTCCCTGCGCGGCAGCTTCCTCATAACCGCTCGTCCCATTGAACTGCCCCGCCCCAAAAAGGCCCTTCACTGATTTGAATTCGAGTGACGCCGTGAGACAGGTCGGGTCGACGCAGTCATATTCAATGGCATAGGCGTTGCGCATGACCCGCAGATTTTCAAAGCCCTCAATTGTACGGTAGAACTTGATCTGCACCTCCTCCGGCAACGAGGAGGACATCCCCTGCAGATACATTTCATTGGTATCCAGTCCCATGGGTTCGATAAAAAGCTGATGCCGGGGCTTGTCTGAAAAACGCACTACTTTATCCTCGATGCTTGGGCAGTAGCGCGGGCCGACCCCTTCGATCTTGCCGCCGTAAAGCGGGGACCGGCCGAGGTTTTCGCGGATTACCTGATGGGTTTTTTCATTGGTATAGGTCATATAACAGACCGACTGGTTTTTGAGGCCGGCCGGATCGGTTTCAAAGGAAAAGGGCGTGATCGGTTCATCGCCCGGCTGCACTTCCATCTTGGAAAAATCGATCGACCGGCGGTCGACGCGGGCAGGTGTCCCGGTCTTAAAGCGGCGCAGCGGGATTCCAAGCAACCGCAGCGAATCGGACAGGCCGCGCGCCGGATGCATTCCATCCGGACCGCTTTCCGCTGTATATTCACCGACATAAATCTTTCCATGCAGGTAGGTGCCGGTCGCAAGAATCACCGTTTTTGCACCATAAATCGCGCCCAGTTCTGTCACTACACCACTGACACGGCCATTTTCTGTCCGGATCTCCACGATTTCAGCCTGTTTGAGATCGAGGAGATCCTGATTCTCCAAGATCTGCTTCATATAGCGGTGATAGCTTTTCCGGTCGGCCTGCACCCGCAGACTGTGAACAGCGGGTCCCTTTCCGCGGTTCAGCATCCGGCTCTGGATAAAGGTCGCGTCCGCCGCCTTCCCCATCTCGCCGCCAAGCGCATCGATCTCCCGCACAAGGTGCCCCTTCGCTGTCCCGCCGATCGAAGGGTTGCAGGGCAGATTTCCAATCGCGTCAAGCGAGATGGTGAAAAGGATCGTCGATGCGCCAAGCCGCGCCGCCGCGAGCGCCGCTTCGATCCCCGCATGCCCCGCGCCGATCACCGCCACATCATAATTTTCCGCTTGATAAGTCATTGTATCACCTCATCGCCCTCTTTTTCTTGAAAAAGAACCAAGGCGCTGCCCTGGAAATCCGCAAGCCTTTGAACAGGCTTGACCGAAACTTTTATCCTTCTAAATCTTTTGCATTCAAAAAGCATTATACTCTTCCCACTATTTACCGACACAGAATTTTGAAAAGACCTGGTCGACGACTTCCTGCGAGGCGCGCTTACCGGTCAGCGTGAGCAACGCGTCAATCGAATTCTCAATGCAGACGCAAACCGCATCATAGGAAACCCCGCTCTCCAGCGCGCAAATTGCTTCCGCTAGCTCCTCAACAGCCGCGAGCGCACCGGCGCGCTGACGTTCATTTGCCAATATCGCTGCGGAAGGATCAAATTTGCCAAGCGCAAAGAGTTCCGTAATCCGTTCTTCCAACTGCTGTGCCCCATCAGCCTGCCTCGCGGAAATTTGCAGCACATGGGCAAAGCCATCCTGAATCACGCCAAGATCCAGCCGCTGTTCGAGATCGTTTTTATTCACCAGCGCAATTGCAGGGATGCCTTTGCAGGCGGCGATCACCCGCCGGTCATCATCGCTGAGCGCCTCGGAACCATCAAAAACCGCCAATACAAGCTGCGCCCTTTGCAGACGGTCAACCGCAAGTTCAACACCCGCCTGTTCGATTGGATCATCCGAGGCGCGAATTCCAGCTGTATCGGAAAGATGCAGCACAATTTCTCCCAGCCGCACCGAATCACTCACAACGTCGCGGGTGGTCCCCGCCTGTTCGGAGACAATGCTCCGCTGATAGCCGGCCAGTAGGTTCATCAGGGTGGACTTCCCGACATTCGGACGCCCGACAATCGCCACTTCGATTCCTTCCCGGATGACCTTTCCCGCATCATAGGTTGCCAGCAGTTTGCGCAGATCCCGCTCACATTCCCGCAGGGTTTCTGCAAGATCCGCAGCGTCAACCTCGACAATCTCCTCCTCAGGATAGTCGATCCACGCGGCCAGATGTCCCGCCTGTGCGACCAGCTTTCCGGTGATTTTCTCAATTCTCTGATAAAGCGCGCCGTCCCGCGCGGTCAGCGCAGCGCGTGCCGCCTGCCTGCCCTGCGCCGCGATCAGATCCCCAACCGCTTCGGCCCGGGTCAAATCGAGCTTGCCGTTTAGAAATGCCCGCCGGGTGAACTCCCCGGCTTCGGCCGGACGCGCCCCGCATTCATAAGCGGCGCGCAAAATCCGGTTCACCAGATAAACACCGCCGTGCGAGGCAATTTCGACCACATCCTCGCCGGTAAAGCTGTGCGGCGCGTGAAAGACCGTGACAATTACCTCATCGATTTCACCAAGCCGGTCACATGCACGCCCGTAGGCGCAGGTATAACCCGGCATCTGCGAAACCGGAATTTTCTTTGCTGTACGCACCATACGGTCCGCCACCGCAAAGGCGCCGTCCCCAGAAATCCGGACCACCCCGATTCCTCCCACACCAAGCGGTGTGGAAATTGCAGCAATTACGGCATTCCCGTCCATGATATCCTCCCAACGCAATTCTGATGGAATAGAAAGAAAGGAGGTTTCACGTGAAACCTCCTCCCATTTATTTTCTTTACAGCTCGATTTTCCCGTAAAGCGGAAGATCGTCGCCTTCCTTGCGGGCGGTTTCCCGAACCGGGGCCTGCGGAGCGGCGGGTTTTTCCGCCTGATCCGGCTTCACAAAGACAGGCGCCTCCCGTTCGATTTCCTTCGCGTATTCGCGATCGACATCGGTTGGAGTCGGTTTTACCGTTTCGCCGAAAGAATTCTCCTTGCGGTCACGGCGAGGGCCGCCGTTGTAACGTCCGCCAGGACGGTTTCCACCATCACGTGAACGATTGTCGCGATTATCCCTTCCGCCGCGGCTGCCATCACGGCGTTCGCCGTCACGGCGCGGCGGGCGGTTTCCGCCCCGCCCCTGATTTTTACCACCGCGCGGAGCCTGCGTTTTCACATTGTCCGGAGTGATCACAACCCTGCGGTTCGGCTCTTCACCGATCGAGGTGGAGGATACCCCGTCTATCTTTGAAACAGTCGCATGAATGATACGACGTTCATAAGGATTCATCGGCTCGAGCGTCGTGGCGCGGCCGCGGCGGATCGCGGAATTGGAGAGCTTCTTCGCAAGCTGTTCCAGAGTGCGCTCCCGTTTTTCACGGTAGTTTCCCGAATCGATGGTCACGCGGATGTAGTCACCTTCCTGCCGGTTAGCCACCAAGCCGGAAAGATACTGCAACGCGTCGAGGGTTTCACCCCTGCGGCCAATGATTACGCCCAGGCCTTCACCTGACAGGCGCAAGATTATTCCATTTTCTGTAAATCCAACCGCAATTTTCGCGTCCACACCCATCTCACTGAGCACAGACTTGACATAATCGGCGGCAGTCCTCGCCTTACCGTCCACTTCATCCGCATCCACGAACTTCACTTCCGGCGCCGGCTGCGCAGGTTTCTCGGCCGGTTTTTCAGCAGCCTGTTTGGGCTGTTCCTTTTTCGGCTCCTGCTTGGGACGTTCCCTGCGTTCAGTTTTGGGCTGCACAGGTCTCTCAGCCGGCTGCGCGGATTTGCGCTCCGGTTTTTCCTGAACGACCGGTTTTACCGGCTCTTCCGGCTCCTCCACATAGACACGGACCTTTGCCGGGGTGTTTTTAAGACCCAAAAATCCACGTTTCGGCAGTGTGATAATTTCAAATTCTATCAGATCGCGGTCGACGTCAAGCGCTTTACAGGCAAGGTCGATCGCTTCTTCGACATTTCTGGCTTCCTGAATGATTTCTTTCATGATGCGCCTCCTACTTCAAATCCTCGTCTGTGACGTCTGTGACGTCTGTGTAAGAATCGCCGTATTTTTCCGCCATCCGCCTGCGCGCTTCCGCAAGCTTGATACGATTGATCTCCTTCTGGGAAAGCGCTTTTTCAATGTCTTCCGGATTTTCACCACGCGCCTTGGCTTCCTCTCGGGCCTGTTTTTTGGCCTCAATCTTTGCCTGCCGCGCCTCTTCCCGCTTGATTTCCATTTCCTCACGGGCCTGCTCCGCCAACTTGACAGGGTTCATGAATTTATTGAGCAGGAAGGTCTGTATCGCCATCAGGACGTTCGAGATGATCCAGTAGATGCCCACGCCAGCAGGCAGGATAAACGCAAACCACACCGACATAAGGGGCATCATCAGCATCATGCCCTTGCTCATTCCAGCCGCAGAGCTGTTGCCCGCCGAAGCGGCAGCGGTCTGCTTCATGGTAAAGATGGTCATCAGGACCGATGTCAGCCCTGACAGGATCGGAATAATCCACAGGATATTGAACTGGCCGACCGACGGGGTCTGGGTCAGGTCAATGCCCAGGAAATTGAGGTTCAGGGTGTTGACCGCCTCAACAAAACCCGGGATGCCGGAAAAGGCGTCCGGGTTCTGCTGAACCGCGCCAATGATCTTCAGCTGGGAGGAATAGTCCTTGGTAAAGGTGTCCGCCGCGACATTGAGCAGCGGCGCGGCAATCGTCGCCGCCTGATTGACAATTTCGCTGCCGAAACGCAGGATATGGGTCATCGGGCGGTAGATGACATCGATGAGACCGAAGAGAACCGGAAACTGGATCACCATGGGGAGACAGCCCGACATCGGGTTATAGTTCTCCTCCTGATAGAGCTTCATCATCTCTTCGTTCATTTTTTCGCGGTTATTGGCATATTTCTTTTGGATCTCCTGCATTTTGGGCTGGAAGATCTGCATTTTCACCATCGACTTTTGCTGTTTGATCGAAAACGGGATCAGGATCGCGCGCATGATGATGGTGAATACGATCAGCGCGACGCCATAGATCGGAATGACTTTATAACAAAGCCACATGATCCAGCCGAGCGGATAACCAAAAATGGTATTAATGATCTGCATCTATTTTTGTTTCCTCTCATTTTTGATTTTTCGAAGTGTGAACTTGTCCGGCACGGGATCGATCCCGCCCGGATTGAAAGGATGGCAGCGCAGGATGCGCCGCAGCGCGAGCCAGCCGCCGCGCAGGACGCCGAATCGGGAAACCGCGGTGTAGGCATAGACCGAACAGGTCGGATAGAACCTGCAGGTCGGTTGGCCTTTGAGCGGGGAAAAGATCCGCTGATAAAGGCGGATCAACCCCAAAACAAATTTCTTCATGTCGTAGGGAACAGCTTTTTCAGGGCAAAACGCATGGCCCTGATCACATCATTTGTTGAGGCGTAGACGGTTTTGGCGCGCGCGACAAAAACAAAATCCCACCCAACGGGAAATTCTGTTTCCAGAAGGCGGTAAGCCTCCTTAACGATACGCCGCGCGCGGTTGCGCTGTACCGCGTTGCCGACCTTTTTGCTTGCGGTCAGGCCAATCCGGTTGATGCCTTTGTGGTTTTTGAGTGTGTAGACCACAACTACAGGAGTGGTAAAGGCACGGCCCCGATAATAGGCTCTCCGGAACTCCTTGTTCAGTTTCAGCGCAGTGGTATGAAGCATCGGCGCCTTCCCTCCTAAACCTAAAAATAAAGACCACAACGAAAGCTGTGGTCGCATATTTTTAGGCTTAGTGAGTCAGACGCGCTCTACCTTTCGCTCTTCTGCGAGCGAGTACCTTGCGGCCGTTTTTGGTGGCCATTCTTTTGCGGAAGCCATGCTCTTTCTTTCTCTGGAGCTTTTTCGGCTGATAGGTTCTTAACATCCTTAACCCTCCTCTCGTCGCGTTCGGTAAACATCCCGAAAGGGATGAAAATAACACTGTCTTGAAAAAGGACAGAGTAATCCCTTGCAGAGTAGCATTATACCGCAGTTTGGGGCACTTTGTCAAGTATTCCGGGGGACATCCTCAAAAATTCGCGGCAGGCCGCGCGGGACCCTACTATATAAATATATATCCTTTGTCATCTGTTGAATACTTGAAAAAATGCGTATTTCGTGATAAAATAAATCAGTTATATTGTTTGTGGAAAATGGGTGAAAAACTCCTCTTTCCACAGAATTCCTCTCAAAATTCCACTTCTTATTCACCAAAGGAGCTGCTCACATGGAATCGTTCGCCGAACTTTTTGACCTCGTCCTCGAAAATTGCCGGGGTAAAATGTCCGAAGTTGCTTTCAGCCTCTGGCTGAAAGATATTGTCCCGCTCAAGATGGATGAATCCACCGCCTACCTCAGGGTCAACTCTGAATTTAAAATGAACATCATACGGGAAAAATATACCGCGATGCTCAAATCCGCCTTCGAGGGGGTGCTCGGCTTTCCGGTCGAGGTGGATATCACCTGTGAAACCCCGGCGGAATCCCCTCCCGCGCCCGCTGCCCCCTCCCCGCTTGATCCGCCGTCCAAAACCGGCGAATACGACTACACCTTCGACACCTTCATTGTGGGTTCCTCCAACAAATTCGCACACGCCGCTTCACTCGCGGTAGCGGCAAATCCCGCAAACGCCTACAACCCCCTCTTCATTTACGGGGCCTCCGGGCTTGGCAAAACCCATCTGCTTTACGCCATCTGCGCTGAGATCAAAAAAAACCGCCCCGGCTACAACATCATCTATGTCAAGGGCGATGAATTTGCAAACGAGCTGATCACCTCGATTCAGGACCATACGACTCCCGCCTTCCGCGAAAAATACCGTCAGTCAGACGTTCTGCTGGTCGACGACATCCAGTTCATCGGAGGGAAGGAAAGCACCCAGGAAGAATTCTTCCACACCTTTAATACCCTTTATGAATCCGGCAAGCAGATCGTGCTCGCGTCCGACCGTCCTCCCAAAGAGATTAAAACCCTTGAAGACAGGCTTCGCACCCGTTTTGAATGGGGCCTTCTCGCGGATATCCAGGCGCCGGACTTTGAAACCCGCATTGCAATCATCCGCCGCAAGGCCCAGCTCCTGGACATCCAGGTTCCGGACGATGTGGCCGAATATATCGCCAACCGGCTAAAGACCAACATCCGCCAGCTCGAAGGCGCGGTCAAAAAATTAAAAGCCTATAAGCTTTTGCAGGGGAACAACCCCTCGATCATCATTGCGCAGAATGCCATCCGCGACATTCTCAATGACAACCAGCCGGTGCCTGTCACAGTTGAACGGATCATCGCTGAGGTTGGGCGCACCTACGGCATCACCCCGCAGGATATCCGCTCAAACAAACGCAGCGCGCAGATTTCCTCGGCACGTCAGATCTCCATCTATATCGTGCGTGAAATCACCCAGATGTCAATGTCGACCATCGGAGAGGAATTCGGCGGACGCGACCACAGCACAATTGTTTACGCCATTCAGCAGGTAGAAAAGAATATGCAAAACGACCTGCGGTATAAAGAAACCATCGAGGATATCATCAAAAATATTCGGGACAGCTGATCCCATTTTCCAACAGTTCCACATTCCACCGATTGTTTATCCGGTGGAACCCAAAATTAGAAATTAACAATTTCCACAAAGTTTTCCACATTTTTTCTACTTTCCGCTTTTCTTTTCCACTTAACCGTGTAAAAATCAAAATTTCTTCACGGTTCCAACATTCTATGGACAAGCAACTTTGCCCATAGAAATCCAGCAAAACCGCTTAAAAAGCTATTTTCGTGACTTATCCACTTTTCCGGAGCCCCTACTACTACGGCTATTTTCTTTTATACTCACTCAATCAAAAGAACCTGTTTCCCCGCCTGTGGAAACAAAAATCCGCAAGCGATCCATTTTCCGAAAGATCAGGAGGTTACTTATGAATATTATCGTCAATAAGCAGATGCTAGTTGAAGCCGTCGGTAATGTCTCCCGCGCGGTTTCTTCCAAAAATACGCTTGCCGCGCTCGAAGGAGTTCTCATGAAAGCAAAAGAAGGCAGGCTCTATCTCACCGGCTACGATCTGGAACTCGCGATCAGCACTTCCATAGAAGCGCGCGTGCAGCAGGAAGGTGAAATTGTCCTTTCGGCAAAACTCTTCCTGGATATGATCCGCCGGATGCCAAGCGAAGAAATCAGCATCACAACCGACGAAAAATACCTGACTGTCATCAAAGGCTCCATGACCGAATATACCATCCTGGGGATTCCAGCCGCGGAATACCCGGAACTGCCTTCCGTTTCCCAGACCACGAATATCGCGCTGAATCAATCGACGCTGAAAAATATGATCAATCAGACCCTGTTCGCGGTGGCGGTCAGCGATGCCAAGCCGGTGCACACCGGATCGCTTTTCGATGTAAAAGGCGGCGAGCTGAACGTTGTCTCGGTCGACGGCTACCGGCTGGCCCTGCGGCGGGAAAAGGTTTCCTTTGAACAGGATATGATGTTCATTGTCCCGGGTAAATCGCTGTCGGAGGTGTCAAAACTTCTTAAGGATGAGGACAGCCCGATTGAAATCAGTGTTTCAAAGCGCCATATCATCTTCCAGGTTGGAGAATACCAGATCATCTCCCGTTTGCTGGAGGGAGAGTTCCTCGATTATAAGGCCGCGATTCCGTCAGGCGCCGCAACCACGGTAAAGATTGGCGCGCGCGACCTTATCAACGCGATCGACCGCGCATCACTGCTTATTTCAGACAATATTAAAAGCCCGCTTCGTTTAAACTTCAGCGATGGGCTGATTAAAATTTCCTGTTCGACTGCCATCGGAAAGGCGTATGACGAGATCACTTGCAATCAGACGGGCGACGGTGTGGAAATCGGCTTCAACAGCCGGTATATGCTTGACGCGCTCAAAGCGAGCGAATGTGACGAGATTCAGATGGTTATCAACGGGCCGCTTTCCCCTATTAAAATCGTCCCGCTTGAGGGCGACGCATTCACCTTCCTGGTTCTTCCGGTCCGCCTGAAAGCGGAATAAGGAAGGTCATTGAAAAAGGATGACGAAACTTTTGATTTTTTGGAGAAGTTTATGAAGCAGCAGAAAGTCAGCATCCATACTGAATTTATCAAGCTGGATTCCCTTCTCAAATTTGCAGGCGCGGCAGAGACCGGGGGCCAGGCCAAGGAAATGGTCGCTGCCGGCGCTGTGCGTGTCAATGGGGAACCCTGTGTCATGCGCGGAAAGAAAATCCGCGCTGGGGATCGTGTCGCCACCGATGAGATCGAAATTGAGGTTGTGTCGGATTGAGGATAGACCGCATCAAAATCAACGATTTTAGAAATATCGCCGCAATGGAGCTAAAACTCTGTGAAAATGCCAATATTATCTATGGCGATAACGGCCAGGGAAAAACAAATTTTGTCGAAGCCATCTGGCTGTTCACCGGCGCAAAAAGCTTTCGCGGCGCAAAGGACAGCCAGCTTGTGCGGTTTGACTGCCCGCAGGCGGGCCTGGAATTGGATTTCTTTGGGGAAGGCCGGGAACAAAAGGCCATGATGACCATCGATTCCAAGCGCGCCGCGTCACTCAATGAAATTCCGCTGCGTTCCGCAACCGAGCTCGCCGGACATTTCTGCGCGGTAGTCTTTTCCCCTACCCATCTTTCGCTGATCAAGAATGGTCCGCAGGAGAAACGCAAATTTATTGACACTTCAATCTGTCAGATCAAACCGAAATACATCCATATCCTGAATCAGTACACCCGTGTGGTCGATCAGCGCAACCGGCTTTTAAAAGATATTTCCTATGAAGCGAGCCTTTTCGATACGCTCGATATTTGGGATATGCGGCTCTGCTCATTTGCAGCGGTTCTCATCAAGACACGGGCGAGTTTTCTTGAGCGGCTGAAACCGTATGCCCGCGAGATTTACGCGGGCATTTCCCGGGAAAAGGAAGAGCTTGATTTTTCCTATGTATCGACGCTCGGGGGCGATCCGCACGCGGAGATCCCGGAAATTGAAAAGGAGCTGCTTGGGCGGCTGCAGGCAAACCGGGGAGAGGACATCAAAGCAAGGATTACCAACCTTGGCCCGCACCGGGACGACATCGAAATTATGCTGGATGGAAAATCCGCGCGGGCTTATGGTTCGCAGGGGCAGCAGCGCAGCTGCGTGCTGTCGCTCAAGATGGCCGAATGCGAGCTCATCCGTGAGACAATCGGGGAATACCCGGTGGTGCTGCTCGATGATGTGATGAGCGAATTGGACGTTTCCCGGCGGGATTATCTGCTCAATAACCTGCGGGACCGCCAGCTTATCATGACCTGCTGTGACAAAGCGTATTTTAAAACGCTTGGCAGGGGAGCAGGCATCAAAATCCAGGACGGCAGAGCCGTCAGTATGCGAAAATATTGAGAGGAGGACGGGACATGTACCTGCATCTGGGACAGGACACGGTGATACGCACCGATGATATTGTTGGAATTTTCGATCTGGAAAATACCACGATTTCCCGCAACACCAAAGATTTCCTGAGCCGGGCGGAAAAATCGGGCCAGGTGGTGAACGTATCGTACGAGCTTCCAAAATCCTTTGTGATCTGCGCGCAGGGCCGCAGAGATCCAACGGTTTATATCACGCAGATCTCTTCCACAACGCTGAAAAAACGGGCCGGCTTTATTGACGGGATCGCCAATATCGAACGCTGACCGTGAAAGCCGCCCAAGAATGGGCGGAAATAGAACCGATTTAGTCAATGGCCTTTGGTGAAGGCCGAAAGGAGTAGATATTGTGGCGAACACACCGCAGAATGAAAACTACGATTCCACACAAATACAGGTGTTGGAAGGGCTGGAGGCAGTCCGCAAGCGGCCGGGCATGTATATTGGCTCGACCGGGACCCGGGGCCTGCATCATCTGGTGTATGAAATCGTGGATAACTCGATCGACGAGGCGCTCGCAGGATACTGCGACAAGATCACGGTGGAGCTTTTGCCGGGCGAGATCGTACGCGTGTGCGACGACGGCCGCGGCATCCCGGTTGGAATCCAGCAGCAGACCGGCCTGCCGGCGGTAACGGTTGTCTTTACCATCCTGCACGCGGGCGGCAAATTCGGCGGCAGCGGCTATAAGGTTTCCGGCGGCCTGCATGGCGTCGGCGCTTCGGTTGTAAACGCTCTTTCGGAATGGCTCGAGGTGGAGGTCTGCGACGGCAAACATCGATATTACCAGCGGTTTGAACGCGGAAAGGAATGCGCGCCGCTCGAAATCGTCGGGGAAACCGACCGGCGCGGCACGCAGGTTGCGTTCAAGGCCGATTCGGATATCTTTGAAGAGACAGTCTACGATTATGAAGTCCTGCTGACCCGCCTGCGCGAACAGGCATTTTTGAACGCTGGTGTCTATATCGTGCTAAAGGATCTGCGTCAGCCGGAACCGGTTGAGACTGACCTGCAGTATGAAGGCGGCATCCGTTCGTTTGTCGAGCATATCCACCAGCGCAAAGGTGTGGAAACGCTGCATGACGACGTGATCTACCTTGCGGCGCGCGATGGGGACAACACCGCTGAAGTCGCTATGCAGTGGAATGACAGCTACAACGAGTTACTTCTTTCGTTTGCGAACAATATCCACACGACTGACGGAGGCACCCACGAGGTGGGGTTCAAAAACGCCCTGACCCGCGCGATGAACGATTACGCGCGGCGGTATAACATCCTCAAGGATAACGATAAAAACCTGAGCGGTGAAGATGTGCGTGAAGGTCTGACGGCAGTCATTTCGGTTAAGCTGACCGACGCGCAGTTTGAAGGCCAGACCAAGGCGAAGCTTGGCAACACGTCGATGCGTGCGCTGGTCGATGGGCTTGTCTACGAGAAACTCACCACCTATTTTGAGGAAAACCCGGCGGTGGCGCGGTCGATTATGGATAAATCCCTCAACGCCTCCCGCGCCCGCGAAGCGGCGCGCAAAGCGCGCGAGGTTGCGCGGCGAAAATCCGCGCTTGAGACCGCGTCGCTTCCCGGCAAGCTTGCCGATTGTTCGCAGCATGGCGCGGACGGCACCGAAATCTACATCGTCGAGGGAGATTCGGCGGGCGGTTCGGCCAAAATGGGACGCGACCGGCGGTTCCAGGCGATCCTGCCGCTCTGGGGCAAGATGCTCAACGTCGAAAAAGCGCGGCTCGACCGGGTTTACGGAAACGACAAGCTGATGCCGGTCGTCACGGCGCTCGGCACCGGCATCGGGGACGAATTCGATCTTTCAAAGCTGCGGTACGGCAAGGTTATCATCATGGCCGATGCGGATGTCGACGGCAGTCATATCCGCACCCTGCTGCTCACCTTCTTTTTCCGCTATATGCGTCCGCTTATCGAGGAGGGGCACATCTGCATCGCGCAGCCGCCGCTCTTCAAGGTCAGCCGGGGCAAACAGGTCCGATATGCGTTTTCGGATGAGGAACGCGATCAGTATATCCGCGAACTCTGCCCGGACGGAAACGGAAAATGTGATGTACAGCGTTATAAGGGCCTTGGTGAAATGGACCCGGAACAGCTTTGGGAAACAACCATGAACCCGGAAAACCGCACCATGCTGCGCGTCTCGATGGAGGATGCGGTCAAGGCGGATGAGATCTTCACCATCCTGATGGGCGACAAGGTTGCGCCGCGCAAGGAATTCATCGAACAGAACGCAAAATATGTGACCAATCTGGATATTTAACCTTCCAGCGAAAGGAGATTCTTCATGCAGGAAAACGAAATGCAGCAGGAATTCGACCAAGCGGAAGCGCCCGGTAGTGAAGCACAGGCGCCGGATGAAGCTGTGCCGGCTGGGAATGCCACTGCTGAAACACAGCCGGCGGTCCGCCAGGATGAGCAGGAACAGCTCAAGAAGCTGTTCACACTGAAATATAAAATCCCGCTGGAGGAGTATCACGAATTTCATGTCATCATGAGCGCCGACCATGTGAGAAAGAACAGCGGACGCAATAACAAGATCGGCATTGTTGAAGTGGTGGTCGGCTTGGGATTGCTGGCGGCGATGCTTGCAATGGGTAAGGAGATCGGCGCTTTCTACTATGTTTTGGTGGTTGGAATGATCCTGATGGGGCTTTACAGCGTCAGTTACTACCGTTTTTTCTACCCGCGGATACTGCGCCGGGTGGTCGAAAAACAGCACGCCGGCACCCCTTATCTGCAAAGTGAAATCACAGTGGATTTTTATCCCAACAAATGCACGGAATATATTCAGGATAAGCAGGCCGATACCTTCTGGCATTCGATCCTGGAGGTTCGGGAGAACAGGAACCTCTATTTGATCATGCTGGGGGAGAAACGCTGCCTGCTGATCCCGAAATCGCAGCTCTCTGAAAAAGAGATCGCCAAGCTCGATAAACTGCTCGGCCAGGTCTGTGCGAATTATGAAAAGAAGAGGATCCTGATATGAACGAAACACCGGCCGCCGGTGCGCGGCAGACCACAGTTACCTTCGAGGCGCGCGTGGAGGACTTTTTGCAGGCGGCGGCGGTTTTTGACCTCAAAAACCGGGTCAATTCCCGCCGTTCGCTGGAACTGCTGGGCGTCATGGTGCTGCTTTTGATGTTTGTCCCGGCGCTGCTGAAACAGCCTGACAGCCTGGCAAATTGGGTGATGACGATCGCGGGAGTCATTCTGGGACTGTTGGTATGGAAATACCCGGCTTACGCAAACCGGCAGTTTGCCCGGCGGCGGGCGATGGACTGCCCGGAATATACGATGACTGTCACAGCGGATGGGATCGATGTGCTGGAAGGCCCGGCAAGCTATCATATCGCTTACAGCGATCATCCCGCTGTGTGGGAATACCGCAATGTATTCGCAATTTGCCATGAGAAGAACCGTCTGCTTGCCATCCCGAAGGATCAGCTTGGCGAGGAGGTCTGCGGGCAGCTGCGCGGCCTATTTTCGCAGGGGCTTGGCGACCGGTATGAAAATGTGTACAGCAAAGAAAAATAGGCCGGAAATTACGCGCGCTGCTGCGCGCGGCGCGGGATGCGATTCCCGCCCCGGCACCGGCGGATCTCCTTCTTGGGGAGAGACGCCTGGAACGATTGAGACCGCAGGCAAAGGAGAGAGAACCGAATGAGCAAGGATCACAGCAAGAAGGGGCAGCAGGACAAAGACGCCGCCTTCGATCCCGAAATAATCGAAACCCGAATCCATTCAATCGACATTGAAAGCGAGATGAAGAAATCCTTCCTCGACTATTCGATGTCGGTCATTGTCAGCCGCGCGCTGCCGGATGTGCGCGACGGCTTAAAGCCGGTGCACCGGCGTATCCTCTATACCCTGCATGAAAACGGGCTTACCCCGGATAAGGCTTACCGCAAGTGCGCGGATACGGTCGGCACCGTGCTTGGCCGGTATCATCCGCACGGCGATGCGTCGGTTTATGATGCGATGGTGCGCCTGGCGCAGGATTTTTCAATGCGTTACCCGCTGGTGGACGGGCATGGGAACTTCGGATCGGTCGACGGCGATCCGCCGGCCGCCTACCGTTATACCGAGAGCCGCATGAGCAAGATTTCACTTTCACTGCTCACCGATATCGACAAGGAAACGGTCGATTTCATGCCGAACTACGACGACCGCCTGCAGGAGCCGGTCGTGCTGCCGAGCCGGTTCCCGAACCTGCTGGTGAACGGGTCGACCGGCATCGCGGTCGGCATGGCGACCAATATCCCGCCGCACAATCTCGGCGAGGTCATTGACGCGGCGCAGCTGCTGATCGATAACCCGGACGCCACGCTCGAGGATCTGATGCAGCATATCAAAGGTCCGGACTTCCCAACCGGCGGCATCATCATGGGCCGCAGCGGTATCCGCGCGGCTTATGCGACTGGCCGCGGCAAGGTCATTCTGCGCGCGCGCAGCGAAATTGAAGAAATGGCAAACGGCCGCGAACGGATTGTCGTCACCGAAATCCCCTATATGGTCAACAAGGCGCGGCTGATCGAATCGATCGCTGACCTTGTCAAGGATAAACGCATCGACCAGATTTCCGACCTGCGCGACGAATCCGACCGCGACGGCATGCGCATTGTGATCGAGCTCAAGCGTGACGCAAACGCGCAGGTGGTCCTGAACCAGCTCTACTCCTACAGCCAGATGCAGGACACCTGCGGCGTCATCATGCTGGCGCTTTCGGGCGGCGTGCCGAAGGTGATGGGCCTCAAGGAGATGCTTGGCCATTATGTCGACTTCCAGGGCGAGATCATCACCCGGCGCACGAAATACGATCTGCGCAAGGCAAAAGAACGCGAACACATCCTGGAAGGACTCAAGCTTGTCTGCGACAACACCGACGAAGTGATCTCGATCATCCGGCATTCCAAGGACGTGCCGGATTCCAAAAAGAACCTGATCGACCGGTTCGGCATCACCGATATCCAGGCCTCCGCGATTGTGGCAATGCGTATTGGACAGCTGTCCGGCATGGAACGCATCAAAATTGAGGAAGAGTTGGCCGCAATCCTGGAAAAAGTGGCTGAATACGAATCGATCCTGGCGGATTATGGGAAGGTCATGCAGATTGTCAAAGACGAACTGACCGTCATGAAGGAAAAATATGCCGATGAACGCCGTACGGAAATCAAAGCGGTGAGCGGCGAAGTGGATATTGAGGATCTGATCCCGGTGGAGGACTGCGTCATCACGCTGACTCATTTCGGCTATATCAAGCGCCAGGTGATGGATGTTTATAAGACCCAGCGGCGCGGCGGACGCGGTGTTTCGGGCATGACGCGCCGGGAAGAGGATTTTGTGGAAGAGCTGTTTGTTTGCTCGACGCATGATTATATCATGTTCTTTACCTCGAAAGGCCGCTGCTTCAGGCTGAAGGGGTATGAGATCGGGGAATGCAGCCGGACATCGCGCGGCACAAACATTGTGAATCTTTTGCAGATGGACCCGGATGAAAAGGTCACCTCGATGATCAAGGTGAGCGAATTCAGCGACGACATGTATTTGACGATGGTGACCCGCAAAGGTCTCATCAAGCGGACGGAACTGTCCGCATACCGGAATGTGCGCCGGATGGGTCTGATTGCGATTGGGCTCAACGAAGATGACGAGCTCGCCTGGACGCGGCTGACCGACGGCAACAGCGAGCTGATTGTAGCGACGAAAAACGGCATGGCGATCCGTTTTAACGAACAGGATGCGCGGCCGCTGTCACGGACGGCGCGCGGCGTGAAAGCGATCACACTGGATGAAGGCGACGAAGTGGTCGGCATGAGCCGGGTACGGGAAGGCGCGACGCTGCTGACGGTTTCGGAAAGCGGCCTTGGGCGGCGCTCAGAGATTGAGCAGTACCGTTTACAGACGCGCGGCGGCAAGGGAATCCGCAATTACTATGTGGATAAGAACGGGCCGGTTGCGGGGGTCAAATCGGTGAGTGAAGAAGACGACATCATCCTGATCACGGACGACGGGGTAATCATCCGGATACCGGCGAGCGATATTACGGTTCAGTCGCGGTACGGCGGCGGCGTACGGGTGATGCGCGTTTCGGAGGAAGGGCGCGTTGTGACGCTGGCGCGCGCGCCAAAAGAAGAGGAAGAAGCTGACGTTGAAGAGGGCGACAGCGAGGACGGGCCGGAAGAGAACGGCGCGTCAACCGAAGAATAAAAAAACAGGCGGGCTGCAAACGCAGCCCGCCTGTTTTTTCAGAAAAAGTTTCGCGAATGAAAGTTTGTTTAAAGCTTTTAGATTAGACAGCTTTTGTGCATTTCAAACGGTTTTTGACGGTTTTCCTGCACAAACTTCTCATCCTTTGCCCCTCCCCTTTCGGTTGGAAAGGGTGTACAAACACTTTTTTCTTCGATATAATATTCATGTATGTAAAAGGAAAGAAAAAAGAATGTAAAGAAGTGAGGAGTTTTCTGTGGACCTTTTCGGTTTTATTAAGCTGCTCGGCGGCTTGGCAATGTTCCTCTATGGCATGTCCCTGCTCGGAACCGGTCTCGAACGTGTTTCCGGCGGCCGCCTCGAAAAAACCCTCGAAAGTCTGACCAGTACCGTTGTCAAAGGCGTCTTGCTCGGTGCTGTCGTCACCGCCGCCATCCAGTCCTCTTCCGCAACCACTGTCATCGTCGTCGGCCTTGTCAATGCCCGCGTCCTGAAACTGCGTAACGCCATCGGCGTGATTATGGGCGCAAATATTGGTACCACCATCACAGCGCATATCCTGCGGCTTTCAGATTTGCAGTCGGATAATTTCTTTCTCCTGCTCCTCAAACCCGCAACCCTTGCCCCGCTTGCCTCCATCATCGGCGTGGTGCTCTTTATGGCGGCAAAACGCAGCAAGATCAAAGATATTGGACAAACCATGATTGGGTTCGGAATCCTCTTTACCGGTATGTTCGCCATGGAAGCCGCGGTTATGCCTCTGAGCGAACAGCCCGCTTTCCGCAACCTCTTCGCAACCTTTGCCAACCCGATTATCGGTGTGCTCGTCGGTACTTTTGTCACCGCCGCCATCCAGTCCTCCGCGGCGTCCATCGGTATTTTGCAGGCGCTGTCCTCCACCGGGTTCGTCACCTATTCCATGGCCTTTCCCATTATCATGGGCCAGAATATCGGTACCTGCATCACCCCCATTCTCGCTTCGATCGGCGCTTCCAAAAATGCAAAACGGACTGCGGCTGTGCATGTCTGTTTCAATATCCTGGGTACCCTCATTTTTATCGCGTTCTGTTATACCTATCAGTCGCTGGTCGGTTTCTCCTTCTGGGAGCTGCCGATCGATAAAGGCGGAATCGCAAACTTCCATACCATCTTCAACGTCTGCACCACCCTCCTGTTTATCCCGCTGGCAGGCGTGCTGGAGAAGCTCGCATGTACCATTGTCCGCGATAAAAAAGGCGACGGCGAGATCGATATTACCGCCATCACGTTGGATGAACGTCTCATGGTCTCCCCTGGCCTTGCTGTGAACCATGCCCGTGAAGCGGTCGCACAGATGGGGATGCTTGCCCGGAATAATTATCACACGGCGGTTGGATTGCTGCTGGGTACCTTCGACCTGAAAACAGTCGAACGGCTCAATGAAACCGAAGATGTAGTCGATAAAATGGAGGACCGGGTTGAGACCTACCTGCTCAAACTTTCGGAAAAGAAATTGACCGATAACGAGAGCAGGAGCATTTCGGAATTGCTGCACACCTGCGGGGAATTTGAACGCATTGCGGATCATTCGCAGAATATTTGCGAGTGCGCGCAGCGGATGTATGATTCCGGCAGCAAGTTCTCCAAGCGTGCCACCGAGGAGATGGGCATCATCTGCGATGCGGTCGGTGAAATTGTGGATCTCGCGCTCGATTCTTTCCAGCGGGTCAACCTGACCGCTGCCGGAAGTGTGGAACCATTGGAGGAGATCATTGACGAGATGGAGGAAACGCTCAAGGACAAGCATATTGAACGCTTGCGCAAAGGCAAATGTACCGTCGATGCAGCCTTCCCGTTTGTGGAGGCGCTCTCAAATCTCGAGCGCATCGCCGACCATTGCTCGAATGTCGGTGTTTCGGTTCTGACCTATGACGGCGCGCATGGAGCGATCGACCGCCATGAATATGTCCAGAAGACGCGCAAGGAACATGCGGAGCAGTTCCAGGATAAATATATCGTCTACAGCACGAAGTATTTCAACAAAATTAAAAAGTGAAATGCCACCTAAAAGCGCCTCCCCGATACCGGGGAGGCGCTTTTATTTCTTCTATTCGTCTGGTTCGATTACCGGCAGGTCCCATTTACAGATCTTCATACCCCGCGATTCCGCCTCGTCGATCAGCTCGCCCAGGATTGCCGCGTTGTCCTTGCTGACCGCATGCAACAGGTAAATACCGCCGTCGTGCAGCATTTTGGTGGTCTTTTGCAGCGCCGCTTCGGAACCCATCTGCTTATCCGGGTCCCAGTCCGCATAGGCGAAGCTCCAAAGCACAGTTGTGTAACCAAGGTCCTGCACCATGGCCAGGGTCTGTTCACTGAAAAGTCCCTGCGGCGGGCGGTAGAGGTACATGTCGTAACCGAATTGTTCCGCGACCAGATCATGCAGCTCCTTGATGTCCTGGTAACAGGTTTCCACATCCGCCTGTTCAACCGGGACCTTGTGGTGGTTGGTGTGGTTGCCGACCACATGCCCCTCATCGATCATCCGCTGGACGAGCTCCGGATTCGAGCGGACAAAATCGCCGGTGACAAAAAAGACCGCGCTCACGCCTTTTTCTTTAAGTACATCCAGGATGGCGGGGGTGTAACCGTTCTCATAACCCTCGTCAAAGGTTAAGTAGAATTTGTTGCTGCCTGCTGGTGCGATGAAATAAGCGTTATACTTTCCGTATTTTTCTTGAAGTTGTTCACATGCGGTAGTGCGATTGGTTTCGGGATCCACCTGGACGCCCGGGCCCCAGGTAACTGCGGCCGGGTCCAGAGCACCGATTTTATCAAAATCGGTGCTCATGGTCGGAGTCACAAGGCTTTCCGCGCCGGAAATGATCTCGTCGACGCCGCTCTCAAGATCGGACGCAAGGCCCGATTCCGCATGGGAAGAGGACGGCAGCGAAGATGCGATCGAGGAGGACGGAGCCGCCGAAGAAGACGGAGCGACACTCGACGAAGGCGATTCATTTTTGCGCGAGGTACACGCAGCCATGGAAACGATCAAAGCAAGCGCTAAAGCGGTAGAAACAAACGCTTTCATTGGATACTTCCTTTCAAAATAAACTGAAAAAGTGCCAGGGATGATGAAATAACAACGCTATTTCGGATTTATTGTGTGCAGCAAAACCCGAAATAACAAGCCACCCGGCAGGAATGATTTTCCAGTTTTAAAGCATGCATGACACGCCGGAAACCGCATAAAGCGCCGGAGTGTCCACCGCAAGGTCCACATCGAAACAGGGCGCCAGCGTGTGCGCAAGCATCTGCGCGGCTGGAAGCGGCATCGAAAGCCCGGGAGCGCTGCCCTGGTGCAGGGCGTTGATCTCGGATCTGCCCTGCGAATGACAGATCATCACCCGGCCGCCCGGCAAAAGAAGATGATGAAGCTGTCGGATCAGGCTCCCGCGGTTTTCAAAGTGCGGGAAAGCGCTGTAAACCACGGCAAGGTCAAATTCGCCGTCGGAAAGCTCCATCACATCCTGACAGCGGTATTCCACGCGTGCATCATCGCATTTTTGCTTTGCAAGTGCGATCATCCGAGGGGAAAAATCCACGCCGACCACCTGTTTCGGCTGCCGTTCGAGCAGATAGGGCGTCAGCACGCCTGTGCCGCATCCCACATCGAGTACCCGTGCCCCTGGGGCAATCCCGCATAGGGTGACCAGTGTACGCAGCTTGTCCGGATTGTGGGAGCAGATTTCGTCCCATGTTTCAGCGCGTTCATCAAAATATGCAATCTGTGCAGATTTATCCATTTTGGAAGCGTCCTTTCGCAAGAAGAATACGGAATCGCCGGATCAGATCCGGCCGGCGTTTTGCAGCGCCGCGAATTTCAGGATGCCAAGTTGGGTTTTGGCATCGGGAATTTCCCCATCCAATACCATGGCAACCGCTTTTTCCACAGGAATTTTCTGAACGGTTAAAAACTCGTTCTCATCAAGGCGCTGCTGTGATGCATGGAGATTTTTTGCGTAGAAAAGATGGATGATTTCGGTGTCATAGGCACAGGTCGGGTAAAGCTTGCCGAGCGGCTCGAAAGTTTGTGCCGTGCAGCCGCACTCCTCCTCCAGCTCGCGCCGTCCGGCCGCGGCTGGGTCCTCGCCCTTTTCGAGCTTGCCCGCAGGCAGCTCCAACAATACATCTGCAAACGGATAACGGTACTGTGACACAAAGAAGATCGTTCCATCCTCATCCAAAGCGATCACCGCGACCCCGCCGTTGTGTTCCACCACTTCGCGGGTGGAAGTCTTCCCGTTTTCCAATTCCACCGTGTCCCGCCGCAGATTCAGGATGCGGCCTTCATAAATCCGGGTAGAGTCGATCGTCTTTTCAAAATGTGTCATAAAGAACCCCTCTCTTTTCCTGTTCTGGTGCCGGAGGCACACCCTGTCCCGCATCCGGCAAATGGCGCGTGTTTTTCAGCGCTGCTGCGCCGGGAAGGCCCCTGCATAATACGAGCCGTGCGCCACATAGATTGCTATTGTGAGGTGAAGCGAATGTTCGACGGATTTTATAAAGCACCGCCCAGTTATGACCGCATCCATCGGGCGGTCTGTGAACTGGGAGAAACCTATCCCTTCCTGCGCGCCTTCCCAATTGGGAAATCGGTGCTCGGCCGGAGCATTTACGCGCTTGGGTTTGGGGAGCTTTACCGGGGCAGCCTGTTCGTGGGCGGCGTGCATGGAATGGAATGGCTGACCACGCTGCTGCTCTTCCGGTTTGCAGAGGATCTGCTGCGCGCGATGACAACCGGAGAGCCGCTCGCGGAGATCGACGTTGCGCGCGCATTGGAAAACCGTTCGATTGTGATTATCCCCTGCCTCAATCCGGACGGGGTGGAAATTTCCGTGAACGGCGCGGGAAGCGCCAAACATCTGTGCGAATTCGTGGAAAAGGTAAGCGGCGGCGACACATCCCGCTGGCAGGCAAACGCGCGCGGGATTGATCTTAACCACAACTTTGACGCGGGATTTGCCAAGGTCAAGGAGATGGAACACGCGGCGGGAATCTGCTGTCCGGCGCCGACCCGGTATGGCGGCACCATACCGCATAGCGAACCGGAAAGCCTGGCGCTGGTGAACTTTTGCCGGGCGATGAATGTGCGCCAGGCATATGCATATCATTCACAGGGCGAAGAAATCTATTACCGTTACGGCGAATGCACCCCAGCCCGCTCCCAGCTGATGGCACAGGTGCTGTCCGCCGCATCGGGTTACCGGCTTGCCGCGCCGGAAGCGATGGCGTCGCACGGAGGATTCAAGGATTGGTTTATTGAAAAACTGCACCGCCCCGCGTTCACTGTGGAAATTGGCCGCGGCTGCAATCCGCTTCCGGTGGAGGAGCTCGAGCCGATTTACGCCCGGCTTCTGGAAATGCTGCTCATCTCGATCCTCCTATAAATCCTATAGAATATTATATTCTTTTCCATCCAAAATGAAAAGAAGTTATTCGTGAATTTCACTGGAAAAATTTACGTTATATCCCGCAGCCGCCGAATGAAGCGGTCGTCGGTCAAAAGCTTCCCTTCGATTTCCACCGTGTAAAGATCGCCATTTCCAGAGAAACCCGCAGCCGCATAAAATCGCCTTGCACGTTCGTTTTCGCGCAGCACCCAGAGATAGGCGGCCTCAAAACCTGCTGTTTCCAGGGCGGAAAGCACTGCCCCAAACAGGGCTTTCCCATAACCCCTGCCAATATATTCGGGCAGCAGGTAGAGCGACTGGATCTCCGCCCACTGCGGACCGGGACATTTTTCATCTCTGGAGGGGCCGAATGCGGCGCAGCCGACCGGGATTTGCCCGTCGCAGATGAGCAGCGCCTCATAGAGTCCCTCGGAAACCCAGCCGGTGAAAGCCTCCACCCAGTAGCCGTCCGGCAGCCGGTCCAGGTACGGCTGCGGCACCATACCGCGATAGGCCGCCTTCCAGCTGCGCGCATAGATGCGGCTGATGTCCGGAATATCAGTTTGGGATGCCTTTCGGATGATCACAATGGAATATCCCTCCCTCTTTTTAGGAAGCAAACGCCCCCGGCCGCGGCCGGGGGCGTTTTTCCGTCGGAACGGCTTATTTTATCTGAGCGCTTCTTCGACAGCCACCGCGCAGGCGACCGTCGCGCCGACCATGGGGTTGTTGCCCATGCCGATGAGGCCCATCATTTCGACGTGCGCCGGGACCGAAGAGGAACCCGCGAACTGCGCGTCGCCGTGCATGCGGCCCATCGAGTCGGTCAGTCCGTAGGAAGCCGGGCCGGCCGCCATGTTGTCCGGGTGCAGGGTGCGGCCGGTGCCGCCGCCCGAAGCGACCGAGAAGTACTTGACGTCGTTCTCGTAGGACCATTTCTTATAAGTGCCCGCGACCAGGTGCTGGAAACGGGTGGGGTTGGTGGAGTTGCCGGTGATCGAAACATCGACCTTCTCATGCTTCATGACCGCGACGCCTTCAAGCACGTCATTGGCGCCATAGCATTTGACCTTCGCGCGCTCGCCGTCCGAATAGGCGGTCTCGCCCAGAACCTTCAGCTCGCCGGTGGCAAAATCGTAATCGGTTTTGACATAGGTGAAGCCGTTGATGCGGGAGATGATATAGGCCGCATCCTTGCCCAGGCCGTTGAGGATGACGCGCAGCGGTTCCTTGCGGGCCTTGTTCGCGTTGCGGGCGATGCCGATGGCGCCTTCCGCGGCCGCGAAGGACTCATGTCCGGCGAGGAAGCAGAAGCATTTGGTCTCGTCGCGCAGGAGCATTGCGCCCAAATTGCCGTGGCCGAGGCCAACAGCGCGGGTTTCCGCGACCGAACCGGGCACGCAGAACGCCTGCAGGCCGATGCCGAGGGCTTCGGCCGCGTCCGCGGCTTTTTTACAGTCTTTCTTCAGGGCGATCGCAACGCCAAGGGTATAGGCCCAGACCGCGTTCTCAAACGCGATCGGCTGGACGCCTTTGACGATCTTTTCCACGTCAATGCCTTTTGCAAGGCAGTTTTCACGGGCTTCTTCAAGAGAAGACATGCCATACTCTTTGAGGCAGGCCTCAATTTTGGGCATTCTTCTTTCCTGTCCTTCAAACTTTACCATGTTGTTACCTCCCTCTCCTCTTATTCTTCACGCGGGTCGATGTATTTGGGGGCGTCGGCATAGCGGCCGTAGGTGCCGATGTTCTTTTCAAACGCCTCTTTCGGGTCCACGCCGTGGCGGATGTCCTCCAGCATCTTGCCGACCTTTACGAATTTGTAGCCGATGGCTTCGTTGTTCGCGTCGAGCGCGACCGAAAGAATGTATCCTTCGGCCAGTTCGAGGTAACGCACGCCTTTGGCGTTGGTGGAGAAGATGGTGCCCACCTGCGAACGCAGGCCTTTGCCCAGGTCCTCAAGCCCCGCGCCGATCGGAAGTCCGCCCTCGGAGAACGCGGTCTGGCTGCGGCCGTAAACAATCTGCAGGAACAATTCGCGCATCGCGACATTGATCGCGTCGCACACCAGGTCGGTGTTGAGCGCCTCGAGGATGGTCTTGCCGGGGAGGATTTCGCCGGCCATCGCGGCAGAATGGGTCATGCCGGAGCAGCCAAGCGTTTCGACAAGCGCCTCCTGGATGATGCCTTCTTTGACGTTCAGGGTGAGCTTACAGGCGCCCTGCTGCGGCGCGCACCAGCCGACGCCGTGGGTCAGGCCGGAAATATCCTTGATTTCATAGGCTTTTACCCATTTTCCCTCTTCAGGAATGGGAGCCGGACCATGGTTGGGACCTTTGGTGAGAACACACATTCTCTCCACTTCATGGGAATAGTTCATATCGGTACTCCTTTCGGTTTGTTAGACAGGGTTGTCTATTCTTTATTATATTATCTGGGAAAGCCTGAATCAAGGGGCTTGTCCCGCTTTTGTTAAAGTTTGGACAACAAATTCCAGCTATTTTTCCCCTCTTTTTTGTGTATAATATTATCCTGTGCCAATTCTTCTCGAATTATTTTTGATTTGTTCATGGTTTCGGTGTTTTTTGGAAGCGGCATTGCGCATTATAATATTATCTGTGTAAAAATAGCTGGAAAAGCTTCTTTCATTTGACATTGCCAATAATCCAGAGTAAAATGTACAAGTTAAAGTATCTGCATTTTCAGGCGGATATTCTTGAGGAACGACTGACAGTGCCCCAAAAAGATAGATGAGGTGACAAAATGGGACTGATCCAAAAAATCTTCGGTACCTATTCCGACCGGGAGATCAAACGCATCCTCCCCATGCAGAAAAAGGTGCTCGATCTCGAAGAAAAATACCGCGCCATGACCGATGAGGAACTCAAGGCCACCACCCCGGCGCTCAAGGAACGCATTGCGGGCGGAGAAGACCTCAATTCCGTCCTTCCGGACGCGTTCGCCTGCTGCCGTGAGGCCGCTGACCGCGTGCTTGGGATGCGCCACTTCCCGGTGCAGATCCTCGGCGGAATTGTACTGCATCAGGGCCGGATCGCTGAGATGCGCACCGGTGAAGGAAAGACCCTTGTGGCGACCCTGCCGGCTTACCTCAACGCGCTCACCGGAAAAGGCGTGCATATTGTCACGGTCAACGATTATCTGGCCAAGCGTGACAGCGAATGGATGGGCAAGGTCTACCGCTTCCTCGGCCTCTCGGTCGGGCTGATCGTGCACGGGCTCGACAACGCCGAGCGCCGCGCCGCCTACGCCTGCGACATCACCTACGGAACCAACAACGAGTTTGGATTCGATTACCTGCGCGACAACATGGTCATCTATAAGACCGACAAGGTGCAGCGGGAACATTATTTCGCCATCGTCGACGAGGTGGACTCGATCCTCATCGATGAAGCGCGCACGCCGCTCATCATCTCGGGACAGGGCGATAAATCCACCGACCTCTACCAGAAGGCCGACCAGTTCGCCAAACGCCTGAAGGTGGTTCGTGTCACCGAACAGGACAACAAGGAGGAGCACGACGACGTCGATGGCGACTACATCGTCGACGAGAAGGCGCGCACCGCCACCCTGACCGCGGCCGGCGTCAAGAAGGCCGAGGAATTCTTCGGCATTGAAAACCTCACCGACGGCGATAACATGGAGATCCAGCACCACATCAACCAGGCGATCCGCGCACACGGCATCATGCAGCGCGACGTCGACTATGTGGTCAAGGACGGCGAAGTCATCATCGTCGACGAGTTCACCGGGCGCCTCATGCTTGGGCGGCGCTACAACGAGGGCCTGCACCAGGCGATCGAAGCGAAGGAAGGCGTGAAGGTTGAGCGCGAAAGCAAGACGCTCGCCACCATCACCTTCCAGAATTTCTTCCGCATGTATGATAAACTCGCCGGTATGACCGGTACCGCGCTCACCGAAGCGGATGAGTTCATGCAGATCTATAAGCTCGACGTCGTCGAGATCCCGACCAACAAGCCCATCGCCCGTGTGGATAATCCGGATGTGGTCTATAAGACCGAACAGGCAAAATTCAATGCGGTCATCGAAAATATCATCGACTGCCACAAGAAGGGCCAACCGGTTCTGGTGGGCACCATCTCCATCGAAAAGTCGGAACTATTATCCTCCATGTTGAAACGACATGGAATTAAACATGAAGTATTGAATGCGAAGTACCATGAGAAGGAAGCGGAGATCGTCGCGCAGGCCGGTAAATACGGCGCGGTGACCATTGCGACCAACATGGCTGGACGCGGAACCGATATCATGCTCGGGGGCAACGCCGAATATATGGCCAAAGCCGATCTGCGCGCCGCCGGTTACGACGACGAGATCATCAGCGAGGCCACCGGATTTGCCGACACCGACAATGCGGAGATCCTCGAAGCGCGCAAAATGTTCCGGGAAAAGATGGATCAGTACCGCGCTGAGATTTCCACCGAAGCTGAAAAGGTCAAGGAGGCCGGCGGCCTCATGATCATCGGCACCGAACGGCATGAGTCCCGCCGCATCGACAACCAGCTGCGCGGACGTGCCGGCCGTCAGGGCGACCCCGGTGAAACCCGGTTCTTCATGTCGCTGGAGGACGACCTCATGCGGCTCTTCGGCGGCGAGCGCATCCAGAATATGATGAACATGATCGGCGCCGAGGACGATCTGCCGATTGAAGCCAAAATCCTCTCGAACTCGATCGAGTCCGCGCAGATGAAGGTGGAGACACGCAACTTCTCGATCCGCAAAAACGTCCTGCAGTTCGACGACGTCATGAACCGTCAGCGCGAGATCATCTATTCCCAGCGCAATAAGGTGCTCGAAGGCGAGGATATCAGCGATATCGTTAAGAAGATGGTTTCCGAAACCATCGATGAAACGGTTGACCGTTATCTGGTCGATAAGGAAGTCCACGACAACTGGAACCTCGAAGGCCTGCGTGATTATTTCCTGGGATGGCTCACCGTGCCGGAGGATATGCGTTACAACACCGAGCAGCTTTCCGAAGTCACTGATGAAGATATCAAGAAGATGCTCAAGGAACGCGCGGAAAAGATCTATGCCGCCCGTGAGCAGAAGTTCACCTCCCCGATCATGCGTGAGGTCGAACGGGTCGTACTGCTCCGCAACGTCGACACCAAGTGGATGCAGCACATCGACGACATGGAGGAGCTCAAACGGGGCATGTATCTGCGGTCTTACGCGCAGAAGGACCCGGTTGTTGAGTACCGCATCGAAGGTTTCGATATGTTCGACGCGATGATCGAATCGATCCGCGAGGACACGGTCAAGCTGATGTTCACCATTCAGCTTCGCACCAACGAGGAGCCCAAGCGCGAACAGGTTGCGAAACCGACCGAGGAAGCGCACGGCACCAGCGATGGCAGCTTGGAGAACAAACCCCGCCATGTGAAAAAGGTGGGCCGCAACGATCCCTGCCCCTGCGGCAGCGGCAAAAAGTATAAAAAGTGCTGTGGGCGGGATGCTTAACCGATGATACTTTCTTTCCCGCATAAGAAAGTATCCAAAGAATGCGCGCCGCGATTTGCGCCCTTCGCGCGCCCGGAATTGCTCCGCAGGGTGACTTTCTTGCTTGTCCAAGAAAGTCACCAAAGAAGGACACGCGGGGAGACCCCGCGACCCCCATGCGGGCCGTTTGGTTGCCTGCGGCAAAGACAGCCCGCAATCTGCTTAGACAAAACGATGTCTCCCGCGTGATAAAAAGCACGCGGGACGGGCGGCCGCAACCGTTGCGACCGCGCGCTGTGCGCAAAGCGGACAAACGGATCGAAAGAACGCTGCGCGTTCAAAAATCGCTGCCGAAGGGCGGCGATCCTGCACAAATGTAAAAGAAACGGCCCCGCTTTCGCGGGGCCGTTTTTCGTTTACTGCGCGATAAAGCATTCTTCCGCATCTGCCTGCGCCTTTTTCAGGTTTTCGACTTCAACGCCAAGGACGCGCAGCGCTTCTGAAGGGATATCGGGCATGTCCAGAAGCGCGTTGAGAACGTTGATTGAATCGGTGACACGGCTAAAAAGCAGGAAATAGGGTTCATGGTTTTCTGATTTCATAATATCACCTCTGCAATGAAGTATAGCAAATAAACCATAATTTTGCAATACAAACGCAATGCATACAAACAATAAAATTTGGCACATTATTTTGCTATACAATTGTATTGCGTGGTGTAAATATGAGAAAGTTTAAAATTCCCTCTGTGCCGCCCACCACAAACAAATGCATCCGTTTTCCAAATGATATTTTGGAGGAAGTGGAAAATGCGATTCAAGGGACGAATTGCACGTTCTCCGCGTTTGTGATTGAAGCGGTTCGGGTTGCATTGGAAAATTTAAAAGAAGAATAGAGAAAGAAACGGATTTGGCGAACTTGCATTAGGCAAGTTCGCCAAAATTATTTCATTTTTCTTGACAACATGCGCATTTGGCGGTATGATACCAAAGTACAAATGTCGAATAAATGCGCCAAAAATGGCAGATTGGAAGATCCTCTATGAATATCAAACGCGACGACCTCAGAAACATTGCGATCATTGCCCACGTCGACCATGGCAAGACCACTCTGGTTGACGGTATGCTCCGGCAGAGCGGCACCTTCCGGGAAAACCAGGCCGTACAGGAACGCGTCATGGACTCGAACGATATTGAGCGGGAACGCGGTATCACCATCCTGGCCAAAAACGCTTCCGCCGAATATAACGGTGTGAAGATCAATATCGTCGACACCCCCGGACATGCTGATTTCGGCGGCGAGGTCGAACGCGTGCTTAAAATGGTCAATGGCGTGCTGCTGCTGGTGGACGCGGCGGAAGGCCCCATGCCCCAGACCCGCTTTGTGCTGAGTAAAGCGCTTGATCTGGATCTTGCGGTCATCGTCGTGATCAATAAGATCGACCGGCCGGATGCGCGCGTCTATGAAGTGGTTGACGAAGTGCTCGAACTGCTGATGGATTTGGGCGCTTCGGACGCGCAGCTCGACAGTCCGATGGTTTTCTGTTCCGGCCGCGACGGCACCGCTTCCATCTCCCCGGAGGTGGCCGGCACCGATCTGCGCCCGCTGATGGACACGATCGTCGACTACATCCAGCCGCCCGAGGGCGATCCCGAAGCGCCCACCGCGGTTCTGGTTTCCTCGATAGACTATAATGAGTATGTTGGCCGGATCGCGGTCGGACGTATTGAACAGGGCACCCTGAAGGTGAACCAGCAGGTCAATGTCTGTGATTACCATGACAAGGAGCTCAACCGGTCTGGAAAAATTACCGCGATTTATCAGTTTACCGGCGTGGGCCGCACGCCGGCCGATTCCGCGACGGTTGGGGATATTGTGATGTTTTCCGGCATCGAGGACATCAACATTGGCAACACCGTCTGCGCGTCGGGAACCCTTCAGCCGATCCCGTTCGTCAAGATTTCCGAGCCAACCGTCGAGATGACTTTCTCGGTCAACACCAGCCCCTTCGCGGGACGGGAGGGTAAATTTGTCACCACCCGTCAGATCCGCGACCGGCTGCAGCGTGAACTTCTGCGCGACGTTTCCCTGCGCGTTTCGGATGGCGACACCGCTGACAGTTTTGTGGTCTGCGGGCGCGGCGAGATGCATCTTTCGATCCTGATTGAAAACATGCGCCGGGAGGGCTACGAATTCCAGGTCAGCACCCCAAAAGTGCTGATGCGCACCATCGACGGCCAGCTCTGCGAGCCGTTCGATGAGCTGACCATTGACGTTCCAGCGGAATCCTCCGGCGCGGTTATGGAGAAGATGGGCGTGCGCAAAGGCGAGCTTCAGTCGATGGAGCCGGTCGGTTCCCGCATGAAGATGGTGTTCCTTATCCCGGAACGCGGGCTGTTCGGCTACAAGAGCGAATTTTTGACTGACACCAAGGGCGAGGGCATCATGAACACCCTCTTCCACGGTTACGCGCCGTTTAAGGGGGAGATCCCGCGCCGCAGCAACGGTTCGCTGATCGCGTTTGAAACCGGCGAGGCGGTCACCTATGGGCTTTACAACGCACAGGAACGCGGCACGCTCTTTTTGGGCGCGGGAGAAAAGGTCTATGCCGGACAGGTGGTCGGGATGTCCCCGAAGAGCGAGGATATTGCCGTCAACGTCTGCAAAACCAAGCATTTGACCAATACCCGCGCCTCCGGTTCGGACGATGCGCTGCGGCTGATTCCGCCGCGCCGCTTCTCGCTGGAGGAATCGCTCGAGTTCCTTGGCGATGACGAGCTGCTTGAGGTCACGCCAAAATCGATCCGTATCCGCAAGCGGATTCTCGACCATGCCCTGCGCATGCGCGAGCAGATGTCGAAAAAGGGATAACGATCCATAAAAAAGGCCCGCCGATGGCGGGCTTTTTCTATGGACGCCGCTTTTCGCGGCGAAGGATGCTGTGGGGGGAACCTTCTTGAAAGAAGGTTCCCCCCACCCCCCTTTCAAAAACTTTTCATGCGGCTGCGCCGCGGGCAGGCAAAGCGCGGCGCACAAAAAACGGAACCGCAGCGCGGTTCCGTTTTCAGCTTTAGAAGCAGAAGCCCCGGAAGGATAGGGCACATGGGGAAGGGTGGCTCACCCGTCCCCATGAGATGCGATGACGAGTATCGCGGCTCTGCCGTGCTCCGGCCGCGGGCCGGGCAGCGAGGAATGAGGCTGTTTTGGCCGGGAGCCCAAAACAGCTCGCATCCTTAGTAGTCCCAATAGCTGTCGGGCATTTCCTTGTCTTCACGGGTGGTGTATTTCGCACCACTAAGCGCATCTTCCAGCGCGTCGACGTACTCATCGTAGTCGTCGTCGGTGTAGCTCTTGCAGCTGACGCCGAGCTTGGATTTTAACTGGCTCTGCTTGTAGCTGCCCTTCTTGATGGTGCCTTTTGCGCCCTTGAAGTCCTCTGTGAACTTATAGATGGTGTGGCTGTCCTCCCATTTGTTACGCTTCTTCTCGTAGGAGATCTCCAGCCGCTCCTCTTTTTTGTCCTGCGCGTCGGAGGAAAGCTGGCGGATGATGTACGAGCCGTCATAGAGGTAGCAGTTATCGAACTGCGCCATGGCTGGGCGGTTATAGTTATAGACGTTGAGCTTCATATAGGACGGATAGACGTCGGTCTGGGAGAGGGTGCAGTTGCCGAGCTTCTTTTCGTCGAAGTAATAGGTGATGACGCCTTTGTTGGCCTTGATGAGCAGTGTGTGCCAGCCGTCTTCGAGGATAAGATCCTCTTTTTCATCGTCGCCGTTGAGATAGGTATAGGCGGTACCCCAGCCCGTTTTGGTTTTTGGGTTATAATACTGGAGGACCGGGGATTTGGAATTGGATTTGAGCAGGGCGATGGCTGGCTGGTGCTTGAGCGCCTTGCCTTTGCTGTCCACCAGCTCCAGGCTGAACTGCGCTTTTTTGGTAAAGCTGTCACTGGTGGTCCAGTTGTTGTCGATGTTGATTTTGACGGTCGCGGTCCAGGTGTTTGAAGAAGTTTTTTCGACCTTCATTTTGCGGCCCTGGAGGGCGTAAAACTTATCTTTCTGGTCATCGGGCCGGTACTGGTAGTATCCGCTCTTGCCGACCGAAAGATAGAGGGTCCCGTCATAGATGTCGAATTCCTCCGGCTCGTAGCGGTCGGTGACCCATTCATTTTTGCTCTTGCCGTATTTGTCCTTACCGGTGGTGAAACTGTCGCCCGAGATAATTGCAGCTGCCGACGCGGGGACGGACAGTACAAAAACAAGGGCAAGCGTCAGGCTGATCAGGCCTAAACTTTTTTTCATTGCGTGTAACCTCCCTCTGAATTTGTCCGTATGCGGACGATATCTATACGTATTTTAAGTATAGCGGTGTCGAACGGAAAAATCAACCGGGAATGGTAGAAAATTATACAAAAAGTAATTGGAAAGGTATTCCTGGACAGTGTGGATTTACAGAAAATATTTCGGGAATTTTACAAAATACAGGGATAATATGTGCACGTCCTGTTATTAGAGCAGATAAAATTTGGGCAGGAGTTCTAAAAAGCTGCGAGCGTTTTCTCATTTTTGGTTACGAAACACAGGAAAAAATAGAATTCGCGGTTTCGTCTAATTTTAACCTTGCAAATTGAATGCAAGGGGAATAAACTAGATAGATGATAAAACGGGTTGATTGCACCCGCGCAAGAAAGGGATGGTATGGTGGAAAGGTTTATACGGCTCCTGGTCGAGTACGATCAGAAAGGACAGCAGATTGTGCGGGAGGCCCAGGATCAACGCCGGGAAATCCTAGACCATATGAGCGATTACAAACAGGAAATGTCACAGCAGTACCGGGCTCGCTGTGACCACCGCATCGACTATTACAAGGCACAGGCCGAAGCGGAAAAAAATGAGAAGCTCCTTGAAATTCGCAGGAGCTACGCGGAGCAGGAACAGCGGTTGCAGGAACAGTTCCAGCGGAAAAGCGGCGAATGGGTGGAGCAGATCGTTTCGCATTGTATAGGCGGGTGATCCAATGCCGCAATATGCAAACGCGATCATGACAAAATGCCGCGCCATTTACGGGAACATGCTTTCCCCGGCGCAGTATGATGAACTGCTGCGCAAGCAGTCGGTGCAGGAGATCGCCGCCTTTTTAAAGGAAAAGACCTCCTATGCCCCGGCGCTCGCGGGCGTGCAGGAATCGACTGTCCACCGCGGGCAGCTGGAAAGCCTGCTGCACAAGGACGCCTTTTACCATTATGTCCGGCTGATCCGGTATGCGCCGAAAAACGAGGGCATCTATAACTATGTTGTAATGGACATCGAGATCGAGCTGATTCTCGCCTGCCTGCGCGACATCATTTCCGCGCGGCCGGACGACGAATATATCGCCAGCCTGCCGACCTTTATTCAGCCGTATATCAGCTTCCATGTCCTCGATCTGGTCGGTGTGAAGAATGTCGGCCAGGTGATGAAGATCATTGAAAACACCGAATTTGGGCCGGTCTTCCGAAAGTGCATGGAAGCGCATCCCCAGGTGGAAAACCAGGTGGATTACACCGCTTATGAGCTGGCGCTGCGCACCTATTACTTTGAAACGCTGCTCGGACAGGTATGCAGATCCGCGCGCGGGACCGCGCGCAAGGAACTCACCGAGCTGGTCACGATCCGGGCGGAACTGATGAATATCAACATGATGTACCGCCTGAAAGCGTATTTTCATGCGTCGCCCGACCAGGTGCGCGCGATGCTGCTTCCGTTTACCTGCCGCCTCAGCCGCAGGACGCTCGACGAACTGATTGCGGCGCGGGATGCGCAGGAGTTTCTGCAGCGGCTCTCGCGGACCATCTACGGGAAGGTGATCACCCCCGATACCACCTATATCGAAGGCGCGACCGGCAACATCCGGTACCGGCTGGATCTCAAACGGCTGCGCTTCTCGACAGACCCGCAGGTGGTCTTTACCGCGCTGATGCTTCTGCGCACAATGGAAGTGGAAAATATCATACGCATTATTGAAGGCGTGCGGTACCATCTGCCTCCGGAAAAAATTGAAAAACTGCTCTATTCCGCATGAGGGCGGTTTTCAGATACTTGGGTATTACAGGCCCCGCCGGAAGCCGGCAACAGGCGCGCAGGGCTTTTTGGGATTCCGTGGGGTGTAAATGGTTGCCGGAGAAAGGATGGGAGTAATATGGCGATAGCCAAATTGTCGCTGGTCAACATCATTGGCGATATGAGCCGCCTGGATGATGTGATCATCCGATGTTTGGACAGGGGCGATTTTCATCCCGAAAAGTCGATGCAGTCGGTTGAGGGAATCCATGGATTTGTGCCGCTTTCCGATGAAAACCCGTATCTCGACCCGCTTGGGAGGCTCACCAACCTGGGGGTCGCAGCGGGGCTCAACCCGAAGCTGATGCCGCAGGACAAAACGCGGCCCGGAGAGTCGCTGAAACGCTCAAACCAGTACTACATCGATTTTTACAACGAGTTTAAAGAGCGGTTTGACCTGCTCAATGAGCGGCGCAACTTCCTCAAAAGCGAGATTGAACAGGACAACAGCGTGCTGGTGCACTTAAAGCACATCAACGAGCTGGACGTCGACCTCGACGACCTGTTTTCCTGCAAATATATCCGGCCGCGGTTCGGCCGCATCCCGCTGGACAGCTATCAGAAGCTGTCTCTTTACGCGGATAAGCCGTTCATCTTCATCCCATTCGACGTGGAGCAGGATTACCGGTGGGGACTTTACCTCACGCTGATCGAGAACGCTCCGGTGGTGGACGACATCTTCTCCTCGCTTTACTTTGAGCGGCTGCGGGTGCCCGATTTCGTGCACGGTACCCCAGAGGAGGCGTTTGAGCAGCTGGAGCATACCCTCAAGGAGAACCGGCTGGAGCTCGGGCGGGTGGAACGCAAAATTGCCGAACTGGTGGAAGAAAAGAAGGATGCCTTTTACGAGGTCTATACCCGCCTCAAATTCCTTTCCGATTCGTTTGAGATGCGAAAATATGTTTCGGTTCTGAAACGGCAGTTCCTGGATGTATTCTATATCACCGGCTTTATTGAGGAGGACCGCGCACAGGCGTTCGCAAAGAGCTTGCAGGATCTCAGCGGCGTTTCGGTGGAGCTCAAGCCGCACGATTCGGATAAGCGCGTCACCGCGCCGACCAAGCTCAAAAACGGCTGGTTTGCAAAACCGTTTGAGATGTTCGTCGAGATGTACGGCCTGCCGTCCTATGACGACTTTGATCCGACGCCGTTCGTGGCCTTCACCTACAGTCTGCTTTTCGGCATCATGTTCGGCGATTTGGGGCAGGGGCTCCTGCTCGTGATTGCCGGCGCGCTGCTGTGGAAGTTTAAAAAGATGAACATCGGCAGGGTGATCAACCGGGTCGGTATCTTTTCGTGTATCTTCGGGACCCTGTACGGTTCAGTGTTCGGTTTTGAGCACCTGCTTGACCCGGTGTTCCGAATGATGGGGCTGCCCGGCAAGCCGATCGAAGTCATGGCGCCCGATATGACCAATATCATCCTGCTCGGCGCGGTCGGGCTGGGCGTGGCGCTCATTATCATTTCGATCCTGCTGGACGTCTATATCGGATTTCGGCGGCACGACTTTGAACGCGCATTCTTTTCCGCGAACGGCGTGGCGGGGCTTGTCTTCTACGGCTCCATCCTGGTCGGCGCGGTGGCAATTTTTCTCACCGGCAAAAACCTGTTCAGCATGAGCTATGTCCTGGGGCTGATCGTGCTGCCGCTTGTGGTCATCCTGTTCAAGGAGCCGATCGGCAAGCTTGCGCACGGCGTCCCGTTTTCCGAAGCAAAACCCCACGACGGCCTGGGCGCCTATTTGACCGAAGGCGTTTTCGAGCTGTTCGAGGTGGTGCTGAGCTTCTTTTCCAACACGATGTCCTTTTTGCGTGTCGGCGGCTTTGTATTGAGCCATGCCGGCATGATGGCGGTGGTGTTCGCGCTGTCCGAAATGGTCGGCTCGACCGGCAGCCCGTTTGTGGTGGTGATCGGCAACCTGTTTGTCATCGGCATGGAAGGGCTCATCGTGGGAATCCAGGTACTGCGCCTGGAATTTTATGAAATGTTCAGCCGTTATTTCGACGGCGACGGCAAACCTTTTACACCGATTACCGTTTCCCCCACAGAAGAAACCTGATAAATATGAATTCATTGGAGGTTAAGAAAGATGATGTTATTTTTGATTCCAACCGCCGCAGTGCTCCTCGCGGCGATCCTGCTTGTCCCTGTCCTGAAATCCGGTTCCACCCCGAAATCCAGGCGTCGCGTCATCGCCAACGCGGGCGTGTTCCTCACGGCTGCGGTGCTGCTTGTGACCCTGTCGGTCGGGGTTTCGGCCGCGGCTGATCCGGCGACCGCGACCGTTGCCGCTGCCGCCGCGGCGGACAATAACGCGGGGTTGGGCTATCTGGCCGCCGCGCTTGCAACCGGGCTTAGCTGCCTGGGCGCCGGCATCGCAATCGGCTCCACCGCCCCCGCCGCGATCGGCGCGTTCTCCGAGGACCCGAAAGCCTTCGGTAAGACGCTGATCTTCGTGGTTCTGGGCGAAGGCGTCGCGCTTTACGGCCTGCTGATTTCAATTCTGCTGATCAACAAGCTTTGATGCCGGGTTTGACAGCGCCTGCGCAAAGTTTGTGACAATATGAGGGAAACGATCGCAACGACACCTGAAAAGGGGTTGATACCATGAAATTTTATACGCTCAGCGACAATGCCGATACGATGGTTGGCATGCGCCTTGCAGGCATCGAAGGCGAGGTTATCCACTCGCATGAAGAAGTCCTGCAGTCACTCCGGCGGGTGATGGCGGACCCGGAAATCGGCGTCGTGCTGATGACCGAAAAGCTCATCAATGCCTGCCCGCAGGCCATCTACCGATACAAGCTGACCCAAAAACGCCCGCTCATCGTGGAGGTCCCGGACCGGCACGGTTCGGGGGACGTCTCGAAGATGATCGAAGGATATGTCAGCGAGGCCATCGGCGTGAAGTTATAGCAAGGCCGGCTCATTCGGCAGACTTTGCATGAGAATGAGGTGAAATGATATGACACAGCAACAGACGATTGAAACCAAGCTGGAGTCGTTTGAACAGGCGATCCTGGCAAAAGCGAACGCCGAGCGCGAACAGATTTTAGCTGATACCGAACAGCTCAAACACAATGAGCTCGAAAAGGAGGAAAACCGCCTCCTCGAGGAGCTTTACCATAAAATCCAAAAACAGATTTCCGCAATCCAGACAGCAAATATCAAGGAAATTTCCCGGGAAACCCTCGCGCTCAAAAAGCAGCTTTATCAGCGGCGCGAACAGTACCTCGGCGAGGTGCTCGAAGCGGCCCGCAAAAGGCTTGCGGACTTCGCGGCAAGCGGCTCCTACGACGCGTTTTTTGAAAAACGGGTCAAAATGCTTGCCCAGGACTTTTTCTATCCGGGAAGCGAGATCCGGGTCCGTACGGCGGACCTGCGGTTTTCCAATCTGATCAAGGAGATTTACGGCGATTGCACCATCACGGCGGACGACGAGAATATCACGCTCGGCGGTCCGATCCTGTATAACCTTGCGCGTGGGATCGAGGCGGATTTGAGCCTCGACGCGGCGCTTGCCGAACAGAAGGATTGGTTCTACAGCCATTCCAACTTTAATTTTGCGTGACGACGGAGGGATAAAGATTGAATGAAAATGTAGTTTACTCAATCAACGGCCCGGTTGTCACCGTAAAAAACGCTGTTGATTTTCAAATGATGGAGATGGTCTACGTCGGGCACAAACGCCTGATCGGAGAGGTCATCAACATCTCTTCCGAGGTGACCACTATCCAAGTCTATGAGGTCACCACCGGGCTAAAGCCCGGCGAACCGGTGCAGGGCACCGGCGGGC